>JBBQDB010000036.1:0-30746 GCA_038319245.1 Gemmatimonadales bacterium
ACCGGCGTGTCCCACACACTGGCCCACGCCAACGCATCGCCTTGCGGCGTGTTGATGAGCGCATACCGATCGCCGTCGATACCGCTGGCGCCGCGACGCGCCACGGCTTCGTCCTTGAGATGCTGGACGAGAATCAGGCGCGCTTCGAATTCCCCGAACGTGTTCGTGTACGTGACCTTGCCCACCGACGGAGCGGGCAAGGTGACATCGGTCGGGGTGTCGCGCGAGCTCTTGTCTGCGGTGAAGTACGCCGCGTCGTTGAGGATCTGCTTCGTGGAAACGGGCAGGTCGGTGAGCAGCTCGCGTTCGCTCCGCTTCTCGATGAAACGACGCACGAAATCCGCACCGCCGAGATACGGGAAGAGCAAGCCTTCGCGTACGGCACGCGGCGCCGATGCGAACACCGGCATGCCCGTCTGTCCGTCGCGAATGACGTCGCGAATGCGATCCCAGCCACCGGGCATCTTGAGCATGGGGCCAGCGCTCGGATCGAGCCGCAACTGCTCGAAGACCGCCTGCCCTTCGAGAATCGCCTGAGCGGCCGCTTGTCGATCCGCATTGTCGACTGCGCCCTGAATGCTGTCGACCTTCACGTACTGGTCCTGCAGCGCGTGCACCAGTTCGTGCGAGATGGTCTGGTCGAGCAAGGCCTTGGGCGCGCCGTCTACGACGTAGAGCACCTTGGTCGCGGGATCGTAGAAGCCGATGACCTGTTCTTCGAGCAATCGCTGGAGCAACGCGCCCAGATCGAGCGTATCCGGCAACAGGCCAAGCACGCGATACGCGCCCTGCTGCCCGGCCAATTGATCTTTGGCGCGAGGACTGGTCAGCTGCGCCATAAGAAACCTCGCGACATCAGCGCGCGACTTTTTCTCGAGCTTGGGCGGTGTCTTGAATTTGAGTCCGAGTTGCGCTTCGAGCTTGGGCACGACCTTCGCGACGACATCGGCGTACGGGCCGTCGCTGGTCTTCGCCGCGCGATCTCCGCACGCGGCGAGCAACGGTAGCATCATCACCGCCCATCGCACCGCTCGCGGAAGCTGCGGCGCTAACGATCGCCGAGAGGCGCGCGAGGTGTGGCACGCGCGCGATGTATGACGCAAAACTGAAGAGAACAGTGAAGTCAGAAAAATGTCGGTCAGGTCGGGAACGCGCGCTGCATGTACCACGCGATGAGTGCATCTCCCCAAAGCAAGGCCAGCATCGCAGCAGGCGCAAGGAATACACCGAATGGCACGTCGGGAAATGCAAACTCGGTGCCGGCGCGTTTGGCCCGCAGCCAAATCACCGGTCCAACCACAAACAGGAAGAACGTCGCGCCGACAAACGCACCACCCAGTATCGTCAGTAACGCGCGCTCAGGCCCCAACGCCGCTCCAACCACGGCCATCAGCGTGGTGTCGCCAAAGCCCATCGCTTCACGTTTCATCGCGATCTCCGCGAGCCAGCCGATGATCGTGATGGCCCCCGCGCCGACGCACGCGCCGAGAAACGCTTGCCACGGTGACGCAAACGCGGACGTCTCGCCAACGAAGAGGTTGCCGATCGCCGCGGCCAACACGAGCACGAGACCGGTGATCGTGAAGCCGTCGGGGATCAGATAGTGCTTCGCGTCTGTGACGGCGATGCCGAACAGAATCGTCCCGAATACCGCGATGCGGAGCGCTTCGAACGTCACGCCGAAGGCCAGCACAGAAGCAACCCAGCCGAACGCGACCAGCAGTTCGACGGCGGGATATTGCATCGAAATGGGGAGCTGACAGCCGCGACACTTGCCGCGCAGCAACAGCCAGCTGAGCACCGGAATGTTCTCGTGCCACGCAATCGGCCGCTCGCAGCGCGGGCAACGCGAGCGCGGCTTGACCACACTCAAGTCCACCGGCCACCGTGCGATGCACACGTTGAGAAATGAACCCATCGACGCTCCGAGGAAAAACACGGAGCCCAGCAGCAGTGCGGTCAATTCGACGGTCAGTGGAGGCATGGTGTGCGATTGAGAGGCGCGGCACTCGGTCGGCGACCGAGCCGAACCGCGCACCGCAATCAGGTCGGACGCAGAGCGTGCAAGAGGATGCCGGCCGCCACCGCCACATTCAGCGACTCTGCCTCCGGCGCCATCCGAATCGCCACTCGACGCGCAGCCCGCTCGGCCACGTGCGACGACAATCCCGCTCCTTCGTTGCTCACTGCCAGCGCCAGCCGCTCGGGTACTACTTGTGATTCCCGACCGTCCAGCGGTTCGCCGTCGGTGTCCGCGACCCAGAGCGGGATCACATGCGCGTCCAGATACGCACAGACCGCCTCCCAGGTGGCGGGCATCGCCGGATGCAGGAACAACGCGCCCATCGTGCTACGGACGACCTTAGCGTTCCAGAGGTCAACGGTTCCCGGTAAAGCCAGCGTCGCCGTGACGCCAAGCGCCGCTGCGGTTCGAATCACCGTGCCCACATTTCCGGGATCTTGGAGCGCATCGAGCACGAGAAATCGTGCTGTCGTGGGCGGGGTATCCAGCGTTCGCGTGGGCATTGCCGCCACGGCGATGACGCCTTGGGGCGACTCGGTATCCGCAGCGCTTTCGAGGTCCTTATCCGACAGTTCGTGCACCGGAATGCCGCGACGTTCCGCAGCCGCGAGCAGCGTCGCCCCGCGTGCGTCCGCCGCGAGCGCGGCAGTCGCCAACACGCCGACGACGTCGAGCGACGATTCCAGCAACGTCTCGACGGTGCGCACCCCTTCCGCGACAAAGCGCTGGTGGCGCTCACGCGCTTTGCGACGCTGCAGGTCACGAGCGAGGGTCAGGAGCTTCACGCGCGTCCCAGAGAGTGTGGACTGTGGTTACGGCAGCCGACGCACGAATTCGCCAATCAACGCTTCGAAGCGCGACGCGACCGACTGACCGATGGCCATCACGTCGTCGTGCGCCAGCGGTTCGAGCGAAAGACCAGCCGCCTTGTTGGTGATGCAAGAGACGGCAGCCACGCGCATGCCGATCGCGCGTGCGGCGATGACTTCGGGCACCGTGCTCATCCCAACCGCGTCGACACCAAGCCGTTCGAGCATCCGCACCTCGGCCGGGGTCTCGTATGTCGGGCCAAGGAGACCGCAATACACACCATCCTGCAGCGTAGTCCCGGTTGCCTGCGCTGACGCGTGGAGCAACGCGCGGAGGTCGCGGTCATAGGGCTCGGACATATCGGGGAAACGTTCGTCGCCCGGCTGCGTGGGTCCGATGAGCGGGTTGCGGTACATCAAGTTGAGATGGTCGGCGATAACCATCAGATCGCCGGGCTGCAGCGTACGTCGCACGCCACCGGCGGCATTCGATGCGATGTAGACCATGGCGCCGAGGGCGTGCATGACGCGCGCCGGGAACGCCGCGAGTGCCGCGTCATGCCCCTCGTACATGTGGAATCGACCGGCCATCGCGACGACCGGCCGTCCCGCGAGCGCGCCAACAATCAATTGTCCGGCATGGCCAGCAACGGTTGCCGTGGGAAATCCGGGGACATGCGAAAACGGGATACGGATCGCGTGGTCGATCTTGCTTGCCAGTCCGCCCAAGCCAGAACCGAGGACGATGCCGCACACCGGCGTCGCCATCGCGGTTCCGTTCTGCGCGAGCGCGACGCGCTGCCGGATGTAGTCAGCGGCAATACGCGCTTGGGTTGGTCCGATCGCAGTCTGCCGCGCCTCGAACGAGGTGGTGACGAAGACGCCACTCACGACGGCGACTCCTCGAACATCGACAGCGACGAGGCATCGTTGCGCAGCAGCCCAATCTCGCGCGCTGCCGATTCCCGCAGCTGTCGACGCGCGGCGAACGGCAAAAACGCGGCGTCGAATGCGGCCAGCGACAGCTCGGCGAGCACGTCGAAGCCATAGCCCAAGTGCATCGCACACTGGAGATACTCGTCGGTGAGCGTGACACCGCTCATGAGCCGATTGTCCGTATTGATCGTGACGACGGCGCCAAGTTCCCGGTAGCGTGCGAGCTGATGCTCGGCGAACGACTGCGTGACGCGCGTCTGTACGTTGCTGGTCGGACAGAGTTCGAGCGGAATCTGATGGTCGACGATGTAGGCCTCAAGCGACGCGTCTTCGAACAGGCGCGTGCCGTGGCCGATGCGATCGGCGCCGCAGAGATGTACAGCTTCGCGAATGGAGTGCGCACCGTCACCCTCACCCGCATGCACTGTCACCGACAGGTCGTGCATTCGCGCATACTGAAACGCCGCGTGATGCGCGCTTGCGGGATTGCCAGGCTCCCCGCCGGCCAGATCGAACGCGACAACGCCATTACCGCGAAACGCCACCGCGATCTCTGCCATCTCCAGCGAGTGCGGCGTGGGCAAGCTGCGCAATGCACAGACAATCACACGGGCCAGCGTCCCTGACTCGCGTTCACCGCGCGCGAGGCCACGCAGTACGGCACGCATCACCTCATCGACCGCGAGCGAGCCACGGGTGTGCAGCGCGGGACAGAATCGCACCTCGAGGTAGCGCACCCCATCGAGCGCGGCGTCGAGTACGAGTTCGTGCGCGATGCGTTCGAGCGACGCCGCATCCTGCATCACCGCGAGGCTGACATCGAATCGTGCGAGGTAGTCCGCGAGATTTCGCGCATCGTCAACGCGCATCCAATCGCCGAGTGCCGACACGGAACTCACCGGCAGCGCAATCTCTTGCGCAAGCGAGAGGGCATGCAGCGTCGACGGGCGCAGCGAGCCATCGAGATGACAGTGCAGCTCGGCTTTAGGCATGCGCTGCACGATTTCGGTGAACGCCGCAGACAACGGCAAAGCGATCGCTGTCATTCGGCCGCGTCCGCGCGGTCGCGCACCGGGAGCACACGAAAGATCGCGCCACCGTGCAACGGGACATCGATATCAATCGGCAAGCCGCGGCTGTCGGTCAGCCGCGACGTGCCGGCCGCGACCGCATCGGCCTGCTCAGGAAAGAGCGCGCGGACCGCGTCGAGTGCGGATGCGTCAGGTGGGACCGAGACACCGCGTTCGTTGACGAACACGCGGATTTCTTCAGGTTCGGGCATGAGACGGCAGTGTGTACGTCAAAATGTGCAGCAGGATGTCTCTCAAAATGGGCAACGGCACCGGGGACAGGAGGAGCATCGCATCAAGGACGCCAATGGCAGCGTCTCGGCGCGCCGCACCGGCGGGGCGTCCGACCACTCCGGCACCATTGAACCTTATCAACCGACGAGCCGCGGCGCAGGGAGGTAGGGTGATTCGTCCGACGGCCGAGCGGGCGTCAGCGTGACCGCGGCCGCCGCGGAGATCCTGCCGCAGTGGGTGGATGCGTGCTGTCAGCGCTCGGGCGTTTGGTTGGCGGAACAACGCGCGGAGGCCCTCCTGCGGCCTCGGACGCGCGGAGTGCGCGTTGTTCTTCGTACGCGATCGAAACCGCGGCGTCCGGCTCAATCCGCCAATTGCGCGCGGCATAACGCGCCGGGTCGAGTACGGCGCCGCCGGCGCTGGCGCGGGTCACCTCATCGAGCACGAGTTGCCGGATGTCGATGTCCTTCTCGTACACGATTGGCGCTCCCGCCAACATTGCGTAGCCGCCGCCTCCGCCCTGCCGATAGTTGTTGAGCGCGAGCGTGAACGAATCGGTTGGCGCCACTGCACGCCCGTTGACCAGTAACCGTGTGATACGAGCGCCAACCGGCTTGGTCAGATCAATCGTGTAGTCTGCGCCGGCGAGCACATCGAAATTAAATCCGGGCACCGATGGATCGATGAGGCCACCAGTCGGCGCATGTCCGTCCGGGCCGAGCGTGCGGTAATAGCGGCTCGCGTGCTCGAGAAAGGCACGCAGTTGCGCGCCGGAGATGCGAACAGCGCGGAGCGTGTTGTCGTATGGATAGAGCCGAGCAATCTGTGCGCGCGTGATGCTCCCGCTGTCGAGCGAGGCATCGAGCGAGAACACGGCCGTGGCGGCCAGATCAGCGCCGCTCTCGCGACGCATCACTTCGTTGACGAGGTCGGTGATCGGCTGGTCGGTGACGCGCGCGCTGTCGGCGTGCCAAGCGACGGCGGTGCGTCCGGATGGCGCGTTCGCCCAAGCAATCGTCGCGCGATGCGAGCCGGTACTCGCAGACAGCACGTCGGGCGATTCAGCGTGACCCGCGGTAGTAATCGCCTGCCCGCGATGAGAGACCACACACCAGCGTTTGTCGACGCGTTGCATCGTGAGCGTGGCCACACCGACCGTCGCGGCCCAATTACGCGGCTGGATGAGCAGCGCGCCGTTGATTGTCGAGTCGACGAGTTCCTTGTGCGAGTGCCCGTAGACGACCAAGTCGATCCCATTCACCTCGCGGGCCACGCGCGCAGCAACGTTCTCCGATGGGAGCGCGCTCCGCGTGGACGTCGCGCTCGTATCATAGCTCGCGCTTTCACTGAGCCCCGAGTGCAGCAGCACCACAATGACGTCGGCGCCACGTGCCCGCGCATCAGCGACCGCCTGTCGGACCGCCGGCACGATATCGGTGATGGTGACGTGCGCCTCACGCAGGTTGTCACGATCCCACACCATCGCGCCGGGCGTGGTGGCGCCGACGATACCGATCTTCACCGCACCGCGCTGGACGACGGTGAACGGAACCGAAAAAGACGGACCCGACGTGACGTGCACGTTGGCCGCGAGAAAAGGAAACGCGGCCTGAGCGATCGCTGTCTTAAGCGCCGGAACGCCGTAGTTGAATTCGTGGTTGCCGACGACGGCCGCGTCGTAGCGCATCACGTTCATCGCCGCGATAACCGGATGCACGACCGGGTGCGAGACCTTGGCCGCGACATAGGTGAGTGGATTACCCTGCAGCAAGTCACCCGCATCGACCAACAGCAGCTGCTGTGGATGCGCTCGACGCAGCGAATCGACAATGGTGGCCGCGCTGGCCAGACTGTGCGTCGGATCGGCAGCATTCGCGTAGTAATCCCACGCGCGGATCCGCCCATGCACGTCCGTCGTCGCGGCGATCACCAGCTCCTGCCGCGGCTGCTTCCCGCCGTCGTTTGGTATGCGCTGTGCTTGGACATACGCGGGTGCGATATGGACCGCGCCGGCGAGCACGAGCCTGAACAGCGCGCGTCTCCCCTCCCGTTCTACAGATCGTGTCATAGGGGAATGGTAGCGGCGGTTGCCGCGCCCAACCAACTTCTTCGCAGTAGGCGCGACGTCCCCCGACGCCCGTGGCCGATACGTAGCCGTTACACCGTCGTGGCATGGCAGACACGACACACTGCGAGGGTACTCATCGTGTCGTGGTTGAA
Organism: Gemmatimonadales bacterium; assembly: GCA_038319245.1. Lineage (GTDB taxonomy): Bacteria > Gemmatimonadota > Gemmatimonadetes > Gemmatimonadales > Gemmatimonadaceae > Gemmatimonas. Next base: position 7,293 of record JBBQDB010000036.1, read on the forward strand.
TCGGGACGTTCGCTCATGAAACCGTTGATTATCGGGATCGCCGGCGGGACGGGATCGGGAAAGTCGACGGTCGCGCGCAAAGTCGCGGAGGCGTTACCGAAATCATCGGTGGCGTTTCTGGAGATGGACGCGTACTACCACGATTTTCGGCATCTGAGCATGACGCAGCTACAGCGCGTCAACTGGGATCACCCAGACGCGCTCGACGTGGAGTTGCTGTGCGCACATCTGCAGGCGTTGGGGCGCGGAGAAACGGTCGAAACACCGGTCTACGAGTTCGCCACACACTCCCGCAGTGCGCGCACACGCCGCATCGAATCCGCCGACGTGGTGGTGTTGGACGGTATTCTGTTGCTCGCGGACGCGAACGTGCGTGACCTCTGCGATGTGAAGGTGTTTGTGGACGCCGATGCGGACATTCGACTGATTCGACGCATCCGACGCGACACGACGGTGCGCGGGCGCTCGCTCGAATCCGTGTTGGAGCAGTATCTGACGACGGTGCAGCCGATGCATTTGCAGTTTGTCGAACCGAGCAAACGTTACGCCGATGTGATCGTTCCGCGTGGCGGCAGCAACTTGGTCGCCATCGAGATGATCGTCGCAAAGATTCAACGGCGGGTGTTGGCGCGAAACGCTGCGCGGACACCTGCGTATCTTCCTTCTGCCGCCGATCTTACCTCTGCATGATCCAGGCCCCGCCGTCCGCTGATCGCATCCTCGTCGTCGACGACGAGCCGGAAATTGTCGCGTTGGTCACCTATCATCTGGCCAAGACGGGCTACCGGATCTCGACGGCCGCGTCTGGCCAGGACGCGCTCGATATGGCGCGACGCGAACGTCCGTCGCTGATCGTCCTCGACCTGATGTTGCCGGGTATGTCCGGCTTTGATGTACTCGAACAGTTGCGCGGCGACGATGCGACGCGTGACGTCGCCGTCCTCATGCTGACTGCGCGCCGCGAAGAGCCTGATCGCATCCGCGGCCTCTCGCTCGGCGCGGACGATTACCTCACGAAGCCGTTCAGCCCGCAGGAACTGGTGTTGCGCGTGGGCGCGATTCTGCGGCGCTCCAGCACCGCGCCGACGACCAGCTCCGACAGTTTTGCAATCGGCGCCATGCGCATCGATCGCGCGGCGATGACGGTCGTGGTGGACGACCGCGCCGTTGATCTGACGCCGACGGAATTCAAATTGCTGCTCACGCTCGCCGAACGTCGCGGGCGCGTGCAGGGTCGCGGTCATCTGCTGGAAACGGTGTGGGAAGCAGCGCCAGACATTCAGACGCGTACGGTCGACATGCATATCCAACGGCTGCGCACCAAACTTGGTGCAGCAGGCGATTTGATCGAAACCGTACGTGGTTTCGGCTACCGTCTCCGCGCGGCCTCCCCGCGCGGCGGCTGAGCCGAGTCGCGGCCCGCGTTGCGACTCACGCAACGGCTGGTTCTCAACACGATCGTTGTCGCCACCCTGTTGGTCGCAACGGTCCTCTTCGCGGTCGAACGCCGAGTCACGGAACGTGTTCGCGCTGACGGTGCTGGTGCCATCGCGCCTTCAAGCGATGTATTTCTCGCTGACCTACGCCGTGACATCATCGTCGCAGGCGTCGCGGTCATCCTGATCGGCGTTGCGTTCGCGCGCGTATTATCGCGACCGGTCGCGCGCCCGATCGAAGAGCTCCGCGATGTCGCTCGCGCACTCGCGGCTGGTGACCTGACGCGTCGTCCGACGCTCGTTGGCGCCGGCGAGGTTGGCGATCTCGCGGATGCCCTGCGCCGCCTCGCGGAACAGCTCGATGGGCGCGTGCAAGCGCTGCAGGCCGAGGAGGAATTGCTGGTCGCGCTTACCGAATCGCTCAACGAAGGCGTGATCGCCGTCGATGCTCGGCAACGGGTGGTTAGGATGAATGAGACCGCGCGCCAACTGCTGCGGATACGGGAGCCGGTTCCGTTTCCAGCCGAATATCTGCCGCGTGACCGCACGCTGCGCGAAGCACTCGCGTCGGTACTGGCCGGTACCGATGCGTCGCCCGGCGAGGTGCGCGTCGACGACCGCACGTTGTCGCTGACGGCGCGACCCTTGCCTGCCGGCGGTGCCATTCTCGCGCTTTACGACCTGACGCCGTTTCGTCGCCTTGAAGCGGTGCGACGCGATTTCGTCGCCAACGTGTCACATGAGTTGCGCACACCGCTGACGGTGATCAGCGGCTTTGTCGAAACGATGGAAGACGACGAGCTCCCCGAGCCGCTGCGCAAGCAATTTCTCGGTATGGTCGCCGGCAACGTGCGACGCATGCAGCGCATTGTCGACGATTTGCTCGACCTCTCACGCATCGAGTCTGGCGGGTGGTTACCCAACCCTGTCGAGCTCGATGTTGCGGCGCTCGCGGCGGAACTCGTATCGCCGATGCAGGATGCGGCACGCGCCAAGGGGGTCGCACTGCGGGTCGACGTCGCGGTCAATGCCCAGACGATCTACTGCGATTCGACGGCGGCGCGACAGATTCTCAGCAACCTGACCGAGAATGCGCTGCGGCACACGCTGAGCGGCGAGGTCGTTGTGTTCTCGTCAGTTGAAGACGGCGGTACGTGGTTCGGCGTGCGCGACACCGGCATCGGGATCAGCGCCGAACATTTGCCCCGCATCTTCGAACGGTTTTATCGCGCCGATCCGGGGCGTTCCCGCGAGGCCGGCGGCACCGGTCTCGGGCTGGCCATCGTGCGCCATCTCGCCGAGGCTCACGGCGGTCGTGTCAAAGCGGAGAGCGAGCCGGGAGTCGGCACTGTGATTGCGGCGTGGGTGCCGCTCGCCGCGTCGACGGAGATAGACGCGGCGTAGTTTCTGGCTCACTACCTCGGTGCAATGACGTACTCGGGTTTAGTTGCGCGTGTAGATCGACCAGCCCTGCCACCACTTCGCGCCGCCAGGCGCCACCGCGCCGACGTACGAGGTCCCGGTCACGACCGATCCACCCTTGGCCGCTAAACGACCGGTGAACGACGCCAACGCGCCAGCAGAGAGCGAGGCGCTGGTGGTCGGCGTGAAGTCGAACGCCGCGATGTTGGCTGGTGTCGCGCCTGCTGCGGGCAGCAACGTGAGGAGGCTTGCCGTTGTGGTCGTCGTCGGCAGCAAGGACAGGTTATTGAGTGGCAGATCGAGCGCGTATTGCCCGATCGCGGCACCGACAGTCGTCACTGCCTGGAAGACCGACGGCGTCTCGACGAAGTAGCTGTTGCTGATCAGCAGATCTGACGCGGCGATATCCGGAACGATCGTGCTCCCGGCGCGCACGTAGGTGAGACTATCGCGGAGCGAGATGCCGCCGCGCGCCCAACGCCCGAGCAGGCCGTTGACGAAGAGTCCCCCGGTACCGCGACGCAGCATCAATCCGTATCCGCCGCCGGCGCCGGAACAGATCGTCGACCCACAGCCGATCAGCGTGAAGTTGGCGACGAGCGGAATTGTGTATGGCGTTGACGCGAAACCGAGATCGCACCCGGTCCCCGTGCAGCCATCGCTCTCGATCCCCTGCACATCGGCGGACACGAACCCTGCACCGGTGCGCCCGACGAGCGGCACGGAGTTGTAGCCGATCAGGTATTGCAACCGCCCACTAAACCCTTCCGTCATGTCGAACATGTCATCGGCGGACTCGAACGCGACCACGTGATCGAGATCGAAGCCACCACCGAAAAACTTGTACGAATCGTTCAGGCCAGCGATCGCTTCGACGTAGGACACCCGTGTGCCCGATCCGACAGCGGCGAAAGTGAATGCGTTGAAGCCCTGATCGGGGACGGTAGAAAATCCGGCAAACTCGACACGCACATATGACAGCGTACCGGAGTTGTCCGCGTCGATGGTGCCGCCAGTATACGTCACGGCGTAGTTCGTGCCGCTGGTAAACGCCGAACCCGCTGAGCCTGAGCCTTCGACGTTGATGGTCCCGCTGCGATTGTCCGACGCATTGCCGATGAGGAGCAGGCCGCCCCAATCGCCCGGCTGCCGCTGGCCGGCCGCGCGCGACGACGTGAAGACGATTGGCAGGTCCGCCGTGCCGACTGCTTTGATCTTCGCGCCGCGCAGCACCCACAGCGACGAGCCGAGCGTCGCGTAGTCGCCTTGAATCTTTGTGCCCGGCTGAATATTGAGCGTGGCGCCGTTGGCGACGTGAATGAAGCCCTTGAGCGTGTAGACGGTGTCGGCATAAAAAGTCCGATTGACCGTGATATCGTTCGCCACATCAGCCGTGGCGTTCCCAAGCGCCAATGTCGTCACCAGCGTTTCGGCCGATGGCGCGCTGTTAACGGTGCCTCGCTGCGAGGTGACGCGATACCGATAGACCGTTGCGGCCTTGAGTCCGGCGCGAGTGACCGTGATCGGTGCGGCAAAGATCGGCGCGGTAATCGTACTGTCGGTGACGAAGGCGCCAGTTGCTCCCTCTGCGCGCTCCACCAAATAGCTGCCGTCGCCAGTCACGCTCGTAAACGTGTACGTCACCGACGACGAGTTCACCGTCACCGCCGTGAATCCGGTGATGGGCACCGGCGCCGTCGGCGCGGTGGTCGCGGTACCATCGCCAAGGCACGCCGATGCCAAGAGAGGAGCAATACCGAAGACGGCAGTGAGCAGCCGACGAGAAACGATCATCCAGAGCCTCGGAACGAATGAAAACGTACGAAATTGATATGAAGGAACGCGCCGACGCCCGGAGACGCGTCGCGAGCCGCTGCGGCTAAAGGTATAACCAGTCGAAGCCGGTGGACCCGCCGTCCGTGCTGAGAATTCGTTGGCGCGAGGGGCGGCGAGACGACGCACGGCCCACGGAGCCACGCCTACGCGCCGTTTTTACGAGTCGTTGTGACGGGACGTTGCGCCGAACCGGTGTTACGAGCGCGGGCGAGTCCGTCGACCGGCGAACGCTTCCTCGATAAGACGGGGCAACATCACGGCCGCGGGTCCCTCGATGGGGAGAATGCTGGGGCCTTTGCGCTGACCCTGCATCGACGCATTCACGACGATCACCGTTGCGCCGTGTGACGCGGCCAACCACGGCAGCGAGGCGGCAGGCTCCACGAGATTTGACGTCCCGACCGACAGAAAGACATCGCACGCGACCGCGGCGTTGCGCGCCGTCTCGAATTCGGCCACCGGCAGTGGCTCGCCAAACCAGACGACGTCTGGGCGCAGCCGTGCGCCACAGTGGGCGCAGCGAGGCAGCTCGCTGGCTAACCGCTGCTCGCGCAGCTCGATGGCACCCGGACAGCCAGCACTGCAGCGAGCGTGCATCAGCGAGCCGTGGAGCGCGATGATGTTGCGACTGCCCGCGCGCTGGTGCAAGTCGTCGACGTTTTGCGTCACGAGTGTGCAGTGGGACACGCGAGACGCCAGCAACGCCAGCGACGTGTGTGCCGCATTCGGTTGTGCGGCACGCACCGCAGCGCGGCGCGAGGCGTACCACTCCCACACACGCTCGGGGTTTGCGGCGAATGCTTCGGGCGTCGCCAGCTCCTCGGCGGAGTATCGGGCCCAGTGACCGGTGAGCGCGTCGCGGAACGTCGGAATGCCACTCTCGGCGGACGTACCCGCGCCGGTGAGGATGCACACGTATTCCGCCGCGCGCAGCGCGCGCGCGGCCATCGTGAGCGATTCCGCACGCGTTTGCGGATCGCTGGCGGGCGTCGAGGCGACGCGCCGTTCGAGTGAAGGATCGATCAGTGCCATTCTGCCGCGACATTATCTCGCGGACGCCCCGGTGGCAACAGGGGGTTGTGTGTCTTTGTCATCCGGACCCGCTACGTTCCCGCGGGCACCGCTGCCGTCACCCACGCGCCATCCGGATCCTCGACCATGCGCCTCCGATCCATCGTCCGCGTTCATAATCGACTTTTGCTTCTTGGCTCTACTGCGGTCGCGCTCGCTGCATGCAGCGGCCGCGCGGATTCAAAATCGCCCGGAGACACCACGACCATTGGCGGCGCCACTGGCGCGCGCGTGGATCTGACCGGCGCAGGCGCAACGTTTCCGTATCCGCTCTACTCGCGCTGGTTCAACGACTACGCACAGCGGACCAACGTCCGCATCAACTATCAGTCGATCGGGTCGGGCGGCGGCATTCGGCAGGTGTTGGCCAAGACGGTGGATTTCGGCGCCACCGACGTGCCGATGAGCGACGCCGAATTGACGCATGGCGGGATGCGCATCATTCACATCCCGACCGTGCTGGGCGCGGTCGCCATCACGTACAACTTGCCGTCGTTGAGCGCGCCGCTGAATCTCTCCGGCGACGTCATCGCCGACATTTTCCTCGGGCGCGTGTCGAAGTGGAATGATCTGCGCATCGCTGCGCTGAACCCGACCGCGACGCTGCCCAATACAGACATTTTGGTTGTGCATCGTGCCGACGGCAGCGGCACGTCCTTTATCCTCAGCGACTATCTCACGTCCGTCAGCGCCGCGTGGGCGGCGGGCCCGGGTCGAGGCAAGGATGTGCTCTGGCCAGTGGGCATCGGCGGCAAGGGGAACGAAGGCGTGGCCGGTCAGGTGAAGCAGATGGTCGGATCTATCGGCTATCTCGAAGTCGTCTACGCGCGACAGAATCGCTTGCCGGTGGTCCATGTGCGCAATCACAGCGGACGGTTCATCTCGCCGATGCCATTCGAGATTGCCGCTGCAGCAACCAGTGTTCCACTCGATACGGTACGGCATGAACTGCGCGCCTCCCTCGTCGATGCGCCTGGCGATCGTGCCTATCCGATCTCGTCGTTCACCTGGATGTTGCTCGCACCCGACGCCATCGGTGCCACCAAAACGCGCCAACTGGTCGAATTCCTGCGTTGGGCGCTTGTCTCCGGCGGGGACATGGCGACGTCGCTGGGGTATGTCGCGTTGCCGCCGGAGACTGCGACAGCGGTGCTCACGCAGCTCGACGCGCTTGTTGCTCCAGCACCTGAGAAAGCGCGTCAGCCGTCGCCGTGACAATCCTGTTACCGGACGTGTCACGGCCACTTGGCCGCCATTCCTAGCTTTCCCTCATGAGTGCCCCATCAGTGGCCGTGTCATCGACGGTCACGCCCCCCGACCAGCCCCGACCCGTCGCGCCATCGGTAGCACCCGATTGGGCGCGCGGCTCGTCAACGTCGACGCCGCTCTTGGATCGGATCTACGGGGGCGTCACCGTTGCGTGCGCGGCGTTCGTGCCGCTGCTGCTGCTGCTGATCGCCGCGGTGGTCGCTGTGGCGGCCTGGCCTGCCATTCAGTCCAGCGGCAGCGAATTGATCGTCGGGAAGCGATGGGACGTCGCACACGGACACTTCGGCGCGCTGCCGGCAATCGTCGGCACGCTGCTCTCCTCGCTGTTGGCGCTGTGCATCGCAACGCCGCTGGCGTTGGGTCTCGCCGTGTTCACCTCGGAGCTCGCCCCTGCTCGACTGCGCGCGCCGGTCGCCTTTTTAGTCGACCTGCTCGCGGCGATTCCAAGCGTGGTATACGGACTATGGGGCCTGTTCGTGTTGGTACCGTTGCTGCGTTCGACCGTCATGCCAGTGCTGCAGCACGCGTTCGGCGGCATCCCCCTCTTTAGCGGTGCCGCGTATGGCCCGAGCGTACTCGCCGCCAGCCTGCTGCTCTCGATCATGATCCTTCCGTACATCGCCTCCGTCGCACGCGAGGTATTGGCCGCGGTCCCGCGCGCACAACGTGAGGCAGCGCTCGCACTGGGCGCGACCCGCTTCGAGGTCATTCGCGATGCGGTAATGCCGTACGCTCGCTCGGGGCTCATTGGCGGCATGATGCTCGGCCTTGGTCGAGCGCTCGGCGAGACCATGGCCGTCGCGATGGTAATCGGAAATCGTCACGCGATCCCGAGCTCGCTGCTCGATCCAGCATACACGATGTCATCGTTGCTCGCCAACGAATTCGGCGAAGCATCGAGCGATGCGCACTTGTCGGCATTGATGGCGGTGGCTGGACTGCTGCTCGTGATCACCTTGATCGTGAACATGCTCGCGCGCTGGCTCGTCTGGCGCGTCCGTGGACTCGACTTCGCGCGATGAACTCCGACGGCCGCATGCCTTTCCCAGCAGAAGCCATCGAAGGGCGTAGCGCGTTGCGCGCGCGTGCTGTCGTGCGCCGTCGTCGCACCGGTTCGATCCTGACGGTGCTCACGTGGTGTGCCGCTGCGATGGCCGTGTTGCCGCTGCTGGCGATCCTGACCCACCTGGTGATCGGCGGCGCGCGTGCGCTAACGCCCGACTTCTTTACGCAGGTGCCGTCACCAGCCGGAGTCGCAGGTGGAGGGATGGCGAATGCCATCATGGGCACGATGCTGCTCGTCGCGATTGCATCGATCATCGGCGTCCCCATCGGCGTTGGTGCAGGGTTATTCGTCGCCGAGCGCAGGGAGACTCGGCTGGCGGAGAGTGTGCGCTTCGTCGCCGATGTGCTGAGTGGACTTCCATCCATCGTCCTCGGCATTCTCGTGTGGCAACTCGTCGTGCGACAAAGCGGACGTTTTTCAGGGTTGGCCGGCGGTATCGCACTGGGACTGCTGATCGTGCCGTTGGTGACGCGCGCAACCGAGGAGATGGTCAAGCTGGTGCCGCGCGAGTTGGCCGAATCTGCGCTGGCCCTCGGATTTCCACGGTGGCGCACGTCCCTGGTGATCGTGCTGCGCACGGCAATGCCGGGGATTGTGACCGCGACGCTGGTCGCGGTGGCTCGTGCCGCGGGCGAGACGGCGCCATTGCTGTTTACCGCCTTCGGCAATGCCTACTGGTCGCTCGACGTGACGCGACCGATGGCCGCGCTGCCATTACAGATTTATGCGTACGCGTTGAGCCCGTACGCGGACTGGCGCGCGCAAGCGTGGGCTGGCACGCTGGTCTTGCTGGTCTTGATCACGCTGATGAGTCTTCTCGCACGCGCCGTTTTGCGCGCCCGCGCATCGCTATTGCAAGGAGCTCGTGCTCGGGCGGACGAGATTGATGCCTGAACGCGCGACCATACGAGTGTCACTTTCACCGATGGCTGCGCTCGCAGCCATCGGCGGCGCGGCAGTTGAAGCGATCCGTGACGCCGCGACGCAGGAATCGCGTGCGCCGGCCGTGACGATCGACGGACTTGTCGCCAGCTACGGCGCACGCGTCGCGGTGCACAACGTCTCGCTCGAATGTCGCGCGGGCGCGGTGACGGCGATCATCGGACCGTCGGGCTGCGGCAAATCAACGTTGTTGCGGTGCATAAATAGGCTGCACGAAAGCGCACCGGGCGCGTCCGCCACTGGATCGATTCGCATCAACGAGCGCGAGGTCTACGCGCCGAACGTCGACGTCATCGCCTTGCGGCGTCACGTGGGGATGGTGTTTCAACGTCCCGCTCCGTTTCCGACGCTGAGCATTTTCGACAACGTGGCATCCGGTCTGCGCGCAACGGCCAACGCATCGTCGGGTGTCGCCTTGCGCGAGGCGGTCGAACACGCGCTTCGTCGAGCGAGCCTCTGGGATGAAGTGAAGGACCGACTGCGGGACAGCGCGCTCGGGCTCTCGGGTGGACAGCAACAGCGGCTCTGCATCGCGCGCGCACTGGCCGTCGGACCGAAGGTGCTGCTGCTCGACGAGCCCACCGCGTCGCTCGATCCGCTCGGCACGCAGCGCATCGAAGAACTCGTCTACGAGCTGCGCGGCAGCGTCACGTTCATCATCGTTACGCACAACATGCAGCAGGCCGCGCGCGTCTCCGACTCTACCGCATTTCTGCTCGGCGGCGAACTCGTCGAACAGGCCCCAACCCGCACACTGTTTACCACGCCTGTCGATCCACGCACGGAAGCCTACGTCACCGGCCGTTTTGGATGACGGACACCGCCACCAAAAGCGCGCACCGCACGGGGCATGTAGAAATCGAGCGATTCTCGGCGTGGTTCGGAACCGTGCAGGCACTCGCCGATGTCACACTCGCGGTACCGCCCCACAGTGTCACCGCGTTGATCGGTCCATCCGGCTGTGGCAAGACGACGTTGCTCCGCGCGGTGAATCGTCTTGATGACGGCATTCCGGGTGCGCGACGCTCCGGCCGTCTGCTGCTCGACGGTGAAGATGTGTACGCACAAGGCATCGATACGAGCCTGCTACGGCAACGGGTCGGCATGGTATTTCAACGCTCGAACCCGTTTCCCAAGTCGGTCTTCGACAACGTCGCGTACGGCGCGAAGCTCAACGGCCTTGCGCGCGGCATCGAACTCGACGCGATGGTCGAGCGGGCACTGCGTCGGGCCACGCTCTGGGATGAGGTCAAGGATCGACTGCGAGAGAGTGCGTTGCTTCTCTCTGGTGGGCAGCAGCAGCGGCTTTGCATCGCGCGCGCGCTCGCCAACGAACCTGAGGTGCTACTGCTCGATGAGCCCACCAGCGCGCTCGACCCACTGGCCACGCAGCGGATCGAGGAACTGCTGTACGAATTGCGACGAGACCTGACGATCGTCCTCGTCACGCATAACTTGCATCAGGCGGCACGCGTCTCCGATCAAACGGCGGTCCTCTTCGACGGTCGGCTGGTCGAGATGAACAGCACGCGGCAACTCTTCATGAGTCCGCGAGAGGCGCGTACGGAAGCATTCATAACAGGGAGACTTGGCTGATGGTGGACGGCGGTGGCTATCGGCACTTTCACGACGAGTTGGGCGTGCTCAAACAACGTCTCCTCGACATGTCCGAACGCGCCGAAACGCTCGTCGATCTCTCCGTAGAAGCCCTGCTGCAGCGTGATCGCGACAAAGCGCAGGCCGTCATCGACGCAGATAAGGATCTCGACCGCATCGAAGTCGAAGCCGAAAACCACGCGATTTCTCTGCTCGCGCTGCAGCAACCGATGGCGCGTGATCTCCGCTTTCTCGTCGGTGCGATCAAAGTCTCGAGCGATCTGGAGCGCGTCGGTGATCACGCCGTCAACATCGCGCAGAGTGCCGTGCGCATCGTGGACACGCGCGCCGTCCTTCCGCCGTTGCCGGCCATCGCCGATATGGCACGCCGGGCCCGTGCCATGCTCAGCGACGCACTCGACGCGTTCATTCGCGGCGACGGAGCACTGGGCCGCGCCGTTGGCAAAGCCGACGATCAGGTCGACGCGCTCCACGAAGGCATCTTTCGCACTTTGCTGACCTACATGATGGCTGACCCGCGCACGATTGCTCCGTCGCTCGAACTCTTGCTCGTCAGCCGCAACCTCGAGCGGGTCGCAGATCTGGCGACCAACATCGGCGAAGACGCAGTCTACTTGGCCGAAGGGAAGCAGATCCGGCACCGCTACGACGAAGAACAAGAGGCGCTCGCGCAGGGTGGAGTGCTCCCGCCGCGTGCGGATACCGTGCGCCCCGACGTGAGACGCGCATGACCGCGACCGAACGCGCAACCGTCCTGGCGCCACCCGCAGCCGATATCCGCATCGCCGCGATTGACATCGGGTCGAATTCGGTCCGACAGATCGTCGCCGATGTGTCCAGCACGGGGCAGATCCGCGTCGTCGACGAAATGAAGGCGATGCCGCGGCTCGGCGAAGGACTCGAACTTACCGGTGCGCTTGGGCAGACGGCGCTCGACGCCGCGGTCGCTGCAGTGCAGCGCATGGTTATACTCGCCCGCCAACTCGGCGCGGAGCGCATCGAAATCGTCGCCACGAGCGCCGTACGCGACGCCAGCAATTCGCTCGAATTCACGTCGCGCGTGCAGGAGGCAACGGGAAACGAGGTTCGGGTACTCAGCGGCGATCAGGAAGCGTTGCTCTGTTTCCGCAGCGCACAGGCGCACTTCGAACTGGGCTCGGGCCGTTCACTCGTCATGGACATCGGCGGCGGATCGTTAGAGATCGTGCTCGCCAAAGATGGCCTGATCGAACGCGTTGCGTCCCTGCCCTTCGGTGCGGTGCGACTGACTGAGCGGTTTCTCTCACCGACGTTGCGACCGAAAGGCGTGCGGGAACTGCGCGAACATGTGCGCGACGGACTCCGCCGCTCGGTGCCGGTGAAAGATTGGCGCGGGACGCGCGTCATCGGCTCAGGCGGCACATTCACCAACCTCGCCGGCATCGTACTCAATCGGCAGCACATGACGGCACGCTCGACGCATGCGACGCGCGTGTCACGGGTGGAGCTCGAGCATGTGCTCGACTGGCTGCAGCGACTCGACCCTGATGAGCGCGCTCGCGTGCCCGGTCTCAATCCGGCGCGTGCAGACATCATCGTCGCCGGACTAGCGACCGCCGCCGAAGTGCTCTCTCGCTTCGACCCGCGCGAGCTGCTCACGTCCGCGTATGGCATTCGCGAGGGACTACTACTGGAGTCCGCGCGCGTCAATCCGGTCGTCGCCGATCCGGGCGCCTCGCGCGAGCGTTCGGTTCGCGAATTCGCGGAGCGCTGCCACTATGAGGAACCGCACTCGCGGCAGGTACAGACGCTCGCACTGCAACTGTTCGACGCGCTCGCCGCGCGCATGGGCCTGGGCGCGGTCGATCGACGCATTCTGTCCGACGCGGCGCTGCTCCACGATGTGGGCTATCACATCAACTACGAAAACCACAACAAGCACTCGTTCCATCTCATCTCGCACGCCGAGTTGTTGGGGATGACGCCGGCCGAGCAGATCGCGATTGCGCATGTCGCGCGGTATCATCGCGGTTCGACACCCAAGCGCAAGCATCGTCGCTTCTCCCAGCTCGACCGCGTCCTGCGCGAACGTATCGTCAAACTCTCGGCGCTGTTACGGCTCGCCGATGGCTTTGACCGCGGCCACGTCAGTGCCGTCGGGCGTTTGAAAGTGCGGTGGACGCAGGAGGTGGTGCGCGTCAGCGCGATCGAAGCCGAAGGCTCAATGAACCTGCGCCTGGAGTGCTGGGGCGCGAGTCGCAAGCGTGCGCTGCTCGAACAAGTCCTCGGCCGGCCGATCGAAATTATCGCACCAGACGGCACCGTGGTGAATTTTCAGGAAGGCGACGGCGAATAACGCAGTTGGTGCGCAGCTGTTGCGAGCGTTGTACGCGGCCACCGCTCAGCTCTCGCGCACCGGCTCGGTGCGTCCCTTCCCTTCGGTGCGTGCGTTTCCCTTGGATCGGGGCGCGATGCGTGTGGTCGTGGGCACCGTCTTTTCGCGTGATCGTAGTCCCCACGCTTGCTTGATGAACACGGCTTGTGAGGCATGCTCCGGAGACTTACCCGGCGTTCGGCGTCGGTACACGCCGTCTCCCGACAGCTCCCACGCTTGCCGATTGTCGTCGAGATAGACCTCGAGCAGTGCGTGCATCTGCTTGTGAAGCGTCCGATCCTCGATCGGCACCATGACTTCGACACGACGATCGAGATTCCGCGGCATCCAATCTGCAGAGCCCAGGTAATACTCGGGGACGCCGCCGTTCGCGACGTACAGCACGCGCGAGTGTTCGAGGAAACGCCCGATGATCGAGATGACGCGAATTCGCTCACTCACGCCCGGCATGCCCGGCAACAGACAGCAGATGCCGCGTACAATGAGATCGATTTCGACGCCATCCTGCGACGCGAGGTACAGCGCGCTGATGACGCCCGGATCGACCAAGGCATTCATTTTCGCGATGATGCGACCACCTCGACCCGCTCGTGCGTGCTCGGCCTCCCGCTCGATGAGCTCCATCGTGCGCTCACGCAAATTCGCCGGCGCCACCAGCAGCTTCCGATAGAACTTCTGACGCGACACGCCCGTCAACGAGTTGAACAAATCGGTCAGGTCTGCGCCGATCTGCGGATTGCACGTCAACAGTCCGAGGTCAGTGTAGTGTCGCGCCGTCTTCGAGTTGTAGTTGCCGGTACCGATGTGGACGTAGCGGCGAATGCCATCCGGATCGCGTCGCACGACGAGCGCCGTCTTGGCGTGCGTCTTGAGCCCCGGCAAACCGTACGCGACGTGAATGCCATAGCTCTCCATCGTACGCGCGAACGTGATGTTGTTTTGCTCGTCGAATCGTGCCTGCAGTTCGATCAAGACGGCGACCTGCTTGCCCTGTTCGGCGGCCTCGGTGAGTGCGCGGACCAAGGCCGTGTCGCCCGAGGTGCGATACAACGTCATCTTGATCGCGAGTACGTGCGGATCGTGCGCGGCGACTTCGAGAAATGCTTCCACCGACGACGAGAATGACTCGTACGGATGATGGACGAGAATGTCGCGTTCGCGAATGGCATCGAAGATGTTGCGACTCCCGTCGCGTAGCGCGGGCGAAATCACGGGCGTGAACGGCGGATCGTGCAGCTCGGGAATATCGAGTGCGGCGAGCGACATCAGGTCGCCCAGCTCGAGCAGATCATCGATCTCGTGCACATCGCCGTCGACAAGCGGTGCAACGGCCTGCGTTTCACTTTCGCCCAGCTCTTCGAGCAGCAACTCTTGGATCGCCTGCGGCATGCCGCGCTGTACTTCGAGCCGCACGACTTCACCGAATCGGCGCTGAAAGACCTGTTGTTCGATCGACTCGAGCAGATCCTCCGGCTGATCCATCTGCCCCAAGTCGAGATCGGAGTAGCGGGTGATGCGAAACGTGAACCATCGCACAACATCCATCCCCGGGAACAGCGACCCCAGACTCGTTCCGATCAGTTCCTCAAGTGGCACAAAGCAGTGCGGTCGGCCGATGGGCACCCACCGTGGCAGCGAACGCGGCACCTTCACGCGCGCGAAGTGCTCCTGTCCATTGACCGGATCGCGGATCTCGACGGCGAGCGAGAGCGAGAGATTCGAGATGTACGGAAACGGGTGTCCAGGATCGACCGCGAGTGGGGTCAGCACCGGAAACACTTCGGCCTCGAAGAACGCCTGCACTCGCTGCATCTCATCGGCGTTGAGTTCCGACATGCGCACGAGACGAATGCCATGTTCGGCCAGCGCCGGCAGCAACTGCTCCTGCAACGCGACGCGGCGCCGCTCGAGAAGCGCTTCTACGCGGGCGCGTGACGCGACGAGCTGGTCGGCCGGACTCAGCGGATCAGGCTGATACTGCGGCGCACCGGCGGCGACTTTTCGTCGCAGGCCGGCCAGTCGCACCATGTAGAACTCGTCGAGGTTAGTGCTGAAGATCGCGAGGAATTTGAGCCGTTCGAGCAATGGTACGCGAGCATCGAGCGCTTCCTCGAGCACACGCGCGTTGAACTCGAGCCAACTCAACTCGCGATTCAGATACGGCAACGACAGTGACGACAACGGAGCCATGCAGTGTCCGGGGAACGGTGCGCGACGATCGCCGCCACCGCTCAAAAGTGAACGATGACGGCGAGCAGCTTGTACGAAATTGCGGCCATGATGGCGGCAGCGGGAATGGTGATGACCCACGCCCACACGATACGGCTTGCTAACCCCCAGCGCACCGCGGAGAGTCGATTCGTCGCACCGACGCCGACGATCGCACCAGTGATGGTGTGCGTTGTGCTGACAGGGATTCCGAATCGGGTGGCCGTAAGGATAACGAGCGCGCCACCAGCTTCCGCGCAGAAACCGCCGACCGGTTTGAGCTTCGTGATGCGCGTCCCCATCGTGTGCACGATGCGCCAGCCGCCCGACAGGGTGCCCGCCGAAATGCACGTGTAGGCGGCAATCTCCACCCACAATGGAATCGTACCCAGGTCTTCGACGAAGAAGAAATGCAGCCATCCCGTTTGCGCGGCGAACAGCGCCTTCGACGACACGAGCAGTGCAACAATGATGCCCATCGTCTTCTGTGCGTCGTTTCCGCCGTGCGCGAGCGAGAGCAACGCAGAGCTCGTGAGCTGCGCGACGCGGAAGAATCGATCGACGCGCGAGTTCGTGGAGTGGCGGAAGATGTTGAGCACCAGCACCATCAGCGCAAAGCCGGCGAGCATGCCGAAGGTGGGCGACAGCACGATGAAGGACAGCGTCTCAATCCACTTCTTGCCCCAGAGCAAGGCGCCAAATCCCGCCTTCGCGACCGCCGCGCCGGCATAGCCGCCAATGAGCGCATGCGAGGAGCTGGACGGAATGCCGAACCACCAGGTCACGAGGTTCCAGATGATCGCGCCGAACAGGCCACCGAGTATCACATTGGAATCGACGATGCTCATGTCGATGAAGCCACCGCCGAACGCCTTTGCCACCGCCGTGCCGACGACGAAGAGTGCCGAGAAGTTGAACACTGCCGCCCAGATGACGGCGGCCAGCGGACTCAGTACACGCGTGCCAACGATCGTCGCAATGGAGTTGGCGGAATCATGGAAGCCGTTGATGTAGTCAAAAGCCAGCGCCATCGTGACGATGAACAGAACGAAGTAGACCACGAATCGATCAGCTGTTCTTGAGGGCGATACTTTCGAGCACGTTCGAGACATCGTCGCACTCGTCGATCGCGTTCTCGAGCGCATCGAAGATTTCCTTCCACTTGAGCACCTCGATCGCCGGTTCTTCATTGGCAAACAACGCGCCCACATTCTCCGCGTACAGCGCATCGCCCTCTTCTTCGAGCAGTTTGATTGCGCGACTGTGCTCGATCATGCGCTGCCGCTTGTTCACGTCGGAGACTGCTTCCAGAATCTGTGCACTCGCACGGACAATCACGTCGGCCATCTTCACCGCACCCGGTCGTGACGTTGTCACACGAAACATCACCACACGTCGCGCGGCGCCGTTCACGATGTCGATCACGTTGTCGAGGCGTTTTGCCAACACGTGAATGTCTTCCCGGTCGAGCGGTGTGACAAAGCTCGTATCGATCCGCTGATTGATCAGGTGCACGATGGCATCGCCCTCCGTCTCCACCTTCTTGATGTCGGTCGCAATGCGTACCGAGTCGGCGGGTGATTCCAACAGCGACCGCAGCAACGTCGCGGAACTTCCAATGTGCACCGCCAACTGGCGGAAATGATCAAAGAACGTTTCGTCTTTCGCGAAGAGCTTCACGGCGACCCGAAGGCTGGAGTATCAAGAAAATCATCAGTCGAACCCGACCATCCGTGGTCCGAATGACTCGGAAAACAACGCCGTTCGAGGAGCTACCGACACGGCATTGCGCGTAACGATTGCGTCACCGCCGCAACTACGCGAGGGGCGCGGGCATTGCGTTACATCGGCCGCCTAAGCGATTGGTTCAGGACCAAACGACTTGTGCATCGCCACCGACGTCGCGCCGGCGCACCAACTCCGGATTTTTGAACCACGCGATGAGCAGTGCGCCGGCAACGAAACCGCCGATGTGGGCAAAGACAGCGACGCCACCCGAGACGTCGCGCCGGAGGGTCGAAAGCTCCGGCAATGCACTCAAGAGCTGGCTGCCAAACCAAATCACCAGCACGGCCCAGGCCGGAAATCGGAAGAAGAAAATCGGCGGGATGTACGTCCGCACGCGATTGCGCGGATACAGCACGAGATACGCACCCATCACGCCGGAGATCGCGCCGGATGCCCCAACCGTGGGTACCGGCGACGCTGGATTGATCGCAACCTGAGCCAATCCCGCGATGACGCCGGTGAGCAGATAAAACGCCAGGAAGCGGCCACGCCCCATGCTGTCTTCGACGTTGTTGCCGAAGACCCACAGGTACAGCGAATTGCCGATAATGTGGGTCCAGCTGCCATGCAGGAACATCGAGAGAATGGGCGTCGCATAGTTGATCGCGTCGTTGTCCACCACGCACGCCATGCCGCGCCCAAGCGGTACCGCCTGCCCCAGCGGGGCGAGATGGGTAAGTTCGCCGGGAACCAGGCCGAGGTTACAGACACTCGCCGCCAGCGCCACCGTGTCGCCCGCCCCCTGCACCCAGAACCACACGGCCCACGTCACCAGCAAAATCGCGGCGGTCATCACCGGTGTGCGCAAGGTCGGATTATCGTCGTTAATCGGGAACATGTCTGCGGACTCCGTCCGGCTGAAGTGGGTATCCAACGAAGCCACCGTTGCAAGCGCTGCACCGCTGCTCAGCCGGCCACACCGCGTGCCGAAAAGGCAGACTGCCACTGCGGCACCATGTTTCATCTCGCCGAACCGCTTCGTGCGCCGACTCGGCAGCCGATTCTCGGCCCGCGAATTGCCCTACTTATGGTCGAACGACGGCCTGTCGGTCGTCTTCGACGTCTTATCGCCAAAACAGAGGAAGCAATGGCAGAGAAAGTTATCGGTATCGACCTCGGCACCACCAACTCGGTTGTCAGTGTACTCGAGGGTGGCGATCCGGTCGTAATTCCGAACGCCGAAGGCGGACGGACGACTCCGTCTGTCGTCGGCTTCACGAAGGACGGCGAGCGCCTGGTCGGGCAGATCGCTAAGCGTCAGGCCGTCACCAATCCGCAGAATACGATCTTTTCCATCAAGCGCTTCATGGGCCGTCGCGTTGCCGACGCGCAGAGCGAGCAGTCGCGCGTGCCCTACAAGATCGTTGCTGGCCCGAACGATGTGGCCGCGGTCGAAGTCGGCGGCAAGCGCTACACGCCGCCTGAAATCTCGGCGATGATCCTGCAGAAGATGAAGCAGACCGCCGAAGACTACCTGGGCCACACCGTGACCAAGGCAGTCATCACGGTGCCCGCGTACTTCAACGACGCGCAGCGCCAAGCGACGAAGGACGCTGGCAAGATCGCCGGACTTGAGGTGCTCCGCATCATCAACGAGCCGACGGCTGCCGCGCTCGCCTACGGACTCGATAAAAACAAGAAGAAGGACGAGAAGGTCGCCGTGTTTGACTTGGGCGGCGGTACCTACGACATCTCCGTGCTCGAACTGTATGACGTCGACGGGACACGCCAGTTCGAAGTGAAGTCCACCAACGGCGACACGCATTTGGGTGGCGACGACTTCGATCAGCGTGTGATGGATTGGCTGGTCGCAGAGTTCAAGCGCGATCAGGCCATCGACCTCTCGAAGGATCCGATGGCGATCCAGCGTCTTAAGGAAGCGGCCGAAAAGGCAAAGATGGAGCTGTCGAGCGCGAACAGCACCGACATCAATTTGCCGTTCATCACCGCCGACCAGTCCGGCCCCAAGCACCTCAACTACACGTTGACGCGCGCCAAGTTTGAGCAGCTTGTCGATGATCTCATTCAGCGCACCCTCGAGCCGATGAAGCAGGCGCTCAAGGATGCCGGCATGCAGCCGAGTGAAGTGGACGAGATCATTCTCGTAGGCGGCTCGACGCGCATTCCAAAGATTCAGCAGGTCGTCAAGGAATTCTTCGGTAAGGAACCCAACAAGGGTGTGAACCCGGACGAAGTCGTGGCCGTAGGCGCCGCGATTCAGGGTGCAGTGCTCACGGGCGAACAGAAGGACGTACTCCTGCTCGACGTGACGCCGCTTTCACTCGGCATCGAGACGCTCGGTGGCGTGATGACGGTGCTCATCCCCCGCAACACCACCATCCCGACCAAGAAAGCCGAAACGTTCTCTACCGCCGACGACAATCAGACGACGGTCGAAATTCACGTGCTGCAGGGCGAGCGCGATTTGGCGACCTACAATCGCACGATCGGCAAGTTCCAGCTCACGGGTATTCCGCCCGCACCGCGCGGCATGCCACAGGTCGAAGTCACGTTTGATATCGACGCCAACGGCATTTTGCATGTGACCGCGCGCGACAAGGCAAGCGGTAAGGAACAGAAGATTCGCATCGAAGCGTCGAGTGGTCTCTCGGACAACGACATCGACAAGATGGTCAAGGACGCCGAGAAGAACGCGACCGAAGACAAGAAGCGTCGCGAGGAAATCGAGATCCGGAATCGTCTCGATTCGCAGACGTATGAAGTCGAGAAGAACGTGAAGGAGTGGGGCGACAAGGTCTCGGCGCCGCTCAAAGAACGCATCGACGCGTCGATCGAGCGTGCGCGCAAGGCACTGCGTGGCGACGACATCAACGAGATTCGTGCTGCGCAGGAAGAGCTGACGAAGGCCTACAGCGAAGCGGGTCAGGCGTTCTATCAGCAGTCGGCCGCGGAGGGTGCGGCACCGGGCGCTGAGTCGGCATCGCCGGCAGGTGCGGCCGCTGACGCCAAGGCCGAGGATGTGGTCGAAGCCGATTACGAAATCGTCGACGACAAGAAGTAAATACGGTTCCTTAACACCCCGGCGGAAACTCGCCGGGGTGTTCTGGTGTCCTACCTACGGTACGTTTCAACAGCAATTCGTTTGACCCCTGAACGGTAGACTCTCATGGCTGCTCGATTCTCACGGTTTCGTTTCGTTACGGTCGCGGTCATCGCCTTTGCCGGCGGTGTGTTC
Source organism: Gemmatimonadales bacterium (assembly GCA_038319245.1). Lineage (GTDB taxonomy): Bacteria > Gemmatimonadota > Gemmatimonadetes > Gemmatimonadales > Gemmatimonadaceae > Gemmatimonas. Next base: position 27,518 of record JBBQDB010000036.1, read on the forward strand.
TTCGCGTCCGGCATGGACTTCACTCGTTTCGCGTGGGCGCAGAATCCGTCCACGACGGCCCGTCCGATTTCGGCACGTGGTCCGAGCGCTCCCGAAGGCAATAGTTCGTTCGCGGACATCGCTGAGCGCGTCACTCCCACTGTGGTCGCGGTCAACACGCAGCGCAACGCGCGCCCGGCGCGCACCCGCAATCGTGGACAGGCGCCGCAGGGAATGGAAGATTTTCTTGAGCAGTTCGGTCAGCGCCAGCAGCCGCAGGTTCAGCGTGACGAAGGTTCAGGCTTCATCCTCACCAGCGACGGTTTCATCGTCACCAACAATCACGTTGTCGCCGACGCTGATCAGGTGAACGTGACGTTGAGTGATGGGCGCATCTTCAAGGCACGAGTCGTAGGTACGGATTCGACGACGGACGTCGCCGTCGTCAAAATCGACGCGAAGAGCTTGCCGACGCTTCCCGTCGGCAACGACGAGACCGTGCGCATCGGCGATTGGGTGCTCGCGGTCGGTAATCCGCTCGGCCTCGATTTCACCGTCACCGCCGGTATCGTATCGGCGAAAGGACGCGGCAAGGAAATTCAGCTGCCAAACGCCGGCGGCATGTCGATCTCGGATTTCATTCAGACCGACGCGGCCATCAACCCGGGCAACTCGGGCGGCCCCCTCATCAACGTGCGTGGCGAAGTGATTGGCCTCAATTCGGCGATCGCCAGCCAGACCGGATTCTATTCTGGCTACGGTTTCGCCATTCCGATCACGCTGGTGAAGTCGGTCGCCGACATGCTGATCAAGGACGGCAAGGTGCGCCTGCCGATGTTGGGTATCGGCATCGCCGCGCTCAACGCGGATGATGCGGGTATCAACGGCCTGTCGAAGGCCGCCGGTGTGAAGGTCGGCAACTTCGCGCCGCTCGGCGATCGCAGCCCGGCCAAGGCCGCCGGCATCGAACCGGGTGACGTGATCGTTGCCGTCGATGGCAAGCCGGTCGATCGCGTCAGCGCGCTGCAGCGCGTGGTCCGTTCGCACAAAGTGGGCGAGACCGTGCCGGTCGAAGTGCTGCGCTTTGGCAGCAAGAAGAGCTTCAAGGTGAAGCTGGTTGAAGCCGATGCGGCAGACGTCGTTGCAGCCGCCGCGAAAACGGCCGCTCCGGTGGCTCCCGCTGCCGCCGCCGGCAAGTTGGGCATCACTGTCGGTCCGATTGACGCCGATTTGATCAAGCAGCTTGGCTTGCCAGCCGATCGTGGCGTGATGATCACCGACGTCGCGCAGGATGGCGCATCGGCGGATAAGCTCGAGCCGCGGTCGGACATCATTCTCGAGGTGCTGTATCCGACGCCCAAGCGTGCGGTGAAGAGCGTCAGTGACCTGCAGTCGGTGTTGGGGACGCTCAAGGCGGGAGACTATGTGAGCTTGATGGTGCAGTCGCTGCGGCCTGGCGTCGGCACGCGCGTGGTCAATCTTCGCGTGGGTGGTTGAGCAATGCCGTAGCCGACGGAGCGTGAGCGGCTGATAATTCGCGCTGCGCACACTTCGTCGAGGTAAGCAATCGCGCGATATGACCCTCGGGTCGTGTCGCGCGATTCGCGTTGGAAGCTGCGTGTCCGAGCGGACGGTGCAGTTTTGGGCACGCGTTCGGTAAGTTGTGCGTGAAAGCTTGACGGGTCGGAGAGCAAGAGAAACACGCGGACGTGGCGAAATTGGTAGACGCACCAGCCTTAGGAGCTGGCGGGTAACACCATCCCGGTTCGAGTCCGGGCGTTCGCATAACTCTTGCAATTGCTGCGCTTTACAGACCATTTCATTCTCGCGTCGTATGAGCCGCGCTTATTGAGTTGTCGTACAAATAGTCGTACACGGAGGCGTTATCTTTCGTTCTCCTGCAGCAGACTGCACGCCTTGCTTCGCGCGACGCGCAGCCTCGCATGTGGTCGATTAGCTCGCGCGCTCAATGTGCAGGCATATACGGTCACCTGTCACCCGCCTGCGGGTTGCTGAGGCGACCGGTGTGAGATAGCTTCGTGAGCAACGACACTGTAGTAATAGTTGGCGGTTACGCCACCCTCAGGCTCACCCAATGAATTCGCTCCGCACCAAAATTAACTGGACACTCGCCTCGCTATTTCTCACTAGCGGGCTGGTCAATTGTGCGTTGGCGCTGAGGCACTTTGTCGCGTACGAGGCGATTGTTTCCATGAGCTCAGTTCTCAGTAGTGATCTGAAAGCGGTTGCTTTGCTTCAATCCGGACCGCAGATGGCTGCTGAGACAAGAAGCCTTGTAGCTGAGCTAGCTGCCTATAGTCAAACGGAGCCAGAAATGCTGAAAATTCTCTCCGACCACGGTGTCAAGATTAACATGATCCCTCCGGCTTCAAAGTGATGCCTTGACGGATCGCTCCGAGTCGCTCTCTCGGCTGCTGTTGGTTGTCTTGATTGCTGGTTTGATCACGAGCGCAAGCCTCAACTTGTTTCTCTGGAATCAGGATGATCATACGCGCCGAGAGCGAGACCGACTAAGGGATGAGATTGCGAAACTGCCACAACTTCGACGGGATGAAGCTGCGTTGCGATCTTTGGTTCAAGATGTGGCGGCGTTCGGGAGTCAGCATCCCGCTGCTTTAGAAATTCTGCGTCGGCACGGCTACACTACGAGTACTGCGTCTCAAACCAAACGATAGGGAGCCTCGACGATGGCCGCTGGAAAAGAGGAAGTCGCGCTAGCGAATGTCGCCAAGCAGCGGTTGGCAAAGCTCTTGCGTCCGTTGAGCCACATACTTGTCATTGCTGTTGCATTAGCCGCACCTGCGGCGACAGTGCGGGCTCAGGCCATTCCGCAGATTTCTGTCTCGGGAGAAATCACAGCCAATTTTACTCCGCAATTTGACGATCAGGGCAACGTCTCAGGCTGGACGTTTACTGGACTATCACCAAGCATCACCATCGGACCCGCCTTTGTGGTGCCGATAAGCGTCAATTCCTTGGCGATTGGAGTAACCGGACAGAATTGGAGCAATTTGCTCGTTTGGGATAGTGTGTTGTTGCCAGTCGTTAACGCTGGCGTAATTGCTAAGGCCGCCTGCGTACTTGTTTGCGAAATCGATCCAGACTTCGATCCGGTGAGCGGATTCCAGGCTTTGGGAGCGGGCTATGACGCTATCGTGAATGCGGGACCGACCGAGAGATCGGTCTCGGTGACAGTAGGGAAGATTCATTCACCGTTCATTCCTGGTGG
>JBBQDB010000037.1:0-30095 GCA_038319245.1 Gemmatimonadales bacterium
GTCTGCTGGCGACGCTTGCGGGCTCACTGCCTTGAGCGCCGGATGTGGGTCGAGCATCCCCATCGCCGCGGTCCATCCGTCATACGATACGCCGAGCATGCCGACGCGTCCGTTGTTTTTCGGCACGTTCGTAAGCATCCATTTAATCGTATCATACGTATCGGTGCTCTCGTCGATCGTATTCTGCTGCGGTCCGTCGAGTGGGCGCGGCGCGCGTTGCATGACGAACGTGCCGCTGGACTTGTACCGACCACGAATATCCTCGAACACGAAGATGTATCCGTCCTCGGCCAGCTCCTTGTACCCCGCACTCAGGCGACGCATCGATCCGTCGGCACCGTACGGTGTTCGTTCCAGCATGAACGGCAACGGCTCCGCGATCGTGCGCGGCGCCAGCAGTTCGATATGAAGCGTCACGCCGTCACGCATCGGCACCTCGAATACGCGCTGTACGTAGTCGGCCAGTGTATAGCGCGTCGCGCTTTGCGCTGACAACGGAGCGGCCTGCACGCCGATCGTCGCAAGCAGCAGCGAAATCATATTCACGAGCGGATGCATCGTGACACGCATCGTGTTACATCGCATGTTCATCGCCTCAGGAAACAGGAATCACCGCGTCCAATAGTGTCCTCACACGACGGGCCAGCACCGCACGCTCGAACGGTTTCGACAGCAACGCGACCCCTTCCTCCACCACACCGTGATGCGCGATCGTACCATCGGGATACCCCGACACAAACAGCACAGGTGTGGCCGGTCGTTCACGGCGCAGGATATCCGCCAGTTCGCGCCCACTCATTCCTGGCATGACGACATCGGTGACGAGCAGATGAATCACGCCCGGCTCAAGACGCGATGCCGCCAGTGCGTGCTCGCCGCTCCGTGCCTCGATCACGTGGTAGCCAAAGCGACGGAGCGATGCCGACGTCACACGTAGCACGCCTGGATCATCATCGACCACAAGGATCGTCTCGCTCCCCTCGAGCGACTCCTTCGGCACTGCTGCGACCTCTGCTCTCACCGGTACCGCGGGTCCAACGGTTACCGGCAGCAGCACGTGCACCGACGTTCCGCGTCCAACCGCACTCACCAACTCAATCGTGCCGCCCGCCTGTGACACGATCCCGTAGCTCGTCGACAGTCCAAGTCCCGTGCCGCGCCCGATTTCCTTCGTGGTAAAAAATGGCTCGAACGCACGGGCGCGCACATCCTCCGTCATGCCGCTGCCGAAGTCGCGAACGACGATCTCCACCAACTCGCCCGGTGGCATATCCGGAAGTTCACGCAAACGCGCGCCAGTCGCATCGATGCGCGATGTCTCGATGAGCAGTGGCCCTCCGCTTGGCATCGCATCCACGGCGTTGACGATCAGATTCATTAATACTTGCTGCAACTGTACCGGATCTACGCGTGCTCGGCCAACCTCCGGATCGAGCGCGATCTGCAGGGACACGGCGTCGCCAACGATCGGCTGCACCAGCAGCGGTAAGCGACTCACCAGCTCATTCACATCGACGAGCTGCGGCGCCACGACTTGCTTCCGCGCGAATCCCAGCAGCTGGCGAGTTAACGCACTCCCCGACTCGGCCGCCGAACGAATCTGCGCAAGACTGTCCGCCATCTCGCTCTCCGGGGGCGCATCGAGCGAGAGCACCTCCGCATGCCCCAGAATCGCCGTCAGCAAATTGTTGAAATCGTGTGCGATGCCGCCGGCTAACCGCCCAATGCTTTCGAGGCGCTGCGCCTGACGGAGCTGATCCTCCAGCAGGTGTCGATCGGTGACATCGACCATGATGCCATCCCACCGCACGGCCTGCCCATTTTTCGTGCGCTCGGGCACGCCGCGTGCCGAAATCCAACGCCATGCGCCCGGTCGGTCGATGTCCTGCAAACGAAACTCGACGGCCCACGGCTGCAACGTCTCGTACGACACCATCATGGTGCGCCGCATTTCCGCTGCATCGTCCGGGTGCACGCGACTCCAGCTGCGCGACGCGTCAGCGAGCAGCTCGTCCGGCGAAATCGTGAGCATTTTTTTGACGAACTCACTGACGAACAGAAACCGCTCGTTTCCATTGACATCGAACTCGTACTGGTACGCGAGACCAGGCATCGCTGCAGTCACTTGCGCGAGTTGCTCATCCCGTTCGCGGAGCGTACGCTGCGCGTCGAGTGCAGCGGTAACATCTGAGACCGCGACGACGACGGCCCGTATGCGACCGTCTTCCGCAAAGAGCGGGGACGCGTTCACCGAGAGGACGAGGTGCCGACCATCGGGCCACACGATCCCATGCCGCACGTCCAGCACCGGTTGCCCAGTGGCCTGCACGCGTGACGACGGCCGTTCCTCGTGCGCCCATGGGCCCCCGTCCAGTGCGACCGAGTGCCACGCGGGCTGCTCGTAGTGCGCATCAGGGTGCTTGCTGCGCACGAGCCCGAGCACATCTTCTGCGCGCTGATTGGCGAAGATGATATCGCCCTCGAGATTGACGACAAGCACTCCGGCGACGCTCGTGGCCAGGATGCCGTTGAGCAAATCACGCTCGGCCAGTTGTGACTCTTGCTCGGCGCGACGCACACTGATGTCGCGCACTGCCGCCAGTACCCGACGATCGGGCAGCATGCGCAACGACGCTTCTACTCGAACGTGGCGCTCGTCGGACCGTACGATCGTGTGTTCGAAGAGGTACGCATCACCGACGCGCAAGTCATCGAGTGCGTGCGCCGGAATCGGCATCGCCATCGCGGTGTGCGCGTCGTCGAGCGCGCGCCCGATCAGCGCCTCGCGCGCGACGCCGAGCAAGGCAAGGAGCGGCGCATTGACGTACACAATGCGACGGTCCGCATCCGCGACCATGATGCCATCCGACGAACCGTCGAGCAGCTCCTGCAGATTGTCCGCTGCGGCGCGTAACTGCGCCGCGCGCTCGCTGGTTGCCATGCGGCTGCGCCGAAACAAGCCGGAGACGAAGGAGGCAACGACAATCAAAAATACGGCCGCGAAAAACCGTATGCCTTCGTCAGGACTCGCGACCAATCCGGCCAGGTCGTCGCTGAGCAACATCGCGACCGCGAGCGAGCCAAGTCCGGCAACGACGGAGGGCCCCGTACCACCCGCGAAGACCGCCAGGAGACTGAAGCCGGCAATAGCCGGATAGGAGGTGCTCGTTCGCTGGTGCGCCAGCTCCAGCAGTGCGCCGCAGCTGAGCGCAGCCGCTATGGCGCCGAGGTACCAACCGAGCCGCGACCGAGTCAGTAGCATGCCTCTGCTTGCGTGGGGAGCCGTCTCAACCTACACAACAGTACCGCCCGTCATGGCGCGTCAGCCAGTCCAGGGCGCGGGTTGCCGCGGCGTCGCGACGCCCTCCGGCGAAATCTTCGGACGTATTCCTCAGACAAAATCCTCAGACAAAGTCTTCAAACAAATTGCTCGACCGAATAAAACGGTTGTCGCTAGGGTGCGCGCCATGTTGCAGGCTCGCTCGCATTTCCGACACGATCAATCGCCTGGACAACGATGGCGTCCGTCGCGACCGCCAGAAATGAAGTCGGCACGTCCACCGACCGGAGATCGGCGGGCACCACGCGTAGCGACCAGCTGCTGCCGTTTCGCCATCGCACGGCCCACCAGGCAAGCGCCTTCCCTCCGTCGCCACCAATCGAAACCCGAAATATTTGTCCCACCGCCGTCACGCTGACCGTCGGCACACTCGGCGCCACCGCATCGAGCCACGGCGTCGCCGGGACCATTGCTCCACTCGCATACACGCCGGTCCGCAGTACCGACGCCAACGCATCGCGGTTGTTTTTGAGGACGGTCGTGTTGTACAGCACCGCGCCCGTCGATCCGCCCGCCACCGTGCCGCGAGTTCGCGTGAGCGCGATCTGCGCAGCGATTTCGCTGGCGGCGTACGGACTGCTGCTGCCATCCGCGACACGATACGCGGCAAGCCCGGGCCAGAAGTGTCGTCGCATCGTGTTCTGCTGCATCCACCAATCGAGCAACGCGGGAAAGCTCTGCCCCGTTGAAGCAATCGACCAGTACAACTGCGGCGCGAGGTAGTCCACCCAGCCACGCTGCAGCCAGTTCCGCGAGTCGGCAAAGATCGTCGCGTACGCGTCGAGCCCCACCACGCCGGCGGGGTTCCCTGGTCGCCAGATGCCGAACGGACTGATCCCGACCCGCGCCGTCGCGCGCACCCCGTGAACTTCACGAGACAGACGCTCGACAAAGCGATTCACGTTGTCACGGCGCCAATCGTCCTTCGCCAACGCTCCACCCGCGGCGCGATAGCGCGCGAAGGCCGCAGTGTCCGGAAAGTCCAAATTCGGACAGCGGGTCTCCGGATACGGATAAAAAAAGTCATCGAGATGCACCGCGTCCACGTCATAGCGACGGACGACATCGGTGATCACGGACATCGCTTGGTCTTGCACCGCTTGCTCGCCCGGATCAAACCACAGCTGGCTGCAATACACGCGCGTCAAATCGGGACGGCGCTTAGCGAGATGCTGCGCATCGAGTCGCGCGCTGTCACTGAGATTCGCAGCGCGAAACGGATTGAACCACGCGTGCAGCTCGAGTCCGCGCGCGTGCGCCTCGGTCACCGCAAAGGCCAGCGGGTCCCATCCGGGATTGACACCTTGTATCCCTGAAAACGATTTCGACCACGGTTCGAGCGCCGATGGGAACAACGCGTCCCCGTTCGCTCGCACTTGCAGCACGACCGCGTTCAGTCCCGTCGCACGCGCCATGTCGAAGATTCCGGTCAGCTCACTCTGCTGCGTCGCCGTTGTCAGACCGGTGCGTGATGGCCAGTCGATGTTGGCAACCGTCGCGATCCACAAGCCGCGGAACTCGCGCGGCAACACGGGGACCGTGAGCGCCGCTGGCGGTATCGGAACGACCGGCACGACGGGCGCAACGGTCATCTCAGCGCTGTGGCAGGCCCAGAACAGTGCTGTCGCCAGTGCAGGCAACAGCCGCTGCCCGTGCGATTGATCCGGTTGTTGACGAAGCTGCTCCCGCTGCCGTTCATCTTTCATGCCGACCAACATACTGATTGGGCTCACGGTCGCGCATCCACACGAGCAATGCGCGCTGCCCCCTTGATTCGCACCCGATCGGATGGCACTCTCGCGACACCTATGCACACATCATGCGAATCGGAATAGACCTCGGCGGTACCAAGATCGAGGGCGTCGCCCTCGCGAACACGGGGCAAGAGCTCGGCCGGCTGCGCGTGCCGACACCACGCGCGTACACGGCAACGGTGACGGCCATTGCCGACCTCGTCGAATCGCTCGAGCGCATCGCCAATATGCCCGAGGGCTATGCGACGGTGGGTGTGGGCATTCCTGGCGCAGTCGTCCCGACGACCGGGTTGGTCAAAAACGCGAACTCGGTCTGGCTCATCGGACAACCACTCGGTCGTGATCTCGAAGAACGTCTGAACCGTCCGGTGCGGATCGCCAACGACGCGAACTGCTTCGCGCTGTCCGAAGCGAGTGATGGCGCGGGCGAAGGTGCCGAGGTCGTCTTCGGTGTGATTTTGGGCACGGGCGTCGGGGGCGGCGTGGTCGTGCATGGCCAGTGTCTGGTTGGCGCCAACCTCATTGCCGGCGAATGGGGGCACAACGCGCTGCCGTGGCCGATGGATGACGAACGCCCCGGACCATCGTGCTACTGCGGAAAGAGCAGCTGCATCGAATCGTGGTTATCCGGGCCGGCGTTCGAAAAAGATCACGCGTTGCATACCGGCGATACGCTGGCGGCGCGCGACATTAACCTGCGCGCGCTTGCCGGCGACGTCGGCGCCCGTGCCTCGCAAGCGCGGTACCATGAACGCCTCGCGCGTGCGCTGGCCTCGGTCATCAATCTGCTCGACCCAGACGTCATCGTGCTCGGCGGCGGCATGTCGAATACACCAGGACTCGCCGACGCGACCGCCGCGATCCTGCCCCGATGGGTATTCTCGGAGGCCGTCAGCACACGCATCGTCCAGAACATGCACGGCGACTCGAGCGGTGTGCGCGGCGCGGCGTGGCTCTGGCCGCTCGACGCGACGGTATAGCACCAGCGTGACGGTGCCCCGACTGCTCCTCGTGGCTGGGGCCGCGGCACTGCTCGTCGGCGCGGTGTGGTTGGCGTGGCGCCGCTTTGCTGAACGCGCGAGTCGTCACGCGCTCAAACGATATCGGGCCGGCGTCGATCGGTTCAAGCTCACGCGCAAGAGTTTTGTCATCGAACAAGTCCTCGCCGCGCATGCGGTCGCCGACGCTGTTCGTGCGCACGCGGTGCTCCTCGGCGAGGACGAATCCGTCACCTGGCAGCGTGTGCGCCGCTACCTCGACGAGATCGTTCCGTTCTTCAACGTGCTCGCGTACTACCACCTCGGCTACTACGTGAGTCGAGCAGCGCTCGGACTCTTTTATAAAGTGTCCGTCGAGTTCGAGCGTCCGGACCCCTTTCGCGGGCTACCGAGCGATTCGGTGATCATTTATTTGATGAACCATCGGTCGAACGCTGACTACGTACTCGTGGCCTACGTGATGATGGGCGACGTCTCGATTTCGTACGCCGTCGGTGAGTGGGCCCGCGCATTTCCACTCGAGTACCTCTTCAAGAGCTTCGGGTCGTACTTCATTCGTCGGCGCTACCGCGAGCCGCTCTATCACGCGGTCCTTGAGAGCTACGTGCAGCTCATTACGCGCAACAGCGTGACGCAAGGCGTCTTCCCTGAAGGTGGACTGACGCGCGACGGCGCACTGCGCCCGGGCAAGATCGGACTGCTCGACTATGCGCTCGGCGTCGCGCGCGACCCCGCTGTGCGCTCGCGTATGTACGTGGTGCCGGTCGGGATCAACTATGACCGCGTTCTCGAAGATCGGACGCTGCTACGCGAACTCGAAACGCACGGTGAACGCGCCGCGACATCGCGTGGCGCGCAGCTGCGCGAAGTGAGTGGCTGGTTGCTGCAAAATGTTGGGCGACTGCTCACCGGTCGTTGGCGTCGCTACGGACGGGCCGCCGTCACGATAGGCACGCCAATATCCGTAGGCGCTTGGCTCGACACCCTCGACGCGCAGGGCATGTCCTTGTTCGACGTGCCACGCAGCGAACGCTTGCCGCTCGTGCAGCATTTCTGCGATGATGTGTTGCAACGTATCGGTGCGATCATCCCGGTCACACCGGTGCCGTTGGCCTGCGCCGCGCTCCAAAGCTTCGACGCCGATTTCATCACGCGCGCACAACTGTTGCATCGCATGGAATCGATGCGCGACGTGCTCATGGAGCTCAGCGGGCGCGTCGTGCGCGCCGACCGCGACATTGCAGACACCTTCGACCGTGCCTATCGCATGCTGCGCATGCGGCGCGTTATCGCACGCACCGGCGATGGCTTTCTCATTCTGCCTCGTGGCCGGCCGCTGATCACGTACTACGCCAACAGCATTGTGCACCTGCTCGGCCCCTTCGCCGACGGCGTCCGGGCGCGTGACGCCCTGCCGGTCCACGACTGGGATCGCTGATTTAGAGACGAACGCCGGGTCTGCCATTTCCCGAAAAACGCGCAAAACAGCACTGATCCGAGGCAAGCACTGGCGCAGTCACCCTGCCCCTGAATAGTGTACCTGTCATAGCTGGCCCTTCGTATAACGGCTATTACCTCGGCCTTTGAAGCCGATGATGATGGTTCGATTCCATCAGGGCCTATGGTTCGGCGCGACCGATTCCCGCAGATGCATCAACACCCCCGAGGCACGGCGTATCTCCGTACTTCGGGGGTGTTGGCGTTTGCGGCAGCCGATCGGGCTAGCTGTGCAGCGTTAGAACGAGTAGCGCACCCCCAATTGCATCTGATAGCGGGTACCCGATTTGATGGTCTTCCCGAAGTTCGGGTTAACCCGGTAGCGATACTCACGCGCAGTCTGATCGAACGAGATGACGTTTAACAGCGTCTGATTCGCTGCCGGTACGACCACAACGCTGCCCCAGTTGTGATTGATGAGCGCCGCCGCATTGAACACGTCGAGCGTCAACTCCGCGCGTTGTCCGCGAAACGTCGGCAGCTTCTGCGTCGCCCGCACATCGACTTGCGTGACGAACGGGTTGCGCACACTGCCGCGATCGGCGATTTGCCCGAGCCGGTTTTTCAAATACGCGCCGCCGATGTTGTCCGGATTGTCGTACACGAGCCGCAGCGAGTCGGCGAAGCCCGGCCGCAACCCTGCTGTGGCTGGATTGAACACGAACGCGAGGTCGTTCTGGTTACCGAAGGAACTGCCACCACCTACGTCATCGCCGTTGATGTCTTGCGCGACCGTCGGCGACCACGGAGAGCCCGACTGCCCGATCACGCGCGCGCTCAGTTGGAACCCAAACACTTCGGGCGCTGCACCGTACAGCACGATCTTGTGTCTGAAGTCATTCGCGCTTGCGCCCCACGACGGTACCCGCGGGTCGCTCGGCACCGGCGTGAACACCGACGTGATCGCAATGCAGCAGTTGAAGGAGCTGTTGTCACGCGTCTGATTCAGGGTAAAAGACGCATTCAAGCTGCCGTTGCGCGGCAAGCGCAGCGACGCATCAAGGATGAGCGCCTTCTGGTATTGCGCCGCGTCGCTGCGCAGTTCGAGCACGCGCTGAAACTGCGTAAACGGGCGCGCGAGCACCGGGTTGCGACCACCCGTCGCGGTGATGCTGGTTGCTGGCACGAAGACGCCGCGATTGCCCTCATTGGCGAGCGTGAAATCGGGGGCCGCGCGCAGGTTGCGATCGTAGTAGCGATACAACGACGACGTGTGCGCGTACTGCGCGGCGGCGCCCACGGTCAGTGCACCGTTCAACATGCGCCGCTGGTACGCGATGTCGCTCTTCCAAGTCCGCGGCACCTTGAAGTCCGGGCCGAACATGTTGATGTACGCGGGACGCGGACCACTCCCGGTCGGAATGCCGGGCGTGTTGGCAAACGATTGGCGATACGCGTTGAAATCCGGTGTCGGCGCGGCGGCACCCGTGAGCAAGACGTCGGCCAACTGCGTCCCATCGTTCAGCAGATGATTTTGATTGGCCTGATAGTGCGGCTGCGCGGTGAAGTAGCCGCTCCCTAACCGGATCAGATTCGTGCCTGGCGCGCCAGGCGTCCACGTGAGCTGCGCGCGTGGCTGGAGCGCAAGATCCTTGGGACTGCGGTCCGTACGTGTGCCGAAGGCGTTCTCCACGTCCACGTTGCGGTTGCCGGCCGTCAGGAACGCCGACAGATCGGCGCGCACACCTGCGGTCAGGTTGAGAGTCGGCCGCACGCGGAATTCTCCCTGCGCGAAGACACCACCATCGTACACCCATTGATACAGGCGCGGCTCGAGCTCCTTCATCGGCACCAGTCGCGCGAACGACGTCGGGCGCTTGGCCTCGAGTGCCGCCAAATTCGCAAACTGAAACAGGCCGTCGGTCTCAATCGACACAAACATCGACAGCTGGTTGAGCGACATGTCGGTGCCCAACGTGAACGCGCTCCGATCGCCGTCGACGCGCATCACGTCCACAAACTGATACGAACGCTCCGACTGCAACTCTGGGCTGGTCCGCTGCCCACCAAATTGCAGTATCTGGTTGGTGCCGGTGCTGCCACTGGGCAACGTGGAGGCCACGTTCACCCATCCGCGCGGCAACCGCGTGTTCGGCTGATTCTGCAGCAGGCGATCGGTGAAGGCAAAGCGCGCATCGTTTGTGATGCTGTTGCCAACGTTCGACTTCACCGACGCCATCACCTGCACTTCCCGCGATTTCTGATTGCCGCGGCTCTCCAGCACAGAGAGCTCACGATCGGGGATGGAGCTGCTGTAAAAGAAATCCGAGTACGTCGAGCGCAACGTGGCACGATGCACCGGGTTGATTTGCCAATCGAAGCGACTGAAAACCGTGTTCAGTGCATTCGCCCGATTGAACGTGCCGACCTGCTGTCCAGCCGGGAGCCCGTACGACTTACGGAGAATGTCGAGGAATCGGGTCACCGAGTCTGGCGCGACCTGCAGGCGTGACCAGTCAGCGGCGTTATCCACCTGCAGCGTGCTGAACGGCTCGCCGACATCCTGCCGATCGTACGCCAAAAAATAGTGCAACTTGTCTTGGATGAACGCACCGCCGACCGATCCACCGAACTGCAAGTTGTCGAAGTTCGTGACGTTTTGGCCGAGGAAGTTTGTGCGCGTCGTGAACTTCTGATTCCGATTGTAGGCAAACACCGACCCGGTGGTCGTGTTGGTGCCGCTCCGCGTCGCCACATTCACTGCGCCGGCGCCCTGCCGTCCCTGCGTTACGTCATAAACGTTCGTCACCACCTCGAACTCGCGGACCGCCTCGACCGACAGCGAGTATGGACCGCGTCCAAAGCCGGCACCCCAGAGCGTGTTCTTTGCCTGCACGCCATCGACACGAATATCGGTGCTCGAGACCCGACCGCCGGCAATCGACGACGACGATGTGATCACACCGCCGGTGCCCGATCGTGAGGTCGTGGGCGCGATGATCGCCAAGTCCGCGAACGACCGATCCTGAATGGGCAGCAGCTTGATTTCTCGCTCCGAGACCACCGTGCTACCACCGATGCGCTCGGCCCGCTTGCTCTCGCGGTCGGCGCGCACATCAACGGCGGCGAGTTCGGTGGCGGACGGATCGATGACAATGTCCAACGCGACACGGTCGCCAAGATTAAGGATCAATCCCGTACGACGTGCAGGACGAAACCCAAGCTGCTTGATGGTCAGCGTGTACGGACCGCCAATCGGAAGCTGGGCAAAAACGTAATGGCCGTTCGCGTCGGTTCGGCGCATCTGCTGCGTACCGGTCGCGTCGTTTCGCGCGGTCACCGTGGCACCGACGAGCGGCGCGCCGCCGGCCCCGCGGACGGTACCGGCTACATAACCTTCCGTACCTTGAGCGATCGCTGCCGGTGCGTCCAACTGCGTCAGCAGGGAGCCAAGGACCAAGGCGTTGAAAAAGCGAGTGAAGCGCGGGAACATGAGGGGTCTGGCAAAAGGGACACGGGAAGTATTCGAAGCCGGCTCAGGGTCGTCCCCGATTGTCACTGTTTCCCGTCGGCACGCGCACAGCTCGGTCACCAAACGGCCTAGAGCGTGTATCCGGACAGTTGCTCAGGACGCACGCCACCCAATCCAGACTCAGCCATTCCCCTGCCGTATGGGGCGGTTGGTGGATATCTTTTGAGGCTAGTCTGGTCCCTTTGTCTCTACCCCGGGTTTCTCGCATGGACGTGCAGTCCACGTCGCGCGCCTTCAAGATCCTCTCCGGCACGTCCAACCAACCGTTGGTGGACGAAGTCACGCGCGTACTCGGTATCGAGCGCTGCAAAGTCACCTGCTCGCGCTTTGCAGACGGCGAAATTTTCGTCCGCATCGATGAGAACATTCGCGGTGCCGACGTCTTCGTGGTGCAATCCACGAATCCGCCCGCCGAAAACATCATGGAGATGCTGCTGCTGATCGACGCCGCGCGGCGCGCGTCTGCGGCCCGCGTCACCGCCGTGCTGCCGTACTTCGGCTACGCGCGCCAGGATCGCAAAGATCAGCCCCGCGTGGCCATCGGCGCGAAGCTCTTCGCCAACATGATCGAAAAGGCTGGCGCTGATCGCGTATTAGGACTCGACCTGCACGCGCATCAATTGCAAGGGTTTTTCGATGTGCCCGTCGATCACTTGTACGCAGCGCCGGTGTTCACCAACTACTTCCGACGCAAAGGACTCAAAGACCTCTGCGTTGTGGCGCCAGACGTGGGCTCGGCAAAAATGGCGCGTGGGTTCGCCAAGCGGCTCGACGCGACCTTTGCGATCATCGACAAGCGGCGCCCGAAAGCCAACGTGGCCGAAGTCGTCAACGTGGTTGGTGAAGTCGAAGGACGCGACTGTCTTATTCCCGACGACATGATCGACACCGCAGGCACCGTGTCCGAAGCCGCCAAGGCCCTCAAAAAGCTCGGCGCCAACGACATCTATGTCTGCGCGACGCACGCGCTGTTTAGCGGCCCCGCCGTCGAACGGTTGTCCAACGCGCCGATCACCGAAGTCGTCGTCACGGATTCCATCAACTTGTCACCCGATCGGCGCTTCCCGTCGCTGCGGGTGTTGTCTGTGGGCGAATTGCTGGCCAAGGCCATTCGCTTCACGAACGCCGACCAATCGGTCAGCGTGCTGTTCGAGTAATCGCAGGTTCCGTAACTGAGCGGCGGGACGGCAAGGCATCGCTACTCCCGCGCCACCTTATCACACACAGGGTATTCGCATGACCGCTTCCGCTTCACTCAACGCCTCGGCCCGTTCTGAAAACGGCAAGGGCGCCGCGCGCAAGATTCGCATGGCCGGCAACATCCCCGCCGTGATTTATGGGCATACGCGTCAGCCGATGTCGCTGACGATCAACGCGCGTGAGACCGATCGTCTCCTGCAGCGTATTTCGACCGGCGCCACCGTCATCGAGCTCAATATCGATGGTGCCGTGTCCAAGACGCTCATCCGCGAGATCCAGCGCCACCCGTACAAGAAGCAGATCATGCACATCGACTTCCAGCAACTGGTGGTTGGTGAGACGATCAGCATGTACTGCCCGATCGTCTGTGTCGGCATTCCTGATGGCGTGCGTTCGGAAGGCGGCATTCTCGACCAGGTCATGCACCAGCTGCACATCTCGGTCGATCCGTCCAACATCCCGAACCACATCGACGTCGACGTCACGCACCTCAAGGTCGGCAAGTCCGTCCACGTCTCCGAGCTCGTGCTTGCAGCCGGTATCAAAGTGCTTGACGAGCCGGGCGCCACGATCTGTGTCGTTGGTCAGTCGCGTGCCAGCATCGAAGCCGCCACGGCGGAAAGCAACATCGCCGAGCCGGAACTCATCCGAAAGGTCAAGCCGGACGACACGAAGTAAGTCGTCGTTTCTTTTCACGTCGGGGCGCGGGACGCACGCAGCATGGTCACTCCACGCTGGCGCGTTCCGCGCCCCGCGCGTCTTCCCCGCATGAAAGTCATTGTCGGACTCGGCAACCCAGGTCGCGAATACGAAGATACGCGGCACAATGTCGGTTGGTGGCTGCTCGACGAGCTAACGCGCCGTTGGCAGTTCGACGCGTGGCGGAAAGACGGCGAAAGTCTTACCGCCACGGGCCTCGTCGGCACCAAGAAAGTGCGCCTCGTCAAGCCGCTCACATTCATGAACCTGAGCGGCAGCGTGCTGCGCCCGTATCTCAAGCGCGAAGGCTTTAGCGCTGCGCAAGACCTCATGGTCGTGGTCGACGAGGTCGCCGTTCCCGTTGGCGAATATCGCTTACGCGCGGCCGGTAGTCCGGGCGGTCACAACGGCCTCAAAAGTATTGAGGCGCACCTCAAGTCCGCGACGTATCCGCGGCTGCGCATTGGCATCAAACCCGTAGACGAACGGCGCAGCATCGGCGACCTCGCCGACTTCGTCTTGCATAGCATGCCGCGCGACGAGCGCGATCTGGTCACGGCGCTCTACGATCGGATGGTGCAGGCGCTCGAGTTATGGATCGCCGAGGGTACCGAAAAGGCCGTCAGCGGTATGGGGCGGTAACCCACCCCGCCATCGCAGTCCGACACTACTTGAGAGTGCGCAGACGATCCGTGACCGTGGCGAGGTACGGAAGGCTCCATAGTGCCGGGCCGTCTCGAAGTGACCCATACCATCGCTCGGCCTCAGCCATGCGACCGAGTGCACGAAGCGCATCGGCGTGGGCAAATCGATCGGCCTGCTGCCCAAGCGCCGGCACACGTGCGCGCAATTGCGATGGCACCGCGACCACGCCGCGTTCGAACGCCAGCACTGCCTCGACGTAGTTGCCGCGCGATACAGCGAGGTGGCCAGCCAGTGCGGCGCTCAACGGCGCCGCAAGTCGATCCGCGCCACGCACCGCGGCCAGCTCGCGCTGCGTCTTCGCGAGTGACGCGGTGTCACCGAGTTGGCGGCTCAGCAATCCGCTCAGATACGCGCGCACCGAACGTTGCTCGGCTTTCGACAGTTCTCCCGGTACGTCAGTCGTAGTGCCGGCGACATCGAGCGCGCGTCGCACCGAGCGTAGCGAATCGGCAGGCACCGCGACCGCTGGAGACGCCATCATCAGCGCTCGATGGAACAAGGTGGCCTCGGCATCAAGCAGTGCTACCTCACCCCAAGCGCGCTGCGCCCGCTCTGGCGCGCGTTCGGTCCAAGCCAACGTCGCCAACGCCAACAACCCGTCCGCGCGAGTGCGCGGCGTATTGGTCGGCGCCGCGAGCGCGGCGGCGTACCGCCCGATCGCTCGAACATCGCTCGCCTCGCTCCCTGCACGGCCCATCGCAATCCTCGCCGCGGCCGGCTCGTCGATGGCCGGCTCGGGGAGTTGCGCGCGACGCGCATGCACGGCGAGATACGTTGCCCGAATGCCAGGCTGTTCGCCCGCGCTGTTCGGGCTGAAGTACATCTGAAATAGCGTATCGAGCTCCCCAATCCGATTCGCGCGCGCGGCAAGCTCCATGAGATAGACGGTCACTTCACGGTTGCGCATATCAAGGGCCATGACGCGACGGAACGGCACGGCAGCGTCGCCTGTCGCACGCCCCTGAAACTGATTGTTGTCAAACAGGGTTTCGCCAAGCAGCATCCACGCATCGACATCGGTCGGATAGTCTGACACCATCTGGCGAAACATGCGCTCGGCCTCGACCGGGCTGCCCACTCGCAGTGCGTAGTAGGCCTCGACGATTTGCTGCAAACGCAGGGGCAACGTGGACGACAGTGCGTGGGCGCGTCGAACGGCACGCGCGTTCAACGAATCCACTTCGCTCCAGCGTGCCGCGCGAGCGAGCCGATACCACGCCAGCGCGAACAGTGAGTCCTCCTCTACGGCGCGCGTGAAGAAGGCGACGGCGGCAGCCGGGCGCGCATCGCGCAACTCACGTTCGCCGTCGAGATAGGCGCGCAACGCACGGTTAGACGACGTCATCGTCGCCGCCAGCCCAGCGACCGTGTCACCCGGTGCACGCAACTCCGCGGCTACCAGCTGTCGAACGAGCGTCTCCACACCGGACGTCAACTGGTCCGTGTGTGCGACCGTGACCTGCGCACGCGCAACATCGGCACCATCACCGTGACGCAGCGTCGCGCGTACGATTGCCCCCTCCCCCGAACGCACCACACTCCCCACGACGTACCGCTGCGCGCCCAACTGTTCTGCCACCGCGCGCGCACGCGCCGAATCGAGTGCTGCACTGCCGCTCACCGCGTCGATCGTTGAGTTCGGATCCACCGCGCGAAGCAGCCCGGTGGCATCGAATGCCGGCGCGAGCAGCTCCACCATGCCTTCTCGCAAATACGCGAGATCCCCACCCCCACGAATCGTGAACGGGAGCACTGCAACCGACGGTAACGGATTGACCGTACGCGCCACTTCAAGCGGCGTCACCACGCGTTGCTGCGCGCGATTGCGCCTGCCACGATTGGTCGTGATGGCGATGCTGATGAACACCAGCAGCATCACGACGCTCGCGGCGATGACGCGGAGCGTGCGGGGCGCGCCGCGCCATTCGCGCACCGCGGACGGTGGACGCGGCGGAAGTGTGAGCCTATCTGCGCTGAGCGATGCGAGACGAGCCACAACCTCACGTCCATCGGCGGGACGATCGGCGCGATCCTTTTCAAGCATTTCCGTGACGAGTCGCGCGATATCCACGGGTACCGCCGCCCCGTCGCGTCGTTCGAACGGCGCTAACGGATCATGGAGAATGGCGTGAATCAGCATCGCGTCGGTCGTGTCCGCAAATGGCCGACGTCCGACCAACATCTCATACATGATCACGCCGAGCGACCAGACGTCGACTCGTGCGTCGGCGGGTTCACCGCGCAACACTTCGGGAGCCATGTACGGCAGCGTACCGGCCGCCGCCACACTCACCGATGGCGCGTCGTCACTTCCGAAGCGCACCGCCACGCCAAAGTCCAGGATTTTTGCGACGCCGTCGTCGGTGAATCCGATGTTGGCCGGCTTGAGATCGCGATGCACGATGCCCGCGCGATGTGCGCTGGCCAATCCACTCGCCAATTGGGCAACCACACGGAGCACACCGTCTATGGGCAGCAAACCGTCGCGGAGACGCTCGCGTAACGTGCCGCCTCCGCAGAAGTGCATCACCACGCACAGCTCGCCCTCGACCGTATCCTCGATCGCGTAAATCGCGCAGACATGCGGGTCGTCGAGGGCCGACGCGGCTTGCGCCTCGAAGACCAATCGCTGGCGTGCGGCGGGATCGGCAAAACGCTCCGACGGCAGAAACTTGAGCGCCACATCGCGCCCGAGCAGGGTGTCGCGCCCACGATAGACCACGCCCATACCGCCACGGCCGATCGGCGCGCCGACCTCAAAGTGGCGAATCCGACGCCCGGTGAACGACCACTCCGCCGTGACGTCGTCCTCATCGCTCGTTGCATCCGTTGCCGATGTCGCTGCTAAAAATGCTGGTGTTACCACGTCGCCCGCGAATGCCCGCAGAAAGAGGGGCGCGTCGTCTGCACCGGCCATGAGCGACGACAGTTCGGCGTGCATCCGACGGTCGGCCGCACACGCATGCTCGAGAAATCCGGCGCGCGTGGACGCCGGCTGCGCCATCGCCGTCTCGAACAACGAAGCGAGCTTATCCCACGCGTCGGCCGAAGATTCTGGCGGCACGCTGTCCGATCGATCGTCAGGCATCGCTCAACCCTTGATCGCGGAGTTGCCGATACAGCCACACCTGAGCGACCGTCCAGTCCCGCTTGACGGTGGCTTCGGAAATATTGAGTGCGAGCGCGGTATCCGAGATGGACAAGCCGCCAAAGTAGCGACACTCCACGACGCGGCACGGACGTGGATGCAGGCGTTGCAATTCCTGCAGCGCCAGCTCCAACGCCCACAGTCGCTCGACCTCGAGGCCACGCGCCTCGGTCGCCGGCACCGCCGCGGCGTCCGCGAGTGCAACAGTCGTTGCCCCAGTACCACGCTTTTCGGTCAGCGTTCGTCGCGCATAGTTGCTGAGAATCTGCCGCGTCGCGCGCGCGGCAAGCGCGTAGAAATGCGCACGATCGTGCACCGACAGGGCCCGCGCACCCTGCATGCGCAAAAACAATTCGTGCACCAACGCCGTGGTGTTTAACGTGTCGTCGCCGTGCCACCGCCGCCGTTGCCGTCTCGCAATCGTCCGGAGTTCGTCGTAGATGAGCGCGAACAAACGGTCTCCGGCGACGGCATCACCGTCCGTCCAGCGACGAATCATTTCCGTTACTGCATCATCCGAATCGGGAATGCGTGTCACCAGGATCTCTGAGAGTTGCACATCGCTGCGGTCGCCGGCCTGTTCACCATAAGGCAAGCGCACGCGGCACCCGTCGCGCAACTGTTCACTGCGGATCTGTTGCAACGACGGGTCTCAGAGGCGAACCATTCGCATCGGCTTACGGATGCGAATCGTTCATGCGTGTATAGTCGATCCCCGAGGAATGGCACGACGAGCACGCGCCGCCTCGGCCCGTCGTGGAATATGTTACCGCGCCCGTTGGACTGTACTCAGCCCAAATCCAACCGTCAAAGCCGGCGCTCGCCGACCCACGCAATTTCATCATGACGGCGTAGGTCGACACAGCTCCGTTGTTGCCCAGCTCTTTTACAATGATCGACGAATCCGGAAACGATGCACCTGCGCGGATTTTTCCCGCCGCGTCCAACTGTGTCGCGGCGCGCGCGTTGTAGCGCACCAGTGCCTGTGATTCCGCGTGAGGACGCGAGACCCGCGTTATCGGCGTGCTTGATCGCTTGTAAAACGACCACGAGGCATCGCCACGGGTCAACGAGAACAAGGCTGCGTCTGACACGTTTGCCCCTGTACCCGGTGCTAAACCTTTCAACGGATCACTGGAGCAACCCGCGGCAAAAGAGACCATCGCGACAACCAGCGCGATTCGGGCCTTCCCCGATGGCGCGCGGTGCATCACTGGCGACGAGTTGGACATGTGCGCTTCCGGGCGACGGTTACTGGCGGACGCGCTTGCGGCGCGCCACCAAGGCTAACGTGGCAAGTCCCGCGCCCAGCAACGCAACGGTGCTCGGCTCCGGAACTACCGCGGTCGACGTAAAATCAATTTTGTACACCTGTTGGTTTGCGTTCAGTTGACTGTTGAACGTGTAACCAGCCGCGGTTTGTTCACCGTTAAAGCCAGCCAGCTCAGCAAAGTTGAACCCGACCACGCCGTTTTGCGCCGTCCGCACGTCGTTCACGCCGTTGACGAGAAAGGCGGCCCCGGCGATGCTAAACTGTTCAGAGCCGGCATCCCAGATCTGGCTGGACGTTTGACTGATGCTGTTGATCGTCAGGTTTCCCATCATGTCAAATAGGCGAAACGCCTGCGGGTTGTCGTTGCCCAGAAAGAAATCGTTACTGGGGATGACCATGGCGGCAAAGCTGAAGAACGGGTTGAGGCCGGTGTTTACCAAAAAGCTCATGCTACGCGACTGCCCCGGCGTCAGCGCACCACCAATGACGCCGCGGGTGGCCGTCGGATCGGCAGCCGCAAAATCAGCTTGCCATTGCCCGCCCGCACCGCCTTCTGCGACGGACACGATGCCAGCACCGGCCGTCGACCCATTGTTGAACGAATCGAAAACGCCGCTATGAAAACCGAGATGCGTTGGGGCAAAGCTGATGCTGTTGGTCGGCGCGAGGTTATTCACCGTCACAGTGACCAGACGCTGCTGGGCGCCCGAAGAAGAGGCCAGCACCACGCTGGCGGACAAAAGGGCACCGACGGGCGAAAGCAAACGGCGAAGGCGTGACATGGGGCGAGACTCCGGGATGGGGTAGCGGCAGATACCATGAAAATCTTTCCTCACTAGGCATCACCCCAACCCGCGGAAAATCAGCTCATCGTCGTTTTTGCGACGCGGACCACGTCGCAGACTTCCGGCCAGCATTTGGCGCCGGCCTCACGCCGGACACGGACCCAGCGGCTGACCCGTTGTAACCTGCACAGCGGTTGATACGTTGGTTTGTTCACGTCGTACCGCAGACGGCATCGTACTTTTCCGGAACACTCACACTCTCGGTCAATGACTCTTTCTGTCACACGTCGTGGTCTGTTGCTCCTGGCAGCGCTCGCACCAGCGCCGCTCTTCGCGCAAGACGCCGCCAAGCCCGCGCCCGTCGTCGTCATCCCTGCGCCGGCCACGACGCTGCCGCTCAAGTACGTGGGTAAGCCCACCAAGCCCACCATCAGTGCGGAAGACCTGATGACGCGCCTCTACATCTTCGCCGACGACTCCATGATGGGTCGCGAGGCGGGGAAGAAGGGCAACGTCATGGGCACCGACTATATCGCCGCTGAAGTGAAACGCCTCGGCCTCAAGCCGATGGGCGAGAACGGGACGTACTTCCAGACGCTGCCGCTCAAGGAGCGGAGCGTCGACCCGATGTCGTCGCTCATCGCCGGCGGTGCGACGCTTGCGTACGGAAAAGACTGGGCCGCGCTTGGATCGCAGACGCTCAACAAGACCGACGTGGATCTCGTTTGGGGCGGCGCGCTGGGTGACTCCACCAAGCTTTCGAGCGAGCAAGTGGCCGGAAAGCTCGTGGTGATGAGCGTCCCGCTCACCAACGCCGCCATCAATCGCGCCGTCGTCGGTGAAGGACTCGTACCGGCGGGCGCGGTCGGTGTCGCATTGCTGATGCCGACGCAGGTCATTCCGGCCATCCTCAACGCCATTCAAACGCAGCTCAAGACGTTCATCGATGACGGCACGGGCGACACACGGTTGTTCGTTGCGGCGAGTGAAGTGAATAAGCTGTTCACCAAGGCACCGGATTCACTCGCGCTGGGCACCGTCGGCACCAAAGTGCAGATCAACGTGGTGGTAACCGCCACGCCGATCGAGTTTCCGGCGCGCAACGTTGTTGCGCTGTTGCCGGGCAGCGATCCCAAGCTCGCCAGCGAGTACGTCGCGATCGGCGCGCACAACGACCATGTGGGCATGAGCCCCAAGCCGCTCGATCACGATTCGCTGCGCATTCTCACGCATCTCGTCCGGCCAGGTGGCGCGGAAGACAACGGTAAGCGCGCCAGCGCCGAGCAGCAGACGCAGATCAACGCAGAGCTGGCCCAATGGCGGAAGTCACATCCCGCACGCCCCGATTCGATCTTCAATGGCGCCGACGACGACGGCTCAGGTACCGTCTCCGTGCTCGAAATCGCTGAGTACATGGCGTCGATGAAAGTGAAACCCAAGCGTTCGACGCTGTTTGTCTGGCACGTGGGCGAAGAGAAAGGGCTGTGGGGTTCGGGCTGGTTCACCGATCACCCCACCGTACCACGTGACTCGATCGTGGCACAAATCAACATCGACATGGTCGGCCGTGGTGATGCGTGGGACGTCACCGGCGTGACCAAGACCGGCGAATCCATCCACGGCGCGCCCAACTATCTGCAGGTGATTGGCTCGCGTCGTCTGAGCACCGAGCTCGGCGATCTTGTCGAGAAGGTGAACACCACGGGGAAGCACAACTTTGCCTTTGATTACGCGATGGATGCGAACGGGCACCCGATGAACATCTACTGCC
This sequence comes from Gemmatimonadales bacterium, assembly GCA_038319245.1. Lineage (GTDB taxonomy): Bacteria > Gemmatimonadota > Gemmatimonadetes > Gemmatimonadales > Gemmatimonadaceae > Gemmatimonas. Next base: position 20,643 of record JBBQDB010000037.1, read on the forward strand.
GCAGCGATCACTACGAGTACGCGCGTTACGGAATTCCGATCGCGTTCTTCACCACGGGCGGCCACTCCGATTACCACCAGCTGACCGACGAAGCGCAGTACATCGATTACCCGCACATGGCCAAGGTCGCGACGTTCGTCGCCGACCTCGTACAAACCGTCGGCAACTTCGGGCATCGCATCGTGGTCGATCAGACCAAGCCAAATCCCAAGGGTGTCTGCCAGCAGTAAACGTGAGGCCACACCAGTAATTGCATGGTCACATCGCGGGCGGCACGGGAGTGCGATCTCTCCGTACCGCCCGCGGTTAGATTTCGTCCATATCTGTGTTGTCGTCAGCGCATTGGCCGCAGCACGCGCGTCGCACTCTTCCTCGTCGTCTCCATTCTCGTGCTCCGTCTCGGTATCGTCGGTCTCCCCAACGTCGGCAAGTCCACGTTGTTCAACGCACTCACGTCAGCGAAGGCGGAGGCGGCGAACTACCCGTTCTGCACCGTCGAACCAAACGTCGGCATGGTCGAGGTGCCGGACGATCGGCTGGCGAAGTTGGCGGTCGTGGTGCAGCCCAAGCGGACCGTGCCGGCCGTCGTGCAGTTCGTGGACATTGCCGGGCTGGTTGCCGGTGCGTCTGCCGGTGAAGGACTCGGCAACAAGTTTCTGCAGAACATCCGCGAAACGGACGCGATCGTGCACGTCATTCGGTGTTTCGAAGATCCTGACGTCACACACGTCATGGGTTCACCCGACCCGGCGCGCGACCGCGAGATCATCGAACTCGAGTTGACGCTTAGCGATCTCGCGATCGTCGAAAAGCGGCTCGACAAGGTGAAGCGCGCGGCCAAGGCAGCTGACAAAGAAGCGCTCGCCGAGCTGCCCGCGCTCGAGGCAGCCAACGCGGCGCTGGCCGACGGCATGCCGCTTTGGCGCGCCGGCCTCGACAAAGCACAATTGCACGTGCTGGCCGGCATGCAGCTGCTCACCGCGAAGCCCGTGCTGTACGCGGCCAACGTCACCGACGCCGAACTGGCTGGTGACGAAGGCAAGTATCTGATCGCCCTGCGTGCCGCCGTCGCCGCCAGCGGCGAGAAGGCCGAGGTCGTGCCGTTTTCGGCCAAGATCGAAGCTGAACTCTCCGAACTGCCTCCTGAAGAGCGCACGGAGTTCCTCGCGTCGCTCGGGCTCGAAACGGCGGGACTCGATCGCCTGATCCAAGCGGGATATCATCTGCTCGGCCTGCAGACGTATTTCACCGCCGGCGAGCAGGAAGTACGCGCGTGGACGATCCATCGTGGCGATACCGCGCCACAGGCGGCCGGCGTCATTCACACCGATTTCGAACGAGGGTTTATTCGCGCGGAAACGGCTTCGTTCGCCGACTTCATCGCATACAACGGCTGGAAGGTGGCGCGCGAAAAGGGCGCGGTTCGGTCGGAAGGCAAAGAGTACATCGTGCACGACGGCGACGTACTGCTCTTCCGCTTCAACGTCTGATTTCGACCGAGTCGGTTGGAATCTGGCCGACACGGAGCCGTCCGCGCCGTGAACGTCGCGAACGGCTCCTTTCAGTGAGGACGGGGTACGGATCGCATCGACTGTTGCAGGGCGCGCATGGAGGTGCGAGTCGCTGCTCTTGTGCAGCCTCTCGCTTTAGGCACTGAGGAGAATCCCTCTATGATGACGAATGTTGCACTGCGTGCCTTGGCATACGCCGCCAGTTTACTGGCGCTGACGAGTGGTATCGGGCGCGCGCAATCAGCCGATACTGCCGGTTCGTTGCAGTCCGCGCCGCGCGCTTCTTCCGCACCGATGAAGGTGCCCTTCTCGGTCGGCGAGAAGCTCGAGTACGACGTCAAGTTTGGCGCGATCAAGGTCGGATCGGGAAGCATGGAAGTGCTCGACATCGTGGACGTCCGCGGGCACGCGTCGTGGCACACCATGTTTCGTGTAACCGGTGGCATTCCGTTCTTCCGCGTCAACGACCGGCAGGAGTCGTGGTTCGACCTGACGTCGTTGGTATCGCGTCGCTTTCACCAGGACATCGAAGAGGGCAACTACAAGCCCAAACGCCACTACGAGCTGTATCCCGAGCGCGGCATGTACCAGGAGAACAAGGAGCCGGAGCGTCCAACTGTGGCGGAGCCGCTTGATGACGGCTCGTTCCTGTACTTCGTGCGCACGATTCCGCTCGACGTCGGCAAGGAATACACGTTCTCGCGCTACTTCAATCCGGAATCCAACCCGGTGAAGATCAAAGTCGTGCGCCGCGAAACCATCGAGGTGCCCGCCGGCACGTTCAAGACCGTCGTGTTACAGCCGACGATTCGCACCAAAGGCATGTTCGGCGAAGATGGCCGCGCCGAGATCTGGATCAGCGATGACGATGCGCACGTGATGGTGCAGATGAAGTCGCACCTCTCATTCGGATCGCTCAATCTCTACCTGCGGAAGCACAACACCAAAGCCGGTGCGCCGTAGCGCCACGCAATCGCGCCTGACCGATGCGCGTCGTAGCAACAACCCCGCGTGATTCCGATGGTCAGTCGTCGGCCGAACGCGGTTCGTACTGCGCCAGCCGCTCGGCGCACTTGGCATCGTCGTGCTTGGGCGAGTTGAGATACAAACTCACGGGGTAGATCTCGAGCACGTCGTCGTACGGTATAAGCAGCTGCTGTGCTTGCGCCGTGGTCGTGGACGGATCCAACCATTCGTCTATCCGCGACTCGGGAATGATCACCGGCATGCGGTCGTGAACGCGTGCCACCGCGGCGTTGGGCTCCGTGGTGATAATGGCGCAGGTCAGCAGCGGCTCAACGAACGGGTCGTTTTTCGGACTCCACGCGTCCCAAATGGCGGCAAACGCGAATGGCGCCTGATCCGGACGCCGAATGCACCATGGCTGTTTGATCTTCTGCCCGGGTATCGCTTGCCATTCGTAAAAGAGATCCGCCGGTAACAACCCGCGCCGACTCTTGAAGGACGACCGAAACGACGTCTTCGTGGCGATCGTGTCCGCGCGCGCGTTCGCCAGCTTGTAGCCGATGCCGGTATCGTCGGCCCAACTCGGGACCAGCCCCCACTTAACGAGTCGCGCAACGCGCCCAGTCGCTTCGTGTGAGACCAGTGGCACCGACTGCGAGGGCGCGACATTAAATCGCGGCCCGATCGGCGGCAGCGTCACTCCCAGCCCAAGCGCGTCCAAGCGCGCCGGATTTCCGAAACCATAGCGTCCACACATCGCTGATAAGTACTCGTTGGGCTAGCGAACGACTACTGACAACGTGCGGACGACGCTCGCTATCCCTTGCCCAAGCCCCCGTCCCTCACCTAGGTTTTGAGGTTCTACCGCGTCCGGTTCGTTCGTACGCGACACCCTCCTCCTGCGGAACGGCACTGCGGGGGGCATCTCAAGTCCATAGGGAGGACTGCCGAGTGGCAAAGCTCAAGATCCGCCGCCAGACATCGCGGCGGTACGAAGCGGTATACATCTACGACTCTGCGCTGGAAGATACGGCCATTGTCGAGAAGCTGGATAAGGTGCAGGCGCTCCTCGGGTTGGCCGAGCCTGCCGAAATCGAGCATTGGGGCCGCCGCGCCCTGGCGTACAAGATTGGTCGCCACGAGAACGGCTACTACATCATCACGCACTTCAGTGCGGAGCCGAAGGTGCTTCCCGAGTTCGAGCGCGCCCTCAAGCTCGATGAAAGCGTCATTCGTTATCTCATCACGTTGCACGAGCACGAGCTCGGCGCCCCGAAGCTGAGTGATGAAGAGCTTGCTGCCCGTCGTGGGCGCAGCGATGACGACGACGACGACGAGGAATAACCCATGCGCCGACAGAAGAAGCCCTGCCCGATCACAGAAGCGGGCATCCGTTACGTGGACTACAAGGATGATCGTCTCCTCGCTCGTTTCATCACCGACTACGGCAAGATTTTGCCGAGCCGCTTAAGCGGTGTGGATGCGCGTCACCAGCGTCAGCTCTCCAAGGCCGTGAAGAAGGCGCGGTTCCTCGCGCTGCTTCCGTACGTGAAGGGGCAGACGGGCTGATATGACGGGTGCTGTCGCGCCGGTCTCCGCCGTGACAGCCCCGCAGGAGCGCGGGTGGCGCTGGTTCGTCCTCGCGCTGGTGCTGATGGTTTTGGTGACAGCGGCGCCTGCTTGGCCGCCCGCGTTCGCGCTGCTCGGCGGATTGCTTCGCCTCTCACTCCCTGTCGAACAGTTCGCGCTGCTCGTTTTGATCGCGATCGCAGCGTGTGCAGTGGTGGGGTGGTGGTCGGGCGGGCGAATTTGGCTGGCAATCGCATGGCTCGCGCTCGCGGGGGCGATGCTCTGGTTGGTTCCGTTACCGATGTTCGGCTATGGCGCCTTCCTGCGCGGATGGGCGGTGATGTTGGGTGGGTCGTTCGGTTTGGTGTGCTTGGTGACGGCCGGTCGGCCGTTTCTCGGTCGAGCGTTGGCGGCGGTGGCGTTGGCCGGCGCGGTCAGTGTGGCTGGGTTCTCAACACGCGCTCCGGTAGATGCGGGCGCATTTGACGAGCCCACGCGGATGCTTGCCGGCGAGTATCAGCGCCGACTGGTTGAAACGCTGAACGCATGGCACAACCGCACGGAATCGCCGAAGTGGCGAGGCTTTGCGGAGAGCTTTCCTGAGGTGGCGGCGCGTGCGGATCGCATGTCGGCGGTTGTCGCCGCCGTGGGTGAGCCGCTGGCGCCGCCGAGTTTTGGCTCGTTGTCGTCGCACGGTCCACTGTTGTTGTTGGCACCTGCCCTCTTGGCGCTCGAGTCGTTGCTGGCACTCGGTCTGGGCTGGGCGGCGTATCATCGGTTGTCTCGCGTACGCATCGGGCCTCCGCTCGGTCAACTGCGCGATTTGCGCTTCAGCGATCAGTTGGTCTGGGGGCTGGTAGTGGGCGTCACGTTGATGCTGCTGCCGACGCTTTCTGAGTGGCGGACGCCTGGCGCGAACTTTGTGTGTTTCTTTGGCCCGCTGTACGCCCTTCGAGGCGCCGGTGTGCTGACGTGGTGGATCCCGGACCGAGTGGCCGTCGCGGCGCTCATCGGGCTGCTGATACTCATCCCGCTCCTCGGCCCGGTCTTGGTGCTCGCCGTTGTTTTGGCGACGACCTTCGGACTCGGGTTGGGCGACACATGGCGCGATTTCCGCGTCGGCTCGCGCCGACCGTCGTCGCTCCAATAATCTCTACCGGTTCGACCCGGAGTTCTCATGGAAGTCATTCTTCGCAACGCCATCGATAAGCTCGGCCATCCGGGTGACATCGTCTCCGTGAAGGCCGGTTACGCTCGCAACTTCCTGCTGCCGCGCGGCTTCGCCTACGAGGCCACCGAGGGCAACCGCAAGCGCATCGCCGCCGAAAAAAATCGTCTCGAAGCCGCTGAGTCTGAGCGTCGCTCGGCTGCCTCGCTGATCGCCGAGAAGTTGGGTGAAGTCTCGGTGACCTTTGCCGCCCGCGTTGGTGAAGAGGGCAAACTGTTCGGCTCCGTCACCACCGCCGACATCGCCCACCAGCTCGAGGCGCAGGGCTACAAGATCGAAAAGCGGCAGATCGAACTCAATGAGCCGATCAAGGCGCTCGGTGTCTACCGCGTCGGCGTGCGCTTGCACGCGGACGTAAAGCCCGAGATCAAGGTCTGGGTCATCAAGCAGTAACTGGTTCGCGGGTCGTTCATCCCGCGCCCCTGCTCGTGTTTCGAGGCCGTCGCATCACGCGACGGCCTCGTTGCGTTTCGGCGCGAGTATCGCGGGCACTCTTGGCCTGCATTCGCGGTTGTGCGAATGGCGAACCTTCGCATACTGTCTGGGAGCCGACGCGTCGAGCGCGCTGTATCCGTCAGCGCGAACGGCGAACTTCGCCCATCCGCGCCGGGTATACTGGCGTAGTCTTTCTGCTTGATCTCTTCCCTGTCTGCCCCCGACTTATCCATGGCCGCTGCCGCCCGTAAAGCCAATCCGTCCGAGTCGATCGCCCGCCGCGCCGCCGAACTGGCGAGCGAACTCAAGGCGCTCGACATCGTGGTGCTCGATCTGCGGGGAGTGACGGACATGACGGACTTCTTTGTTATAGCCACTGGGACATCAGACACGCATGTGCGCGCCGTCGCGGATCACGTACAGGCAGGGCTTAAGGCGTCTGGCGTGTCTACCAATTTGACTGAGGGCGTCGCGCAGGGTCGCTGGGCGCTTCTCGACTACCATGACTTTGTCGTGCATGTGTTTCACCCGACGTCGCGACAGTTCTATCAGCTGGAACGGCTGTGGGGCGATGCGACACCGGTAAAACTCGGGGCTGCCATAGGGGGCATGCGGTGAAGCCGACAGCGGGACGGTTGACACGATTGATGGCATTGCTTGGTTTGGGCGCGAGTGTCGTCGCCCTGCCGCTCAAGGCACAGGGGTACTTCGGCCAAAATCAGGTGCAGTACGATCATCTGCGCTGGCGTGTGATCGAGACGGAGCACTTTCTCGTTCACTACTATCCCGAAGAGGCAGAGGTCGCGCCGGATGCCGCGCGCATGGCCGAACGGTCGTACGCGCGCCTGTCGCGCCTCATGGCGCATCAGTTCCGAGAAAAGAAACCGGTGCTCGTCTACGGTTCGTCGGGCGATTTTGCGCAGAGCAACGTCTTTGGCGACTTGGGCGAAGGCACCGGCGGTGTCACCGATCCGCTGCGCCAACGGATGTCGCAATTCTTCAGCGGCGATTGGGGCAGCTTCGAACACGTGCTACAGCACGAAATGGTGCACGTCTTTCAGTTCGACATTTTCTCGCGTGGTCGTGCAGGCGCGGGGCTGCAAAATCTGCAGATGGTGAATCCTCCGCTGTGGTTCATGGAAGGCTTGGCTGAATATTTCTCAATCGGCGACAAGCATCCGTGGACGGAAGCGTGGGTGCGCGATGCCGTGACGAATGGCACGCTGCCAAGCATTCAGATGATGACCGATCGTCCGGACAAGTACTTCGTATATCGTTACGGATTGTCGGTGTGGCAATATGTCGGCGCGCGGTGGGGCGATGAGGTCATTGGCGAAATCATGAACGCCGTGCCGAGCTTGGGGCTCGACCGCGCATTTCGCCGAGAGATCGGGTTGTCGCTCGATCAGTTGAGCGAAGAGTGGAAGCAGGCGATGCAGGCGCGGTATCTGCCGGTGATTGCGGAGCTGCAACGTCCGCGCGCGTTCGCTGAACCACTGCTCTCGCAGCGTCGGTCGGGAAGCATTGCGAGCCTGTTCGTCGCGCCGTCGCTGTCACCTGATGGCAACTTCATTACGTACATCGCCTATGGCAGCCTGCTGCGCGGCGAGGTCTTCCCGGAGCTGTATCTCGCCAACGCGAAGACCGGTAAGCGCATCACGCGTTTGGTGAAGACCACCACCAATCCCGACTTCGAGCAGCTGCGCTTCATTTACTCGCAGCCGGAGTTTTCGCCGGATGGAAAAACGCTCGCGTTCACTGGCCAGCGCGGTGGAAAGGACGTGTTGTACCTGATGGATGTTGAGTCGCGCGATGTTATCCGACACTTCGATGTGCAACTCGATCAGGTGTTGAGCCCAACGTTCTCGCCCGATGGCCGCCGCATCGTCTTCAGTGGGATGAAGCATGGCATCAGCGATCTGTACATGGTCTCGCTCGATACGCCGGGTGTGCAGCAGCTCACGAAGGACATGTACGGCGACTTGCAGCCGCAGTGGTCGCCTGACGGAAAGACGATTGCGTTCGCCAGCGATCGTGGCGAGGACACCGACTTCGGCATCCTCAAGTTCGGAAAGATGAAGATCTGTCTCTATGACGTGGAGACGGGCAAGGTGGAAGTGTTGCCCGGCCAGGGTGGCCTCAACATCAACCCGCAGTGGGCGCCGGACGGTAAGAGCATCGCGTATCTGTCGGACCGTACCGGTATCTCGAACTTGTACCTGTATGAGACCGACACGAAGCTGCACTACCAGCTGACGCATGTCGCCGGCGCGATCAACGCCGTCGCGGAAAACTCGCCGGCGATCACGTGGGCGCATCAAGCGGACGTACTCGCGTTCGTGTACTACGAAAAGGGCGAGCACGCGATCTGGACGATTAAGAATCCCCGCAGCCTGAAGAAGGAGCCGTTCAAGGCGGCGCCTGTTGTTGTCGCCCAGCAGGGCGGCGTAGCCGGCGCTACGACACCGGTGGCTGCCGCGACGCCAACCGCACCAGCCGCTCCGTTGCCGCTGGTCGCGCTCGATCCGACGGCACATCTGCAGCGTGGCAGCGTGAAGGACACCACCGTGGCTCGGCAGTCTTTCTATCGCTTGGCCAATATCGACGGTGCACGCGCCTCCAACGATTTGCCCTCGGTCGCCACAACGCGCACGACGGATCAGATCAGCGTGCGGGCAATGATGGACAGCTTCGACTTCAACTTGCCGGACACGACGCGCTTCCGTGACACGAAGTACAAGGTGCGCTTCACACCGGAGTACATCGCGCAGCCAAGCATCGGCTATCAGCAAGGTGGCTTCGGCCAGGGCACGTATGGCGGTACGACCATCGTGCTGAGCGATCTGTTGGGCGATCATCGATTGGCTATCTCCGGCGCCATCAACGGACAGCTGGCCGACGCGCAACTGTTCGTCGGCTACACGAGCCTCGGCCATCGCCTCCAGTTTCAGACCGGCGTGTCCGAGCAGCCGATTTATTATGTCGGAAACGGTACGTCGACGCCGGTCGGGAACAACCAGTTTCAGCAATCGACCGAGATCAATCGATTGGTGTTGCGCGAGGTGTTCTTCACCGGACTCTACCCGCTCAATCGCTTCACGCGATTCGAACTGGGCGCGCGTTTCGAAAACGTAGACCAGCAGGCATTTCCATTTACCCGCGTGGTGGACTACACGTACGGATACGCCACCGGCTACGAGCGCGGCGCGACGCGCAATCTGGCGTCGGCCAACTGGGTCTCGCCGTCGCTCGCGTACGTCACCGATAACACGCTGTTCGGCTACACCGGCCCGATCTCCGGCAAGCGCGTGCGCTTGCAGGTGGCGCCAAGCATCGGCTCTTGGAACTGGGTGGATTACCTCGCCGACGCTCGGTATTACTACCCGATTCTCTTCAACTACATCACGTTTGCGGCGCGATTCAACACGAGCATGGCCGTTGGTAAGGACGAATCCCGTTTTCCGAAGTGGATCGGACGGCCTGACTACATTCGCGGCTACAATCGTGATGACTTAAGCGGCATTCAGTGCTCGGGACTTCCGACGGACATCGGCAACACGTGTAACTCGGTCGAGACGATCGGTAGCCGCGTCGCCTTCGCGAACGCCGAGTTGCGCTTCCCGGTCGTTCGCCGGTTCGATTTCGGCTCGTTGCCGATCGGTTTGCCGCCGATCGACGGGTTGGTCTTTTACGATGCTGGTGTGGCGTGGTCGGCTGGGCAGACCGTCTCCCTCTCGCAACCGC
>JBBQDB010000038.1:0-29818 GCA_038319245.1 Gemmatimonadales bacterium
GCGATCGCACTTATTGACGAGTGTGAAGATCGGCGTCCGTCGGCGCTTGCACACGTCAAACAGCTGGCGCGTGCGCTCTTCGACGCCGCGTCGATTGTCGAGCAGCATAATTGCGCTGTCTGCTGCAACGAGCGTGCGGTAGGTGTCTTCCGAGAAGTCTTCGTGTCCCGGCGTGTCGAGCAGGTTGAGCTGGAAGCCTTCATACTCGAACTGCAGGACGCTCGACGTGACTGAGATGCCGCGCTCCTGCTCGAGCTTCATCCAGTCTGACGTTGCATGCCGTGTGGCGCGACGCGCCTTGACGGAACCGGCGAGATGAATCGCGCCGCCGTACAGCAGCAGCTTTTCGGTCAGCGTGGTCTTGCCGGCATCGGGATGCGAAATGATCGCGAACGTTCGGCGTCGCGTGATCTCGCGTTGACGACGACCGTCGACGGCGGCGGGACTGGTATCCGGGGCTTCTACATTCGAGCTCATACACAGAAAAGTAGTGGAGCCACGCCTCGGCGGGGATCGCGGGGCACGGCGAATACGCACGAAAGGCCGAACCCGTGGGCTCGGCCTTTCGATGATTCTGTCGATCGTAGCCGGCCGCTTACTCCACCGTCACTGACTTGGCGAGATTGCGTGGCTGATCGACGTTGCAACCACGCTTGACCGCGATGTAGTACGCCAGCAGCTGCAGCGGCACCGACGCCAGAATCGGCGAGAGGAGGTCGATCGTTTCGGGGATGCGGAACTCGTAGTCGAGTCGACCCTTGAGCGACGGCTCATCGCGCGTGGTAATGGCGATAATCTTGCCTTTGCGCGCCGAAACTTCCTGAATGTTCGACACGATTTTCTCGAAGACCGAATCGTGCGGCGCAATGCACACCACCGGCATCATCTCGTCGATCAGCGCAATCGGCCCGTGCTTCATTTCGGCGGCCGGATACCCTTCGGCGTGGATGTAGCTGATTTCCTTCAGCTTGAGCGCGCCTTCGAGCGCGGCAGGAAAATTGTAGCCGCGACCCAAGTACAAAAAGTTAGACGCGCGCTTGAACTCTTCCGCCAACGCTTCGATTTCGTCGGCCCGATCGAGGATCGACTGAATCTGCGCCGGCAGATCCGCCATCGCCTGGGCAATCGCTCGTCCTCGCTCGACGGACAGGTCGCGTAAGCGCGCCAGCTTCAGCGTGAACAGCGCGAGTGCAATCACCTGACTCGTGAAGGCCTTCGTCGACGCGACACCGATCTCGGCGCCGGCATGCACATAGATGCCACCATCATCTTCACGCGCAATCGTGGAACCCACGACGTTGACAATGCCGAGCGTTCGCGCACCACGACGCTTCGCTTCTCGCATCGCGGCGAGTGTGTCCGCAGTTTCACCCGACTGCGAAATCACGATGCACAGCGTCGTCGGCGTAACGATCGGATTGCGATACCGGTATTCCGACGCGTACTCGACTTCGACCGGGATGCGACACAATTCTTCAATCATCATCTCGCCGATGAGCGCCGAGTGCCAGCTCGTGCCGCAGGCAGTGATGGTGATGTTGTCCACCTTGAGCAGATCTTCTTTGCTGATGTTCAAGCCGCCGAGCTTCGAGAATCCTTCTTCGAGGATAAGGCGACCGCGCATCGTGTTTTCGACCGTGACCGGCTGCTCAAAGATTTCCTTGAGCATGAAGTGCGGATAGCCGCCGCGTTCGATCTGCTGCAAATCCCAATCGATGCGACTCACCGGCTTGTCGCGTGTGACCGCATCCAGATCCACAACTTTATAGCCTTCGCGCGTGATGACCGCGATGTCGCCGTCATCGAGGTACACCACCTGACGCGTGTGGGCAAGAATTGCTGAGGCATCGGACGCGACATAGTACTCGCCATCGCCAAGTCCGATCAGCAACGGGCTACCTTTGCGCGCGGCGACAATTTTTCCCTTTTCCTGACTACAGATCACCGCGATGCCGTACGTACCGTCTACCTGACGCAGGGCTTCGATAACGGCCGCTTCGAGATTGCCCGCGTACGCCGCTTGAATAAGATGCGCTAACACTTCGGTGTCGGTGTCCGACTTGAACACGAAGCCGCGCGCTTCGAGCGAGGCCTTGAGCACCGTCGCATTCTCGATGATCCCGTTGTGCACGACAGCAATGTTGCCATCCATGCTCATGTGCGGATGCGCGTTCTTTTCCGTTGGCGGCCCGTGCGTGGCCCACCGCGTGTGCGCAATGCCCATCGTACCGAGCGGCGGATCCCGCTCGATGACGGCTTCGAGTTTGGCAATCTTCCCGGCGGCGCGAAACGTCTCGACGCCCGTACCGTTCATAATTGCGATGCCCGAAGAGTCATAGCCTCGATACTCGAGGCGTTTGAGTCCGTCGATCAGCATCGGGGTGGCGATTCGTCCGCCGACGTAGCCTACAATTCCGCACATGGTCGTTGTTGTTCGAAGAAAGCGTGGAGAGACGACGTCCTAGACGCCAGCAAGTGCTGCGAGCGGCGCGCGTGCATCGGCGATCAATCGACGCGCGTCGGCCTCCGCCGGTGCTTCAGCGATCACGCGCACGATCGGCTCAGTTCCTGAGGGGCGCAGGTGCACCCAGCGATCCGGCCAGTCGAGACGCAACCCGTCCTGCGTGTCAGCGACCGCTTCGGGAAACGCCTCTCGCAGCGCGGCATACACCGCGTCGAGCGGCACGTCCGGTCGATCGAGTTTGTCTTTGACAATGACATAGCGCGGCCGTTCGGCAATCACTGCCGACAGCGGTCGTGCTTCTTCCAGCATCAGTTGCAGAATCAGTGCCGCGCCAACCGGTGCGTCGCGGCCGAGGTGCATCTCGGGGAGAATCACGCCACCGTTCCCTTCACCGCCGATCGTCGCGCCCACATCGCGCATCGTCATCGCCACGTTCACTTCGCCGACCTTCGCAAAGTGAAACGGCACGCCTGCATCACGCGCCACGTCCTGCACGACCTTGCTGGTCGACAGATTCGTCACGACCGCACCCGGCCGATGGCGCAGGACCGTTCGTGCGGCGAGCGCGAGCGTGTAGTCCTCACCCGGCGCACGACCATCGTCGAGCACCAACGCCAAACGGTCGACGTCGGGATCGGTCGCGAAACCGATGTCCGCATTGGTGTTGCGCACGAGCTGCGCGAGCTGGCCGAGGTTTTCGGCGACCGGTTCCGGCGGCCGCGGAAAGCGACCGTCAGGCTCCATGTTGATCGCGAAAATCTCGCAGCCGAGCGCCGTCAGCAATTGCGGCATGATGACATCGCCGGCGCCGTGGCAGCAGTCGAGCGCAACGCGAAATTTGCGCGCACGAATGCCGGCGACATCGAGATACGGCAACGCCAGCACCTGATCGATATGCCGTGCGACCGCCTCAGCGTCGACCACAATGTGCCCGAGCGTGTCCCACGTCGCGCGCGGAATGCCGGTCTCGAGCAGCGAGCGCATCTCGGCGCCTTCGTCGGCCGACAAAAAGAGTCCAGACGGCCCAATGAACTTGAGCGCGTTCCACTCGATCGGATTGTGGCTCGCTGTAATGGCGAGTCCGCCGGCCGCGTGGTGATGTTCGACCGCGAGCTGCACCGTTGGTGTCGGGGCCATGCCAATATCGATGACCGTGCACCCGACCGACTCGAGCGCGCCGTGGACAATGCGCGTGAACATCGGTCCTGAGACACGACTGTCACGGCCGACCACGATGGTCCGAACACCCGCGCGTGACGCCCATGCGCCAAATGCTGCCGCGAACGTCGCCATCACTTCCGGCGTCAGTGCATCCCCGACGCGACCGCGTACGCCGGACACACTTACCATCAACCCGTCAAATGCCATCGCCTTCCTCGGACGTTCCGATTCTCAAGTGTCGTTGAGCAGCAAAGTTAGACGCGTGTGATGTCGGTACCAATGGAGCCAGTGTCCGATGTCACTCAACTGCGGCTGAGCACGCAGCGACCTCAACAAGTCCCTCTCCGAACAGGGACGAGGTTCGGGCACCTTTCGTTACAGCGGCGGCTCCGAGTATCCTCCCCGCAGATGACCGACCCACTCTCTCTTGTTCCGTTGGCCCTTGCGGCGCGCGGCGGCCGCATCGACCAGTTCGAGGCGGCGCAACTGGTCGCCGCTGGGGTGACGTTGTTGCAACGGTCCGCGGCGCTGGTACGTGCGCTGGCGATGGGACGATCGGCGATCGTTCTGCCGCCATCGCCGGCGGTGCTGCTCGCCATGGCGGCATCGGATGGCCGCGGCGCGCTGGTGCTCGATCCCGACGCGCCGGCGTCGACGCTGCACGCGCAATTGTCCCACGGTAACGCACGAGCGGTATTCACCATGCGTGCGCTGGTCGATCCACTCGGCGCTGAGCGCCCGTTGGTGCTGCTCGATGAGGCGCCGATGCGCGCAACCGTGCTGGCCGGCGGTCGAGAGTTCGTCATCGACCTCGGATCGCACTTTGGCCTCGCGCTCGAGGGTGAACAGGACTCACCAGGTCGCGACGAAGAATGCGTGGTGATGTATCGAGGCGATGGCCTGTCGACCGACGTGGTATCGCACCGGCAGTTGCTCGCCGCCGCGCGCGCGCGACTTCGCCCGCCGCTACCGGAACTTGCCCACGAATCCGACGTCGGCATCGCATCGGTTGCGACGCTCGATGGATTGTTGACGCTCCTGTCGCCGTTGCTCGCCGGCGAGGCGGTGCGGACGACGCCGAGTCGCTAGTCGTCGCAGCGTGTGCGCACTGCATCAATGGTCAGCGTTGCACCGCTCAGGCGACGATTTGCAGTCGCGTCGGGCGTTGAATGCTCCAATCGGGACGCGGAAAGCCGTTGTGTTCGAGCGCGCGTTCGAACGCCAACACGCACGCGGGATCGAACTGCGATCCGGAGCAGCGGCGAAGCTCCAAAACCGCGTCTTCCACGCTCATGCCGGCGCGATATGGACGTCCGCTTGTCATAGCGTCGAACGAGTCGGCAACGGCGGTGATGCGCGCAGCCAACGGGATTTCGAAGCCGCGCAATGCGTCTGGTGTGCCGCGGCCGTCAAACCGTTCGTGGTGATTGCGCACCACCGATAGTGCGTGTGGCATGTCTTGCAGCAGCGGTGCCAACAGTCGCCAGCCGATGACCGGATGCTCCATGACGTGTGCGTACTCGTCGTCGGTGAGTGGACCGTCCTTGTTGAGTACGGCCTCGCGCACGCCGATCTTGCCGATGTCGTGCAGTCGGCTTCCGAGTTCGAGTTGCTCCAACTGCTCCGGTGCCATCAGCAACTCACGAGCGATGGCCATCGCATACCGAGAGACACGCGTCGAGTGTCCCCACGTGTACGCGTCTTTGACTTCTAATGCTTCCGCGAGTGAGCGGAGCGACGCGAGGAAGAGCTCCTCGTACTTGTGCGCCTGCGCAGCCACCCGCGCTTCGAGATCGCAGCGATAGGCCTTGTTTTCGAGCAGGAGGCGGCGCTTTTCCAGCGCTTGTCCGACCCGCGCGCGCACTTCGTCGATGCTGAACGGCTTTGATAAGTAGTCGAGCGCCCCCGAATCGAGGCAGCGCACGGCAATATCGACGTCGGCGACCGCCGTGATGATGACCACGGCCGTATCCGGCCAGCGTGCGGCGATCTCGCGCAACAACGCGGCACCATCCATGCGCGGCATGTGGTAGTCGCTCAACACCAACGGCATGGACTGCGCTTCGAGGACCGCCAACGCCTCAACCCCGGACGCGGCCTCGACGCACACGAAACCTTCCGCTTCCATCAATCGCCGCAACACGGAACGGAGCGGTGCTTCGTCGTCCACAATCAAGCAACGTCGTTCAAACAAGAGGGGCACTGGCGGGGCAGTCATAGTCGGCCTCAGGCCGCCGGCATCGGATCGCGCGGTGTGGAATCATCCGACAGCGCCTCGCGCGGTGAGCATGGCCAAATCGGCGCACTGCGTACGATCTGTCGCGTCACGATGCGAGGTGCACGACGGGTGCGAACGAGCGCGGCGTGCACGAGTGCTCGCTCTGCGACACCGTTTGGGATACCTTCCGCTTCCGAACGGACCAAACGGAGCCCATGACGCGCATTTTCGACGAAGACCTCTCGGGTGGCATGTCCACTCGCGCCATTCACGCCGGCCAACGCCCCGACCCGGTGTCCGGCGCCATCATGACGCCGCTCTACCTCACGTCCACCTACGTGCAGGAAAGCATCGGCGTCAACAAGGGATACGAGTACGCCCGTGGCAAGAACCCCACGCGCCAAGCGCTCGAGCGCAACGTCGCGACGCTCGAGAATGGACGGCACGGCTTCGCGTTCAGCAGTGGGATGGGCTGCCTCGACTCGATCATGAAGCTTTTCCGCAGCGGCGATCACATCGTATGCGGAGAAAATGTCTACGGCGGGACCTTCCGCCTCTTCGATCGAATCCTGCGGCATATGGGCTTGTCGTTCACGTACGTGGACACCGACGATCCGCAGCGAGTCGAGGATGCGATGACGTCGTCCACCAGAGCACTGCTGGTGGAAACGCCAACGAATCCGCTTATGCGGCTGACCGACCTGACCGCGATGAGCGGCATCGCCAAGCGGCATCAGGCCCTACTTGTCGTCGACAACACCTTCGCGACGCCGGTCTTCCAACGTCCGCTGGAGTTCGGCGCCGATATCGTGTGGCATTCGTCGACCAAATACCTGAACGGCCACTCGGATATGATCGGCGGCATCGCGGTCGTTCTTGAGGACGGACTGGCCGACCAGCTCCAATTCATTCTGAACGCCGCCGGTGCAGTGCCCGGGCCCTTCGACGCCTGGCTAGCGCTGCGTGGGACGAAAACGCTCCCGCTGCGCATGCGGCAACACGACATCAACGGCCGCGCCGTCGCGGCCTACCTGCTCCACCGACTCGGCGCCGAGCGGGTCATTTATCCGGGGCTGGCGCATCATCCGCATCACGAGCTCGCCAAACGCCAAATGTCCGGCTTCGGCGGTATGATGACGCTCGATCTGGGCACGATCGACAATGCGCGCCAATTCCTGGAGCGCGTGAAGGTCTTCTCCCTCGCGGAATCGCTGGGGGGCGTGGAAAGCCTCACCAACCACCCGTTCAGCATGACCCATGGGTCGGTGCCGGCCGACATCAAGAACGCGATGGGGCTGACCGACGGCATGGTACGACTGTCCTGTGGCGTCGAAGATCCCGAAGATCTCATCGCCGACCTCGAGCACGCGCTCGTCGGCTTGTAACGGCGCGCGGTTGAGACGTCCGGAGAATCGTCGGTCACGCGGAACCTTCGGTTGCGCGCGACCGTAGGGGAAGACAGCCGACATCTCTTCCCCGCCTCCGGAGTCCGTTCATGACCGACCGCGTCACACTGACCCAGATCTCGTCCGTCAGCTGGGAGCATCCGGCCGATCGGGCAGCGCTCAATACGCTCCGCGCGCTGCCGGGCTTCGATGAGGTCGTGCGCCGCATCGGCAGCATCTTCGGTGAGCCGGGTATTCGCAACCTCTTCCTTGGCGACTCCGTGCTCGTCGGCCCGACACAGCGACCGGCGCTCTACGCGTTGTACCAAGACGTGCTGCAGACGCTCGATTGGCCCAAGGCCGGACATCCGGCGCCGCCGCTTTACGTCACGCAGACTCCGATCGCGAACGCGGGTGCGGTTGGCTTCGAGCATCCGGTGATCGTGCTCAGCTCCGGGGCGCTCGACCTTCTCGATCCCGAAGAGCAACGGTTTGTGCTGGCCCACGAGCTCGGCCACATCATGACGGGTCACACGACGTATCGTACGATTGCGCAGATCATCCTGTTCTTCGGCATGAGCGCACTGCCGATCCTGGCGAGCATCGCGCTCTTTCCGTTTCAGCTCGCACTCCTCGAATGGCACCGGAAGTCCGAGCTCTCCGCCGATCGCGCGGGCATGCTCGGCTCGCAGGATCAGCGGGCCAGTCTCATGACGTTTCTCAAGTTGGCCGGCGGCAGGCCGCGTGGAGACACCCTCGACCTCGACGCGTATCTCGCGCAGGCCGCCAGCTACGAGGCGGGCGGCAATACGTGGGACAGCATTCTCAAGCTGCTCAACACGGCGCTGCGCGAGCATCCGTTTCACACCGTGCGCGTCGGTGAATTGCAGCGCTGGGCGCAGTCGGGCGCGTACGCGGCGATCATCGGCGGAACGTACGTGCGCCGGGGCGACGAGGCGGAGCGTCCGCTCACCGACGATCTGCGCGAAGCCACCGACTACTACGCCGACCAAGCCAAGGCGGCCGCGCAATCGGTTGGTGACGCGCTTGGACGCGCCGCCGATGCCTTTCGTGACGCGTTCAAGACGGCGTCGAGCGGGGTTGGCGAGTAGCGCGCTGGCACCGCGGATTAGTTTCCCCGCATGAAGATTCTGCTTGTCGGCAGTGGCGGTCGTGAGCATGCGATCGCCGACGCCCTGTCTCGCGAAAACACCACCGTCGAGTTGCTGGCCGCACCGGGCAACCCGGGCATTGCCGAGTTGGCGCGAATCGTACCGGTCAAGTCGACGGAGCTCGAAAAGCTCGCTGAGGTTGCCGAACGCGAAGCAGTAAATCTCGTCGTCGTCGGCCCCGAAGCGCCGTTGGCCGATGGCATCGTCGACCTCTTTCGGTTCAAGGGTATTCCGATCTTTGGCCCCACGATGGACGCGGCCAAAGTCGAAACCTCGAAAGCCGATACGAAGACTCTGATGCTCGGTGCCGGTATTCCCACGGCGCGCGCGGAAACGCATCGTGATCCGGTCAGCGCCAAGAGTGCGGTCCGACTCCGCTTCGGCGCGCCGGTGGTGATCAAGGCAAGTGGACTCGCGGCCGGCAAAGGCGTGATGGTGTGCATGACACTCGCCGAGGCGGATCGGGCGATCGATCGCGTGCTGGACGAGAAGGCCTTCGGTGACGCGGGCGCCGAGTGTCTCGTGGAGTCGTTCATGGTCGGCGAGGAGCTGTCGCTCTTCGCGATTACGAACGGTATCGACGTGATGGTCATGCGCGGCGCGCAGGATCACAAACGCTTGCTCGACGGCGACGACGGACCCAACACCGGCGGCATGGGTGCGTATGCGCCGGTGTCGCTCTCTACACCGCAGCTGATCGACGACGTGACGGAACGCATTTTCCTGCCCACGTTACACGCGCTCAAAAAACGCGGCACACCGTTCACCGGTTTGCTGTATGCGGGGCTCATGCTGACGGAAGAAGGGCCGCAGGTCGTCGAGTTCAATTGTCGCTTCGGCGATCCGGAAACGCAGGCGATTCTTCCGCTGCTTGCCAGCAGCTTGCTCGAGCCGATGCTCGCCGTTTCACGTGGCGCACGCATCAACAACATGTCGCCGATGCAATGGCGCGACGCAGCGTCGGTCACGACCGTCGTCGCCGCGCGCGGGTATCCCGACGCACCAGAGTCGGGTGCGCGCATCGAGCTGCCGTCGTTTCGCGATGAAGTGCGCGTCTGTCACGCGGGCGTGTCGCGTGCCGACGACGGCGCGCTGGTCACCAGTGGCGGGCGCGTGCTCACCGTCACGGCGGTCGCGCCGACATTCGCACAGGCGCAGCAGTGGAGTCGCGAGGCCGCGTCGCGTGTGCACTTTGACGGCGCGATCTATCGGCAGGACATCGGGTGGCGCGAAGCCGCTCGACTGACCGAGGCACATCGGCTTGAGGCCGCAGCCGGCGCGTTACTCGACCCTCGGTCCGATGCCGGAACTGCCTGAGACCGAGACGATCGCGCGCGACCTCGATGTGTTGGTGCGCGATGCTGTGGTCACCGCCGTTGCCGTCCGGAAGGCTGATGTACTCCGCGAGTGCGACGCCACGCAGCTCGAACGCGCGTTGGTTGGTGCACGCATCGTTCGCGTGTGGCGTCGCGCGAAGCTCGTGGTGCTCGACTTCGCTGCAATCGATCCTAACGTCACGTTGCACGACGAAACGCACACCGAGACACAGAACGCGACACTGAGCGCGAAACTGAGCGCGACACATCATCTGGTGGTGCAGCCGCGCTTCACCGGAGGGCTGCTGCTCGACGACGGATCGACGGCCGAGCCCGACCTGGCCTATGTCGCCGTCACGCTCGCACTCGGCGCCGACCGACGCTTGCACTATCGCGACGTGCGCCGCTTGGGCACCGTCGCCCTGATGTCGCCAGAACGATTCACGTCGTACAGCCACAATCTGGGAGTCGAGCCTCTTGACCTCTCGCTGACGAACGCCGAGTTTTCGGTTCTTGTTCGGTTATCGCGGCGCCCCATCAAAGTGGTTCTGATGGATCAGCGGCGGTTGGCCGGTGTCGGGAACATCTACGCGAACGAGGCCTTGTGGCGAGCCGGAATCGATCCATCGCGCGACGCGGACACGCTGTCGGCCGACGAAGCCGGCGAATTGCTGACGGCATTGCGAGCGGTACTCTCCGCCTCCATCGAGGCGCGAGGTACGAGCTTTCGCGACTATCGGGATGCGCGCGGTGAGCGGGGCGCGTTTGTGGCGCAGTTGGCGGTCTACGGGCGCGGGGGGCTGCCCTGCGTTCGCTGCGCGCGTCGGCTCATCGCGACGCACGCGATCGACGGTCGCGGCACGGTGTTCTGCGCGAGCTGTCAGCGTTAGCGTAGCTGATCCGTCGGTCCATACGTTCATCGCGTCACGTGCAGCGTCGGGTGCGGCGTCGCGTGCGGCGTCGCGTGCAGCGTCGCGTGCAGCGTCGGGTGCAGCGTCGGGTGCAGCGTCGCGTGCAGCGTCGCGTGCAGCATCACGGAGCGCTCCGTGCCGACCGTTACGCGGAGCGCTCCGATGATTGCACAGGTCCAGGGCGAACCGTTTGTCGCAGCATCGGCGACGTTACCGGTCAGACTACAGCCGACGTCAGCGCCGGCGGCATCGCTTTTCGCGGCCGCCGGTCGACACAAGCGCAAGACATTGTCACCGACAGCGCTCGCGAAGGCCAAGATAAGCGCAGCCGCGCCGACGCAGCTCGATCTCGCCGTTGGTTCTGCCGACGCCGATGTGCTGCAACTCCGAGCACACGTGCGGGCGCATGCACGCAACCACTCCGGTGTGTACATCATGCGTGGCGCGCGCGGCGACGTCTTGTACGTCGGCAAGAGTACGCAGTTGCGCACGCGACTGCTGTCGTACTTTCGACTGCCGTTTCCAGAGCACCGACATGCGCGGATGCTGCGCGAGACGGTCAGCATCGACTGGGAAGAAACACCTAACGAATTCGCTGCGCTCCTGCGCGAGGTGCGCCTCATTCGCGCGCACCTGCCACGCTATAACGTGCGCTCCGCGCGTCCGCTCGACAAATGGTGGGTCATCACGATTGGTGACGGTCCCGCGCCGCGTTTGCGCATCCAGCGCGCGAGTGCGGTGGCGCGCGCACCGGGACGCGGCGCCGTGGTCGGGCCATTCGCCAATCGGCGACCGCTCGTGGACGCGCTGCGCGTACTGAACGATGCGCTCGGGTTACGTGATTGCTCCGAGCGCGTGCCGATGGTACTGCGCGATACCGGCGATCTGTTCGACGTCACGCAATTCCCGTCGCTGGCGCGCACGCCCGGCTGTCATCGCTTCGAAACGAAACGGTGTATGGGGCCGTGCGTCGGTGCCTGCGGCGAATACGAATATCGCGCGCAACTGACGCGTGCCCGCGCCGTGCTCGAAGGACGAGACAACGAACCGCAGCGACAGTTAGTCAAAGAGATGTCCGTCGCGAGCGCCGCGCTATCGTACGAGCGTGCGGGTTGGCTTCGCGACCGGCTAACGGCGCTGCAGGAACTGGAAGCACAACTCGCGCGCGTTCGGGAAGCGCTCACGCGCCCGTCGTTCGTGTACGCGGTGCCCGGGCGCGATGGCGACGACCGCGTGTATCTGGTGCGCCATGGCCGCGTGCTGGGCGAGGCGCGCTGCACCGACCTTGAAGCAATGAGCGCATTGCACACGCGAACACTGGAGTCGACGTCGACCACGCACGTCGCGCCGGTCGATCAGCTTGACGAAGTCTTGATGATTGAACAATGGTTCCGCGCTCGACCGTCCGAGCTCACGCGGACCGCGGGGACAATGGTGGATGCCTTGCAGCACCTCGTCGTGGATTCGAGCCAGGAATCACAAGCGTCAGCGAATTGACACGGAGCGTTGGGCCGCGCGAAGAATGTCCGCCGACCGTTCGAGGGCGGCGCGTTCGTCCTTTGACATCTCGGGCAGGACGAGCACCGTCGCGCCAGCCGCTCCAACGACAGCAGGCAATGACAGCGCAACGTCCGTGAATCCGGGCACGTCGGTCTGTACGCGCGACACCGTGAGCACGCGCTGCTCGTTACGCAGCACACTCCGCAGCAGTTCGGCGGTCACCAATCCGATCGCGTGGTTGCTCGTGCCTTTGCGTTTGACGATCTCGTAGCCGGCGTTGCGCACGGCGATCGCGATAGAGTCGGCACTCGGCGTACTCCATCCCGGCCATTGCAGCAACGGTGACCCACCAACGCGCGCCGTGGACCACAGCACCACCTCGGAGTCACCGTGCTCGCCGACCACGTGCGCGTGAATCGAGCGCGAGTCGAGCGTCAGCTGCTGCGCAACCATTTGTCGGAGTCGCGCCGTGTCGAGCATGGTGCCCGTTCCGATCACCCGTGACGGCGGTAGTTCCGCCGCGTGCGCGAGTGCGTGCGTGAGTACGTCGACCGGATTGGAGACGACGATCACGATCCCTGCGTAGCCCTTGAGCGCGGTGCCGATCTCGCGCACAATACCGACATTCTTCGCGAGTTGCTCTAACCGGCTCTTGCCGCCAGGGAGCGAGCCGTTGCCAACCGCGACGACCACGGCACTGGTATCACGCATGTCCGCCATCGTTGCGACGCGCACCGTCGCCGCCGGATAGAACGTGCTGCCTTGCGCCAAGTCCATCGCTTCACCTTCAGCGACGTCCGTACGCAAATCGGACACCAGCAGCTCTTCGACAACGCCAGCGTGCAGCAGCGAGATCGCGACACTTGAGCCGACCCAGCCCATGCCGATGATACCTACGCTCGTCTTCATGCGTTGCGACCTGAATGAGTTCGACGACAGCAACGCGACGCACGCCGCTATCGTCTAATTGTCGATAAATTGTCGACCACGTGTCCGCTACTTGATCGCACCTGCAGCTCCTGCGCGTCGTGGGTCCGCGCCGGCCGTCACCGTCTTGCCGTTCATCGTGATCGCCGCGCCATAGCCTTCCCGCACTTCGCCGCGCATCGACACGAAGCTGATCTCATAGCCCAAGGCGCGCAGTCGCTTGATGACGTCGGGCGAAAAGCCGTCTTCCATCTGGATGGTGTATCCAGCAAAAGTCGCACCACCCTGAGCGGGCGTAGTCGCGGTCGCATTAACGTTCGTGTTGGAACTGGCGTTACCGTTCGCGTTCGCGGATGCCGGCCCAGCACCACGTCCACCAGGCGCGGGTGGAGCCGCCCCAGCGATCGGCGGCACGATTGGCCCACCACCGCCACCGGGCAAGAAACGCGGTAACTCGAGAGCGCGTTGTGCATCCAGTCCGTAATCAAGCGCGCCGAGCGTCGCTTGGTACACCGCTGACGTGATCCACGCGTTGCCGGCAGCGCCCACAGCCAACACCGGATTCGCGCCGCGAAACACAATTGTTGGCGCGAGCGTGCTGCCATGTCTCGCAAACGGCAGACGCGAGCCGTACTGCGCCGGATCGGTACCGTACGATGTGAGTTTGTCGTTGCTGAGAAAGCCGAGTCCGGGCGTGACATAAAAATTGCCACCCCATGTGCCTAGGGTTTGGGTGGCCGCGACGGCGTTGCCATCGTTGTCCGCAACGGTAAACGCCGTCGTTCCAGCCGCATGGCACACGTCCACTTCGCGAGCGTGATCATCGCCACATGGCGAACTCGGTTGCAACGCGTCGGCGTCCATGGAGGCATGCATCGCTCCACTGATCGCGGCAGCGTTTGTCGATCGATCATGCATGGACAAGCTCATGGGCTCGATCGAAGACTCGCGAGTGGACTCACCAGGATCGCGAGAACCAGCTTTCGCACCGGATGAGGTGGCCGCCTTCAGGCAGGCGAGGGTGTCACCGCGCACATCGCTCGGCCGCAATGCCTTCTCGGGGTTGTAGCATCCCCATCGCACGCGCGCCGTGTCGCGATTGACGATTGGCGCGATGTCCACAGGCCAGAGCGATGGATCGGCGATGCGATTGCGTGAGGACGGCACGAGAAACCACGCCGTGAGCGCGGCGTGCAATGTCGCCGCGTCGTCGATATATAGCTTGGGATTCGGGAACTGCTCAAGCAGGTTCAGTCGCGCGACGAGTTCTGCACCTCCACTCACCGGCGGCGCGCTCGAGTACAACGTGTAGCCGCGATAGGTGCCCTTCACCGTTTCACGCTCCGGCGCAAAATAGCGCGCCAGATCGCTGAGCTTCATCGCGTTGCCTTTGCCGTGGATGTCGTCCACCCATTTCTTTGCAACTGCCCCTTTGTAAAAGCCATCGGCGCCATTGGCTGCGATTTGCTCGAGCACCCACGCGAGATCGGGATTCTTGAGGGTATCACCAGCGAGCAACGGCTTCCCGTCGCGAAAGAACAGCGCGCGACTTCCTTCGTACTTGGCAAAGTGCTCACGCTCCGTGGCGAGCGTGGTCGCCAACCCTTCGCTGACGGTGTAACCATCGCGTGCAGCACGAATAGCGGGCGCGAGCAGGTCTTTCCAGAGCACCTTGCCGCTGCCGTACTTGGTCCACGCCGTGTGCATGCCGGCCACCGTGCCCGGAACGTTGACGAGCACCGGACCGTCCACCGGATAGCGGCCGTTCTGCAGCAGCGACGTGTTCGACAACGGCGCGTCTTCCGGCACGCGACTCATGAACTCGATCAACGTCGGACGCGCCATGCCCTTCAGCGTGATCAGCATTTCACCGTAGCCACCAACACCACTCGCGTCCGGCTCCACGACGCCGAGCGCGAAGCTCACCGCAACTGCCGCATCGACGACGTTGCCGCCCGCGCGCAAGATCTCGAGGCCGGCTGCAGTGGATACTGGATGCGCGCTCGACACAGCCGCGCGCCCCGTTGCTGGCGTGCGCAACGTCGGCCGATCTCGAAGCATCGCATAGATCGCGCGTTGCAACTCGTCGTCAGTCGTTGCGGCCAACGCCGCCGCGCGATGCTTGAGCTTCACAGCGTCCCACTGTACGCGACGAGTGGCCGCGTCGGACTGCGAGAAGTAAAGCGCCGTCGAGCGATCCCACACCCGATCGTAGGCGTCCGCGTTGCGCGCCACACGATCGATCGGCATCGCAAGCGACGGCGTCGAAATGGCGAGATCAGGGATCGTCGGCGCGGTGATCATCAACAGCTTGTCCTTGCTGTCATAGCGCTCCGTATTCGTGCGATCCCCCAACCGATCGGGGTCGCCATTGTACGACACGGCGATGTCGTCGTACTCGGCAATGGCAATGGTCGCGGCGACCGGTGACCACGCGATGTCACCGTGATGCGCAGACGCGAAGCTGGTCCAGCGACCGTCCATCGGCACGACGTACACGCCAGTGCGCGACGACAACGCAAGACGATTGTCCGGCGACCACGCGAGTCGTTCCGCATTGCGGTCAGCGTTCGCGGTTTGTTCTGCGTTCGTCGACATGTTGCGCACGACCACTCGACGTCCCGCTTCGCTCGACACGATGTATGCGAGCCGAGCGCCGTCGGTGGAAAAGTGCGGCGCGGATTCGGTTTGTTCTTGCGTGTTCAGGCGATGTTCGCTGCCGTCTGCCTCACGAATCCACACGCGCGTCGCGTTGCCACTGCCGCGCAGAAAGGCGATACGACCGTCGCGTGCAACGGTCGGCGCGGTTTCGGTGAAACGCGTGTCCTGTAATCGCTCCGGCGTTCCGGCCGATCCGTCAGCCGCGATCGTCACTTGCCACAGATCAAACGTGCCGCCGCGATCGGACGCAAACACCAGCCGCGTGCCGTCGGCGTTCCACGCCGGATCGCGGTCCCACGCCTTCCCCGACGTGACGCGCAGCAACGGACCACCCTGCGCGCGTCGCACGTACAGATCACCGTCCATCGAGACGGCCAGTGCGCCCGTCGAGGCGAAGGCCGGCGACCGAACACCATGCAACATCGTCGAGTCAGGCGCGGCCACTTGCAACAGGGCCACGGCAGCGAGAAAAACACTCATGCGAAGATCCGGTGTGCGAGTTCGATCGGCGCTGGTTGCGCCTCGATGGCAATGCTACATCCGCTGCGCGCTACTCCTCGACGACATCCGGGATGATGTCCGGAATATTGAGAGGAATCAGCTCAACGTCGGCTTGCCCGTTAAAGATGTAGAGCTTGGCGACGCACGGTTGCAACTTGAACCGGCGAGGTCCGGCCGCGCCCGGATTGACCACGACGCGACGCGCCGCTTTGGTCACCAATTGCTGATGCGTATGTCCGTACACGATGACCTGCGCGTTCATGTACAGCGACACAAGTTGTGGCGGCTTCGGGCTCCCGAGCTCGTGACCGTGCGTCACGAGGATGCGCACGCCACCGATTGTCTCCTCGATGCGTTCGACCAAATCCGACCGACCCGGCGCGTCGGTGTTGCCCCACACCGCACGAATCGGCGCGATCGTCGCGAGTTCCGCCAACACGTCGGGCGGCCCGACATCACCGGCGTGGAAAATCTGAGAGACGCCGGCGAGCGCGTCGAACACTTCGGGACGCACGAGTCCGTGCGTGTCGGAAATGAGTCCGATGACGATCCGGCTACTCACGCCAGCTCACTATCGTCGCGTTGCAGCAAATCGCGCCGCCGCCGCAACTCAGCCAACGCACCCTGCCCATCTACGGTGTCGGGAAACCGTTCTGCCATGCGTCGAAGTTCTACCATCACCTTTCCGGGATCGTCGAGGGCACCGTGATACAAGTCGATCAGCCGATGCGACGCGTAGAGTTCATCTCTGCCGCCCTCGACCGCGACTCGACGCAATCGAAGCAACAGCGCTACCGCACGGCGCGGATCGCCACCGGGGGCGGCATGCATCTCGGCCTCTGCACGCAAGGTAATCACATCGTCACCCTCGTCGGCCCGCAACGCCTCGAATGCCGCCGCAGCTTCGTCAATCCGTCCCGCAGCGGCCAGCGCCAGCGCCTGCGAATAGGACTTACCGGCCCGACTCGCGCCGCCGGGATGCACGATCGCGTTCACGGTGCCGCCGGTGAGCCATTGAACGATTCGGAGCACGGCATAGCCAGTCGCGACCATGCCCATCGAGGCGACGACCGCGCCGATGATGCGCTCACGCCCCGTCATCTCTCGCATCGTCGCGAGGCCGTAGCCAAGCGGCGAGAGCAGCAGCACCAGGATCAGGTAGCCCAACGTACCAGAGAGCAATTGCCGTTTATTCTCAGTCGCCACGGCGCGGCGGACAATCTCTTCATCCATTCACGGCCTCACGGTCAGGCAGAGTGCGATCAGTCGGCGCTGCCCCAGCGGCGACCCAGGCGATGCTCCACGTGCAATTGATCCAGGATTCGGGCGACGATAAAATCTACGAGATCGGCGATCGTTGCGGGCCGATGATAGAACCCGGGCGCCGCGGGAATGACGATGGCTCCGGCGCGAGTCACCTGCGTCAGATTTTCGAGATGAATCAGCGACAGCGGAGTCTCCCTTGGCACCAGCAACAACGGGCGACGCTCCTTCAGCGTGACGTCGGCTGCACGCTCCACCAGTGAGCGCGACGCGCCATGCGCAATCGCACTCACCGTCCCCATCGAACATGGGCAGACCACCATGCCACTCGTACGCGCGGAGCCTGAGGCTGGCGCCGCGCCGCGGTCTCCGTCATCGAAGACGGTCACGACCCGATCAAACGCCTCAGCGCCAACATATGCTCGCAGCGCCGCAACATCCGCAATGTCCGTCTCGGTCTCAAGCAGCCGAAGGCCGTGACTCGATACGATCAACCACGTCGGCACATTCAGCGCAACGAGCTGCTGTACCAATCGAACCGCATACGGCGCACCAGACGCACCAGTGATCGCGACGACAATCGGATGTCGAGTGCTCACCGAAGTGGTCATCGTATCGCGCCGAAATGGAGGCTCATGGCAAAATCGTAGTTCCCGAGCAACCGTGCAATAAACACCAGCGTCAAAAACGCGATCGAGATGATGCCGTTCATCGTGAAGAACGCGGCGTTGAGTCGCGTGAGATCGTCCGCCTTCACCAGTCGATGCTCGACGATGAGCGCAATCGCGACAAAACTCACAGCCGCCCACAACACATATCCCGCATGCGAACCGCTCGCCGCACCGGAGAGCGACAGCGGATCGGCAAGCATCACCGCAGTCAACGAGACCACGGTGCCAACATGCAGCGCGCGCGCCAATTGAATCGCGGCCGGAACGCCGATCGCCGAGGGGATGGAGAAGAGTCCGTTCGCTTTATCGAACGCGGCGTCCTGCAACGAATACAAAATGTCGAAGCCGCCCGACCACGTGACGACGACCAACGCCAACGCGCACAGCAGCCACCACGGCGAACTCCAGCTACCGGTCACGGCGAGATAGCCACCCACCGGTGCGATCGAAAGACCGACCCCAAGCCACAGGTGCGACCAGCGCGTGAAGCGCTTGGTATAGCTGTATCCCAGCACCCACAGCAGCGCGATCGGTGACAGCGCGAGGCACAACGCGTTGAGCCGCCACGACGCGAACACAAACAGCATCGACGCGGCAATCACCGACGCCTTCGCCTGACCCACCGTCAACGCACCACTTGGCAACTCGCGCATTGCGGTCCGTGGATTCGCCGCGTCGACGTCGCGATCAACGATGCGATTGAATCCCATCGCCGCAAATCGCGCGGCGGTGAATGCCAAGAGCACCCAACCGATCGTTGGCCCGGTGATGTCGTGCTGCACGCTAGCAAAGATCACGCCCACCAGCGCGAACGGCATCGCGAAGACGGTGTGCGGCAACTTCACGAAATTTGCCAAGCGCACGACGAGCGATCCGCCGTCGATCAACTGCCCGTCGCGCGCGCCCTTTGGCGGGACGACGCTCGTCACGAGAGTCCCAGCGTCGGCCACATCGCGTCGACACGACGCTTCGTCGCCTCGTCCATGTGAATCACTTTGGGCCACGCGCGGGTGAAGCCTTCTTCAGGCCACTTTCGCGTTGCGTCGATGCCCATCTTGCTGCCGTAGGTGAACGCGCGGCTGGCGTGATCAAGCACATCCACCGGCCCCATCGTGAATCGCACATCACGCTCCGGGTCCATGTTATTGAGCGCCACCCACCACGCTTCGACGGGATTGCGCACGTTCACTTCTTTGTCCACCACGACGAGCACTTTCGCCAACGACATCAGCCCCTGTCCCCAGAGCGCGTGCATCACTTTGTCTGCGTGCCCCGGATACTTCTTGTCGATGGACACGAACACCAGATTGTGGAATCCACCCTCGGCCGGCATGTGGTAGTCCACCACTTCGGGCGTCGTCAGTTTGAGTAGTGGCAGAAAGATGCGTTCCGTTGCGTGGCCCAGATAGAAGTCTTCCATGGGCGGACGTCCAACGATTGTTGTGGCGTACACCGCCTGCTTGCGCATCGTGACCGCGGTGACGTGCACCTTGGGATACAGATCGGCCTCGGAGTAGAAGCCGGTGTGATCACCAAACGGCCCTTCGATCACCAACGCCTCGGCCGGATCGATGTAGCCTTCGATGACAAATTCCGCATCGGCCGGCACTTCGAGATCGCAGCTTACCGCTTTGGCCAATTTCACCGGATCCTTGCGCAAGAAACCAGCGAACAAAAACTCGTCGATGTTCGGTGGCAACGGCGCAGACGCCGAGTACATGCTCGCGGGATCGGCGCCGACGACGATGCAAACGGGCATCTTTTCGCCGCGTTCCGCCATCTGCCGCATGTGTTCCGCTCCGGTCTTGTGGCGCTGCCAGTGCATCGCAACCGACCGTTTGTCGAGCTGCTGCACGCGATACATGCCCACGTTGCGAATACCGCGGACCGGATCCTTCGAGACCACCATCGTCATCGTGACGTACGGACCACCGTCCTCCGGCCAGCAGGTCAGCACCGGAATTTTATCGAGATCGATCTCATCGCCGCGCCACACGACTTCCTGACACGACGGCGTGCCCGATTTAATACGCGGCGGAAACTTCGCGACCTCCATCAGGCGTGGCAGCAGCGAGAGCTTGCCGAGAAAACCCTCCGGCACCTTGAGATCGAGCAGC
Organism: Gemmatimonadales bacterium; assembly: GCA_038319245.1. GTDB lineage: Bacteria > Gemmatimonadota > Gemmatimonadetes > Gemmatimonadales > Gemmatimonadaceae > Gemmatimonas. The sequence goes on from JBBQDB010000038.1 coordinate 20,268, forward strand.
TGCGTGATGCGCGCGCCAATCGCGTCCATATCGTCAACACCAAGCGCCATCGACATGCGTCGCATCGATCCAAAGAGGTTGATCGCGACGGGAAACTGCGAGCGCGTGCCATCACGCAGAATTACATGTTCAAAGAGCAACGCCTTGCCACCGTTGGGTTGCTTCGAGACCCGATCGGCGATCTCGGTGAGCTCGAGATGCACGCGGACCGGTTGCGTGATGCGATGTAATTCACCGATGCGATCGATGGCGGCGATGAAATCAGACAGCGTGTCGAGCGTCATGCAGAGAACGGTGCGAGGGAGCGGAGCCGCGAATTCGGCTCGAACGACTTGAATTGTGAGCACCGCGGGACGCGAAAATCGCAAATGCCGCGAATTTGTGTGGTCGGGACTTCGACGTCGCTGCGATGTAGGATCAGCACGGCATGTTGTTTTTCCAACAGAAAAAACACTTCGTCATCGCACACGGTTGGACGCTGTCGTCCGCCGCCCGCGCCAACTCGATTCGCCTGATTCGCGAAACTCGCGTCCTGCAGTTCGCCGTTATCGTATCGTGCCCGCGCCGCGGCCAACAACACGGCGCTCACGCGACAACGCCTGTGTGAATGGCCGCAACGCCCAAGGTCAGTCGCTCCCACGTTACCGTCGCGAATCCCGCCTCGCGCATCAGTTGCGCCAATCGTTCCTCCGTCGGAAACTGCGCGACCGACATCGGCAAATACGTATACGCCGACCTGTGCCCACTCACCAGTCGACCGATGAACGGCAACACATGATGGAAGTACGCTTGGTACGCCATGCGGACGAGTGCAACCGGTGGCGTCGAGAATTCAAGAATCACGAAGCGTGCACCGGGCTTGAGCACTCGTCGGACTTCTCGCAAGCCGGCACCGAGATCCGCGACATTGCGGATGCCGAAGGCGACGATAGCGCCATCGAGACTCGCCGAGGCCAGTGGGAGTGCGAGCGCGTCGGCACCAACTGGCGCGAGTACCGCACGAGACGCCTTCCCTGCACCGTACTGCAACATCGGCACGGCGAAGTCGGCACCAACGACAAAGCCGGTGAATGCCGCTTCACGCGTCAGCGTCGCGCCGACATCGAGCGTACCCGCGCACAGGTCGAGATAGCATCCTGCGGGGCGCGACGTCCATGACAGGCACCGCAATGCCCGTCGCCGCCAAGCTTTGTCGATGTTGAGCGACAGCACGTGATTGAGCAGGTCATAGCGCGGCGCGATGTCGGAAAACATCTGCTGCACGTAGGCGCGCTTCCCCTCGCCGCGCGCTGCGTTCGCGGCGACGCTGGTCGCGTCAACCATGGTGACTATCGTGTCGTCGGGCGTCTCGAGCACTGGCGGAGGTGAGGCGGGCGTCATTGACGAAACATCGACTTACGGAAGTGGCCGAGCAACCCATATGCGCATTCCGCGCGCGACGTCGTATCGGCGCATAGTCCGGAATGATGCGGTGTTCAACTAGTCGCGCTGCGCACGAACCACTACCTTGTCCCCTGTTCCCGCGGTCGACGGTTGCACGCCCACTGGCAGACACCGCTGCCGCACGCCGGGTTGACGTCAGCACACTGAATGCCGAATCCCGACGAGCTGGCCAGTCTTCCAGACGCCGACGTCGTCAAGCTCGCCCAGCAGGGGCGTGAGCTTGCCTTTCGTGAACTCGTGCGCCGCTACGAGCGGCCGGTCTTCTCGCTGGTGTTTCGCATGGTGCGCGACCGCGAACTCGCCGAGGATCTCTCGCAGGACGCGTTCGTGAAGGTGCTGAACCACATTGATCGCTACAGTCCGGAATTCAAGTTCTCCAGTTGGTTGTTCAAGATCGCCAACAATGTCGCCATTGATCATTTGCGGCGGCGACGTATCGACACGATCAGCATGGATGGCTCGCCACACGCGGCAACGGCGTCGGAAGTAGAAGCCAGCTCGTTCAACATCGAATCGGAGCAGGAAAGCGCACTCGAAGAGCTCGAGTCCAAAGAGCTGGGCTCCGCGATCGAGCGGGCGATCGCCGGTCTACGCCCCGAGTATCGGGCATGCATCATGCTTCGTCATGTCGAAGGCCGGTCGTACGAGGAAATCGCGGCGACGCTGGACCTCCCGCTTGGTACCGTCAAGACGTACATCCACCGGGCGCGACACGAGCTGCGTAAAGCGCTGGAACCGCTCCGCCAGTAGCCCCAGCACCGCATGGTGCCGACCCGCTTAACGAGATCGGGATTCTCCGGTCTCTTCCTGAAACCCGCACTACCGACACTGCGTAGGAACCGATGGAGGCTATCGTGCAAGACAGACATCTGCGACCGGACGAATTCGAACTACTCCTCGATGGCGAGGAAGGCTTTGGCGTGGCTCCCCTGCGAGCGCACGTCAAATCGTGCGTTGCCTGCCAGTCCGAGTTCGAACAAGCGCGCGAGCTGATGATCACGCTCGATACGCTTCCCGACTTCGCCCCGTCAGCGGCGTTTGCTGACCGCGTGATGAGTCAGGTGCAGGTGTTCGAGCCATGGCACGCCGCGGCGCTCACGACTGCGCAGCGCTTCGTGCCCGCGAGTCGTCCGGCACGCGTCTTCGCTGGACTCGGCGTGGCCCTCTCGGCCGGTCTCGTCACCGCCGGCGCTACCTGGGCTGTGGCTCGGGCCGACATCGCGCTCTTTCTGGCACAAATCGGGCTTGAGCGCTTTCAGGAGCAGACGAGTGCCGCGTTCAGCGACGTCGTCAGCACGATCCTTGGTCAGCCCGGGCTCGACGCGGTGCGCAGCGGTTCGCCCGCTATGACCGCCGTCGCCGTTGGCGGCTTCGTGGCAGTTGTCGGCATGGGCGTGGTCGGACTCCGCGCACTGGCGACCACATCCCGCCGAGCGCGCTGAACGTCCTCATGCCAACCGCCGGTCTGCTTCCTGTCGCTGGCGTCTTCGGCATCGCCCTGCTGGTGGGGTGGGTCGTGCTGATGACGGCCGAGAGTTCGGTAACTGCCGTGGCGCGCGCGGCCGCGAAGGATATTTCTGGCAGCTTTTGGGTTGGATTGCTGTGGCAGCTGCTCGCGGCGCCCCTGCTCGTGCTGCTGGTGACAGCGTGCGCCCTCACGATCATTGGGATCTTGGCCATTCCCGTCGTGGTGTTGGCGTGGGCATTGGCATACGCCGGCGCGTTTACGCTTGGCTTACTCGCGGTCGCGATCGTGGCCGGGCGCGCGATCGCGGGCAAAGGGAGTGCAAGCAATCCGCGGGCGGTCGCACTGCGCAGCCTGACGGTGGGGTTGCTGGCGCTGAGCGTGCTCTGGTTTGGTGCCGCGTTGATCGCGAGCATTCCGGTCGCCGGCTTCCTGGCGCGTCTGGTCGCGGTGGCCTTTAGCTGGGCTGGCGCCACGGTTGGACTCGGCGCGGTCGTTAAATCGCGCGGCGGTGTGATCAAGCTGCGTTTCGGTACCACCACTGAGACCAGCATCCCGTCCTGGCAGACGCCGACGCCCGTGCAAGGCGTTGTCGCGGCCCGACGCCCGATTGCGACGACACCGGCCTCCTCGCCCGCGACACCGGACAAGTAAGGGCGCCGTTGCTTAGTCGCGTGGCGACTGCAGCAAAATCACCTGTTGGCCGCGCTTGAGCCGCAACCGCGATGCGGCGTGCCCGTCACGCACCGCAATCTCCAGTAGCCCGCTCGAACCGGTCAACGCCACCAGCTCTCCTTCCTCGGCATCCGCATAGGTGCGCACGACTCGCACCGCATGGTTGGCGACGAACACGGTGCTGACATCGCGCGCAATCACGTTGGTGATGGCGTTGCCGAAGCGATCGATGGTGAGCACCTGGCCTTCCATCGCGCCGTCGCTGTTGCGCATCGGTTGCGGCGTCCGGCGGCGTTGCGGCGCGACGCAACGCTCGCCCATCGTCTCGAGTGCGACACCAACGGCGAGCCGCGCGGCGGCAGGTGCAAACACGTCGCGTCCGTGAAAGGTCGCAGACGCGCTGAGATCGATCGGTAACGTGATCACGCGCGCGTCGAGCGCGAATAGCGATGGAGACAGCACGCCGTTATCCGGGCCAACGAGGAATCGTCCATCACTCTCAACGGCGATGGCCTCACGCGATGAGCCGACGCCCGGATCGACCACGACGAGATGCACCGTGCCGGCCGGAAAGCGACGCCAATACCGCGCCAATGTCAGACGGGCAAACTCGATATCGCGCTCCGGCACATCGTGCGACATGTCGAGAATGGGCACACCAGGCGCAAACGTCGTCAGCACGCCCTTGAGCTCGGCGACATACCCGTCCGCAGTGCCAAAATCCGTGAGAAGCGTTATCGCGGGCGCGGGCATCGAGCTGACATTGAGCGGACCGTGAAGTGACCGGAGCGAATGCGGTGAGCGTGCTCGGCGGGGAAAACCGGCGCGAAGTCGGTTGGGCTATCCCGCAAATTCTAATACGCGATCAGCATCGACCGATTGCCACGCTACACTATACCTGCGCTCGACGCCACCGTCCGCTTCCCCAGAGCACCGACATCACAATGCCGCGCGCGGCAGCCGTCAGCGCGAGCGTCCACCACAGACCCGCCGTGCCGTAGTGCATGGCGCTCCACGCGCCGAGCGGAATGCGGAGGGCAGTGATCGCCGTCGATGTGAGCATGGGCGGCAGTGTCCAGCCGGCGCCACCCATCGCGCTTTCAAGCACGACTTCTGCGCCCAGAAACAGCTGCGAAAACGCCGCGATGCGGAGGTAGCTCGCCGCTTCCGCGATCACCGCCACGTCGGTCGTGAAGATACCGGCCAGCCATTCGGGGGCGATCGTGGTGCACGCGGCCATAACGAAGCCAAGCGCCGTGACGATAGCCGCGGCACTCCAACCCGCCTTGCGCGCGCGCTCCACGTCGCCAGCGCCAAGACTCTGCCCAACGATCGCAGCGACCGCGGCTCCAAATCCCACCGCGACGACGTACACAACGCCTTCGACGCGAAAGCCAAGTCCCAACGCGGCGAGCGCCGGTGTACCGAACTGCGTGGTGGTGCGTGTCAGCACGACATAGATCGCACTGAACGCCACGCCCGTCGTCGCTGCCGGCGCGCCAATGCGCGTGATCGCGCTGATCACGTCGAGGCGCGGCCAGCCGAATGTGACGAGGCCGCGTCGCCGCAACAGCACGACGCCCACCACGCATCCCAGGGCGCGCGGAACGATCGTTGCGAGCGCGGCGCCCTGCACACCGCGGGCAGCAATGGGTCCGGCGCCAAGTATCAAAATGGGATCGAGCACGAGGCCGAGCACCGTTGTGAACGCGAGCACGTAGAGCGGCGTGCGTGTGTCGCCATTCGCGCGGAACGCCGCATCGACGGCGAAAAATCCGAAGATGAGTGGCATCCCGAGCAAATACGTCCCGAGGTACTGCGAGCCGATCGCCGTGACGGCGGGGCTGGTCTCCATCAACGTGAACAGCGTTGGGAGCAAGACGGGGGTGAGGACCGCGATGAGCAGCCCAAGCGTGACGCCGAAAAAGACACCGTCGCCGATGGTACGCGCCGCCTCACGCGGGCGCCGTTCGCCATGTCGGCGTGCCGCAATGGCGTCGACGCCGATGCTCACCAACTCGCCGATCGAAATTACGAGCCAGATCCAGAACACCGACGACGTCGCGGCCGCCAACGCATCCGCACCGAGGTAGCGACCGATCCAGAATGTGTCGACAGTATGGAACATGGTCATCAACAAATTCGCGATGACCGCGGGCACCGCCACGCGACGAATCGTGCGACCGAGTGGTTCGCCAACGAGAGCGCCAGCAGGTGCGCCCGCCTCGGATGTACTCGCGTGCGACTCGCCCTCGGGAACCGGTCCGTCAGGCGCGTCGGGAAATAGCATGGTCGGCATCACGCTGTTCGTCGTACGGCGGCGCAACGCGCTACGCCGCCGTCAATCCGCACGATCAGACGCGCAAATGCTGTGCGCCATGTCGTTCGTTCAACCGCTCGACCACGCGGAGCGCGATCGCCTCGAGCGCCTTGGCCGCCTTCGAGCTCGGATCCGCAACGACGATAGGCCGTCCGGTATCGCCCCCTTCCTGCACGCGCGGATCGAGCGGCACCTGCCCGAGTAGCGGCAGATCGCACTCCTTCGCCAAGCGCTCTCCGCCACCCGACCCAAACACCGCAATTGGCTTACCCGTCTCCGGATTTTCAAACCACGACATGTTCTCGACGATGCCCAAGACTGGCACGCCGGTGCGCTCAAACATCTTCACACCGCGCAGCGCATCGCCCACGGACACTTGCTGCGGCGTGGTGACAATGACGGCACCGTGAATTTGCGTCGCCTGCACGAGCGACAGCTGCGCGTCACCGGTACCCGGCGGCATGTCGACGATGAAATAATCGAGCTGTCCCCACGCGACGTCACGCAGGAATTGCGTGATGATCTTCATCACGATCGGACCACGCCAGATCGCCGGCTGTTCCTTCTCGATGAGGAAGCCGAGCGAGATGACTTTGATGCCATAGGCCTCGAGGGGAATGATCTTCTCGTCGCGCACCGCCGGTGCTGCGTCGACGCCGAGCATGAGCGGGAGATTCGGTCCGTAAATATCGGCGTCCATGATGCCAACCCGCTTGCCTTGTGCCGCAAGCGCCAGCGCGATGTTGACGGCGACCGTGGACTTACCGACGCCGCCTTTGCCGGACGAGACCGCGATAATGCGACCCAACTGCGGATACACGACCGGTTCAGGGACCTTGGGCGGTGCCTTTGCGGCGGGGCCGCTATCCATCACGGGCAACGCGCGTCCGGTGCCGCCGGTAGCCGGCGCCATGGCGGGTGCGGGTGCGCCCGGTACGACGGGTGGGGTGGCGGGACGCGCCGGGGTCGGCGCGGCTTGTGCCGGATCGCGCACATCGACGCGGACGTCGGTGACGCCGTCGAGTCCTTCGATGGCGTGCCGAACGTCGCGCACGAGCGTGGCGTCGTCGGCCGCGCCCAGGAGCATGGTCAGACGGACCTTCCCGTCTGTGGTGGTGGCGATATCGCGCACCATGTCGGCAGCCATAACATCGGCGCCAGTGCGCGGGTTGCGGACGCCGGCGAGTGCACCAGCGATCCGCTCCTGAAGGGTCGGCATATCGGAATCAGCAAGTCGAGGACGAACATATCGGATTCGGCCGCGGGACGGCCACCTGATTGAAAGGTATGGAGGGCGCGGAGTGGCACCAACCCGGGTTTCGACGCGCACGACCACGAAAGCTCGGCGCGCGGTCGACGATCTGGACGACGGGTTGATGGATGTGCGGTGAAATGGTCGGCAGCGCGGGTTTTCGGTGACGACCCGCTGACGTGGACGTGGCAACTTGCGCGTGCGACCTCGACGGACGATCCGGGCGAACGGCGGGCCGCAAGCGCGACACGTACGCATTCCGATTGAGCGGATGCGGCAGCGTGGCGCGATGACTTCCACGGCGCTCGCGCCAATCAGTCCTGGAGATATCCATGCGGTCATTTTCACCACTGTACCTCGTCAACGCCGCGCTTGTGTTCGGTGTCATCCTTTCCGTCGCCGATGTCGGCGCACAGCCGGTGGCCCTCGACGACGCGCCTGACAAGCTCGTATACACAAATTGCAATCAGGGACAGGTCAACGTCTGTGGCAGCGAGCCAACCCAGTCCAACTGCACCTACAAGTTCGATCTGAATCTCGATCCGAAGGATCGGGCCTTTGGCTTCAACTTCGGCGGCTGGGTGTGCACGCCGATCGGCCAGCGCAACCTCTACAAGGATTTCTTCCAGAAGGCCTCGTCGGGCGTCTGCGTGGTGTTTCCCAAATTCCCAGCCGATGCCCCACCATCGGGTCGGCGCGACGATGACGGTATCGAATCGCCATCGGACGGATCACCGACATGCTGAAGCGGTTCGACCGAGGGGCGCTGTTCGCCCCTCGGTCGCGCCTTCGGGCGCACGGACCGTGGTGGCGCGTCGCGACTCGCTACGGCATCGCGATCATTGCCGTCGTCGTACTCATTGGGCTGTCGGCGAATCGGCATGCGGCCGTACCACGCGCCACGGTGTCGCCGTTCGCCGCGCTGTTTTCGGAGCGAGCATCCGCATCGAGTCGCGGTGACTCGCTGGCGCCACATCGCATGCTCGCCGTGATCGTCGCGCAGCAGCGTGACTGCAACGGGAATCTGGGGTTCGCGAGCATCCTTGATCGTGCCGACATCGCCGCGGCGGTGCCCGATCGCGTGGTGTTGGTCGACGGCACCGCACAGGATACGACACAACTCCGCGCGCGACTTCCGCACGCGCTCGCACAGGCGCGGATCGCGCTGCTGCAGCACAGTCAACGCCAAGCGCTGCTCGCGTTCGGCCACCGTGCCACACCGGTACTCCTGCTCTTTGACGGACAGGCGAGACTGCGACTGTCCGCCACCGTCTCACCCGACCCCGTTGAAGTCGTGTCGCTTCGACGCGCCATCAAACATCTCGCCGCTAACGATCCGTTGCCATGACCCTTGCATCTTCTTCGCGCCGCGCGTTGCTGCGCGGTGGCGTGTTCGCGCTGCTGCATGCGCTCTCTGCGCACGATCTCCGTGCGGTACAAAGCATCGTACCAGCGCCACCCGCCGTACGGCGTATCGTCGACCCACACTGGGTGGCGCTCTGGCGCACGCGGGGAAGCGCGAATGACGATCTGTTCGGCGTGCCTCGCCACTTGCTGCCCGCGCCGGACGGCGTCGTTGTGCTCGACGAAGGGACGTTACAACTCTCCGCGTTCACGCAGCGCGGCGACCGGAAGTGGACCATCGGGCAAAAAGGCAAAGGGCCCGGAGAATTCGCGCGCCCGATCGACTTGACGTTCATGCCCAACGGCGACATTGCCGTCCTCGACCCGGGTAATGGCAGAGTTTCCGTCTTCTCGAACGCGGGTGCGTACCGGCGATCAATCACTATCTCCAATGCCGCGACCGCGTCGAGCCTCTGCGCGACTCGGGATGGCACGCTCCACTTCATCAACAGCGACGCCCGCACGTTCATCACATCGTACGGACCGAACGGCCGCGTGATTCGCACGTTGCCCTTTCCGTGGCCACTGCAACCTGGCGCGCCGTCGCTCGTGCACGCCGCCACATTCGCGCGCGGCAGCGTGGGCGATGATTGCGCGTTCGCGACCACCTTCGCGTTCGGTGTCGGGCGAGTCAGCGCGCTCGCGTCAATTCAGACCAGTCCGTTCATCGAGGCGCTCGCGCTACCCACGATTCGACGCGAGGTCATGGCCGACCACGGGACGCGACAAACGGTTTCGAGCGGAGAAAACGCCGCACTCGCCGCTTTCCGATCAGGCGACACGCTGCTCGTGAGCTTCGCTGGACGTAGCGCGAATAAATATGCACTGCTCGACCTGTACGACCGAGACGGACAGTACCTCGTCAGCTGGCCGCTGCCAAACGCATCGTGGGTGTCGTATCGCGACGGCTGGCTCTGGTCCATCGTCAACCCGCAAGAGTCGCCAACACTGATGGCGTTCGTACCGGCCGCGGACACCGCCGCGCTCTTCAA
>JBBQDB010000039.1:0-29578 GCA_038319245.1 Gemmatimonadales bacterium
TGCCGTGGAGATCTCGGGAAGGGCACGCTCGGCGACATCCGGTATGGCGCCCATGGTGCCGACGGTGAAGAACGCGACGATGCCCGCGAGCGAATCCAGATGCGCCGGCGTGACGTTCGACGAGTCGAACTCTTGCTCGAACCGCGTATTGCCTGGAGGCGCGTACACGCCGTCAGAGAGCAGCGACGATCGCATCCCGCGATTCGCGAGCTCGGGTGTCGACGAGAAACCGACGTCAGCGTGGCCGGTGATTGGTGCGAGTGGAATGCCGACAACCTGCTTTACTGCCGCCACGCCATTGGTGCGACCTGCGCCTCCATTAGGAAACGGCAGCGGCCCGCCGAGTTTCTGGAGGTCGCGGATGCGTCGCGTGGCACCGGGTAGCACGATCCATCGCAGAGAGTAGCGCTCGCGCGTTCCCATTTCTGGAAAGAGTGTCTCAATGCGCTTTCGCAACGCATCGCCATTCCGAATCGCGGCGCCGAGCGACACGTACACCGCCTGCGCGTAGGCCTCGAGATTCAGCGACGTATTCGGCGCGCCAACCCATGCGACACTCGGCGTCGGATGTCCCGTCGAATCGAAAGTGGTAGACGAGTGACAGCTGGCGCAGCCGAGGTTGACGGCGTCGATGCGAACGAGCGCCGTCGGTCCAACGACGTCGCGCGACAACATGCCGATGGGTCGCTCGCCCGAGCGTGCGTCGAAGGCGGGCCAATTGGCGACACGTTGCGGCGTGAGAAAGCCGAACTGCCGAAAGACAGCGGGGATGTCTGCGCGCGTGAGCTGTACGCCGCGCAGCTGCTCTTCGCGCATGAGCAGCGCCGTTGCCGTCACCTTGTACGGCAACGCGTTGGTCTCAAGTGTCGTACGCGTAATGCCGCCGAAGTCCGCGAGGGCAAAGGTCGCGATTCCCGCGTCGGCCTGTTCCTGCACGATCATCGCGCGCGCGGTCATGGCGAGAGCGGGCACGAATACACAGAACGCCGCGGTCCATAGAGCGGCGCGCCGCGAAACTCGCCGTCGCAATAACTTGCCTCGACTCATGCTCGGAACGCCATTCATGAAATACACCGCGATTGCGCTCCTGGTTCTGTCCGCATGCGCGCAGACGCCGATGTGTTCGGCGCCAGCGCCGGCGGCCGCCAAGCCCGATTCCGTCGCTCCAAATGTGCGCTGGTACCGCGCATCTGCAGAGAAGCGCGCGATTTATCTCCAGGCGTATCGTGCGGCCGCGGGCGGGCGGGTGGTGGTCGTCACCAATCGCGACGACAAATATTGCGATGCCACGCGCTCGAACATTCGAAAGCTCGGTATCAGGGAGACGCGGCCTTCGCGGATTTTGGCGAGGGGTTCGTGGCGCTTCCGAACCCGATGTATGGCTCCTGGGAGACGAACTCGCTCCCCTGAGGTCCGCAGGTAGATTCTTCGCCATGACAGAGCCATCCCCGTCGCGCTTCCGGCGCAACCTCATTCGCGTCATGGCGGTGCAGATCGTCACACTGCTCCTGCTTTGGCTGTTGCAGCGCCACTTCACGATCTGACCATGCACTGGATCAACTGGGTGATCGTGGTTGGATGGCTCGCCTACGTCGCCATCGACGGCCTGCGCCGCTCGCGCGGCACCAAGCACATCGAAGGCTACTTCCTCGCGAGTCGCAGCCTGCCATGGTGGGCGGTCGGACTCTCCGTGATGGCCACGCAGCTCTCGGCCATCACCATGATCGGCACCCCGGGGCAGGGCGCGGTGGATGGCATGCGTTTCGTGCAGTTCTACTTCGGACTGCCGCTGGCCATGGTGATTCTTGGCGTCACGCTCGTACCGTTTCTCCACGGCGCCAAGGTCTACACGGCCTACGAGTATCTCGAGCGCCGCTTCGACGCGAAGACGCGATCGCTGACGGCATTTCTCTTTCTGCTGTCGCGCGCGTTTTCGTGCGGAACGATTCTCTCCGCGCCCGCCGTGGTTTTCAGCGCAGTGTTCGGTTGGCCCCTCGCATATTGCGTTGCGTTCATGGGCATTCCCACGGTGCTGTATACCGTATTCGGTGGCGTGCAGGCCATCACGTGGGCCGATGTCAAGCAGATGGGGCTCGTCTCCGTGGCAATCGTCTCGATGGTCGTGGTGCTGTTGCTGAAGATTCCCGTGTCGCCGGGCGCAGCGCTCACCATTGCCGGCGCCGCGCGCAAGGTCACGCCGTTCGACTTCTCGTTCAGCCTCACCAACACATACACGTTCTGGTCGGGCATCATCGGTGGCACGTTCCTGATGCTCTCGTACTTCGGTACCGACCAGAGCCAGGTACAGCGCTATCTCACGGCACGCAACGTGGACGAAGCACGCAACTCGCTGCTCATCAGCGCCTATTGGAAGATTCCCCTTCAGGCGCTGATTCTCCTCATCGGTGTGCTGGTGTTCGTGTTCTACCAGTTCACTGCACCGCCGATGCTGTTCAATCCGGCACACGACCAGAAGCTCGCTGCGGCGGAGCCGGTCAAGTACAACGACCTCAAGTCTCGATACGCGGCGGCACTCGCCACGCGCGAGCAGAGTGCGCGTGCACTCGCCACATCACATGACGCACACGCCGCTGACGAACGCGATCGCGCCGCGGCATTCCGCACGCGCGACTCCGTGGTCACCGCCACGCGCACCGAAGCACTCGCGCTCACTGAGCGCACGGTGGGCCAGTCGTCGAAAGACGTCAACTACATCATTCCGCGTTTCGTGACCGAGCAACTGCCAATCGGTCTGGCGGGATTGTTCATTGCCGGTGTGATGGCGGCGGCCATGTCGGCGATTGCCGCCGAGCTGAATTCGCTCGCCACGGCAACGGTGATCGATTTCTATCGGCGGTGGGTGCGTCCAGAGGCGAGCGACGCGCACTTCTTGAATGTCTCGAAGGGCGCGACGGCGTTCTGGGGATTGTTCGCATGCATCGTCGCCACGAAGGCCGCCACGCTTGGGTCACTCATCGAAGTGGTGAACCGCTTTGGCTCCTTCTTCTACGGCTCGATACTCGGCGTCTTTCTCCTTGCGATGCTTCCGCGCGCACGAGCACTTGGCGCATTCATCGGCCTGATCTCCGGAATGCTTGCCGTTGGCGCAGTGAACCACTGGGCGCCCAGTGTGTCTTTCCTCTGGCACAACGTCGTCGGCGCCGTGACGGTTGTCGTCGTCGGGATGCTCGTGTCGATGCCCATTAGAGATGATGCCGTTCAAGGTGGTAGAACGTTGGGTACGTTCTCTTAACAACAAGCTTGTGTGATGCCGCGTTAACACGCGCAAACCGGCGCCGTCACCATGAGCCGGCGCACGCGGTGCCTGCCCCGCGATTCGTCAACCGAAGTTCCACTCTGCGTCGGTCGGGAGCGTCTTCGAGGTCGACGCAATGTTCGCCACAAACTGGCGGTGGAGGTCGCATTCTCCGAGACGGGACAGCAGCGGGCCAGTCTGGTTGTGGGCCTGTGCGCAGGGGGGTATGTTCTTCCCACGACACACGCGCGCCCATTGCGCGTGGACAAGTTCCGGATGCAACGGGCCTGCCGAATCGAGCAGGCTCTTATGCGTTCTGAGCAGGAGAATGCAATGACGGAGAACGAGTCGTCATTCGTGGAAGGCGATGAAGTAGAGGTAGTCGGTGCCACTGGTCCGGCGTACACGTCGTCTCGGCGAGCCACGACGCAGTGCGCGCGCGAATTGGAACGGCTGCACGCTGACGTCATCAGTGGCGCTAAATCGCTTCACGAGCAGGGCGTCGCCGAGAAACCTGTTATCAGGCAATCTCCGAACCGGTGCATCGTGCAGGTAGGTGGAGTCGCGCTCACCATCGCGTGGCTCCAGAACGCCATGGCATCAGTTGCCGAGGGCGAACTCCTCGTGATTCTCTGGCAGGGTCAGGTCGCGCCCGCCAATACAGACGCGTCTGATCGCTCCATGCGTTCACCGGCTGCTCGTTCTGCAACCGCGCTTTGGGAAGGCGTCTTCGTCGTCGAGGCCGACAAGGACGATACCTGGCGCTGGCGGCAGACATCGAACGGCAACGCCGAGCACACTTCGTCCAACCTGGCGATTGCCTGCATCGATCGCGTGCGCTCGGAACTGGCAAAGAGCATCACCAGCTGACGCGGCGCACCGCAACTGTTTGCGGTGCGTTGGCTTGGGGGTAAGTTAGGCACGGCCCTCAATCCGTCCTGTGAAACACATCATCGCGGCACTCCTCGCGCCTGCTGCGCTACTTGCGCAGTCGCGACCAAACGTCGATTGGCCTGTGTACGGCGGCAACGACGATCACACGCACTACACAACGCTGAGCCAGATCTCGCCGGCGAATGTGAAAAAGCTCAAGGTCGCGTGGACATACGCGACGCACGACGAATTCAACGGCTCGGAAATGCAGTCCAATCCGGTCGTGATCGACGGTGTGCTGTACGCCACCACACCCAAGCTCCAGGTCTTCGCGCTCGATGCCGCAACGGGCAAGGAGCTCTGGAAGTTCGATCCGAACAACGGCAATGCGCCCACGTCGCGCATTCGCCATCGCGGCGTCGTCGTCGCTGGCGATCGCGTGATCTTCAACTACCGCAATCGTCTCTACGCGCTCGACCGAAAAACGGGAAAGCCGATTCGCACCTTCGGCGACACGGGCTGGGTCGATCTCCGCCAAGGGCTCGGCCGACCCATCGAAGGGCTCTCCGTCAGCGCGAGCACGCCCGGAGTGGTGTTCGAGGATTTGCTCATCATGGGCAGCACCGTGCCCGAAGCATTGCCGAGCGCGCCCGGCGATATCCGCGCATTCGATGTGAAGAGCGGTGCGCTGAAGTGGAATTTCCACACGATTCCGCATCCGGGTGAACCCGGTTACGAGACGTGGCCGCCCGACGCGTGGAAAATTGCCGGCGGTGCGAACGCATGGTCCGGCGTCACGCTGGACGCCAAGCGCGCGATGGTGTTCGTCGCGACCGGCTCCGCCTCATACGACTTCTACGGCGCCAACAGGCTCGGCGACAATCTTTACGCGAATAGCGTGATTGCCATCGACGCCCGTACCGGCGTGCGAAAGTGGCACTATCAAGTTCTAAGGCACGACCTCTGGGATCGCGATTTACCAGCCGCCCCGATGCTCGTGACGGTCACGCGAAGTGGAAAGCCGGTAGATGCAGTCGCACAAATCACCAAAACGGGCCACGTGTGGTTGTTCGATCGCGACACTGGTGCACCTCTCTTCCCGGTCGTTGACCGACAGATGCCCAAGGCGACACTCGCTGGCGAGCATGCCGCCGAGACGCAGCATTTTCCGGTGTCGCCGCCGCCGTTTTCTCGTCAGCAGATCACGCTCAGTGATCTCACGACCCGTACACCGGCAGCACACGCAGCAGCGCTGAAGCTCTTCAAGGAGTTCGGAACGAAGAATCCCTTCGATCCGCCCAATGCGAAGGGCACGATCATTTTCCCCGGCGTTGACGGTGGCGGTGAGTGGGGCGGCCCGGCGTTCGATCCTGAAACTGGATTGCTCTACGTCAACGCCAACGAGATGGCGTGGTTGCTCAAGCTCGTACCGCGCAGCGACGAGTCGCTGTATGCGGCGAACTGCGCGGGGTGCCACGGTGATCAGCGTCAAGGCACGGCGATCGGCCCATCACTCGTGAACGTGATCGAGCGCCGTTCGCGCGAGCAACTGCTCAAGATCATTCGCGAAGGCGCTGGGCGCATGCCGGCGTTTGCGGCCGCGATGGAAGGCGGTGCGATCAACGATATCGTGAACTACCTCGCCACGGGCAAGGACGCATCGATCGCGAAAGTGGGAACGAGTCCGTACACGTTGCCATATCGCACGGCGTACTTCGACATCTTCACCGACCACGAAGGGTATCCGGGAATCAAGCCACCGTGGGGCACGCTCAGCGCGATCGACCTCAACGCCGGCAGGATTCGGTGGACGATTCCGTTTGGTGAATATCCGAAGCTTGCGGCCAAGGGGGTCAGGAACACGGGGACCGACAATTACGGCGGCGCGATCGTGACCGAAAACGGGTTGCTGCTCATTGGCGCGACGACGTATGACAACAAGTTCCGCGCGTTCGACAAAGCGACGGGCAAGCTGCTCTGGCAGAGCACGTTGCCGGCTGCGGGCAACGCGACACCGTCCACCTACATCGTGAACGGGAAGCAGTACATCGTCATTGCGTGTGGTGGTGGCAAGAACGGCGCGCCGAGTGGCGGGACATATGTGGCGTTCGCGTTGCCGTAATCGGCCGACTTACGCACTCACCGTCTTGCTCAGCGCGATGATGAAATCCCATTCGCCTTTCGTCACCGGTATGACTGAAAGGCGACTGACCTTGATCAACGCCATCTCGGCGAGCGCGCTCGTGGCCTTGATCTCGGGCAACGTCACGGCGCGGTCGAGTTTTGCGACCGCCTTCACGTCCACCATGAACCACATCGGCGCCGCGGGATCCGAGTCGGCGTCGTAGTACGCGTGCGACGGATCGAACGCGGTGTGATCGGGATAGCCTTCCCGCACCACTTCGCCAATGCCGGCAATCGCCGACGGCTCGGCGTTCGAGTGATAGTAAAAGGCGAGATCGCCGATCTTCATCGCGTCACGCAGAAAGTTGCGTGCGCCGGTGTTGCGAATGCTATCCCAGCAGGTGGTCTGCTGCGGTGCGGCCAACAGATCGTCGAATGAAAACACGTCGGGTTCGGACTTGATGAGCCAGTAGCGGCGCTCTCCGGTTGGACGCGTGTAGACATGCGCCCACTTGCCCTGCTCGTAGGGCATCGATTGTGGCGCTTTTTTCGCGGGCGCGGATTTCGCCACGGCCTTCTTTGCGGTCTTCGGTGCTGCAGTTCCCTTCTTTGCCGGCATGGCGTTCAGGTGTCTCGGTGGTCTGGTGGAGTGTGCACCGTCGTCATTGTGCCGACCGGCGAGCGCGGCGCATGTACCACGCCCCGAGGGCACCGGCACCAGCGGCGATGATCACGGTCGACACGGCGCCCACGATCGCGCCCCACGACTGGGCGCGCGCCAGGTTTTCGGAGGTCTGACTGATGCCGGCGGGGAGTGAGATTCGTGCGGGATCGGGTGGCGCCGCGATAACGTAGGCGAGCGTGTGACCAACCAGCGCGTCCACCAGACCGGCAAAGAGACCAGCCCGCCATCCTGCGGCACCAAGGCGCGCGGCGAGGGCTCCGGCGGTCGCGTAGAACAGTGCCGTAAGCACGAGATGCGCCAGCGCCATCACGGTTTCAAGCGTCGGAACCGTGCGAATGGCGATGGCGGCCAGAACGGAGACGAGGGCCGCTGCGGCGCCAGCGTACGCGGCCGGGCGCAGCGCAGTCGGGGAACCGGTACGTGAGGAGACTTTGCGATTCGACATAAGCGCGGTAGTCTAGCAGACTTACCGACGAAAGGAGCGGGTTCAGTTCACAGGACAGGAGCACGATGCTCGGCGAACGCAGATGGATGCGATGGACCTTGGGCGCGCTCGGCGTGGCCATCGGTGGCGCATTGGCCATGACCGGACCGGTGGCAGCGCAGGCGGCGGCTCAGGCGGCGGCGGGCACGTCGAGCAATGCAGTGGGTTGGGGCCAATGGCTGCAGAATGTCGTCAACCTCTCGAGACTGGTCGAGCTGGGGGCGTTCGTCTTCAGCGCCTACCAGTTCTGGGCGGGACGACGTGAGCGCATCGTCGCTGATGCCGCGGAAGCGACGCGTGCCGTCATCGATTCCAATTATCAGGCGTGGCAGGTGATCAACAGTGCGCAGGGTAAGGGCGGCAGCGGTGGTCGCGTTGAAGCGCTGGCCGACTTGCTCAAAAACGGAGTGTCACTGGCCGGTATCACGCTCGACGACGCGTGGTTGGAAGACGTACAATTGCCTCGCGCGATGCTCGTACGAGGCAGCCTGCAACGCGCGAACCTGACGCGCGCCAATCTCGCTGGGGCGAATCTCGAAGGTGCCGATCTCACCGACGCCGATCTGGTCGCCGCGAATCTCTCCGGGGCGTATCTCAAACACGCGAATCTGACGCGGGCTCGACTTTCTGCCGCGACGCTCGACGGCGCCGATCTCACGGACGTCATCGGTTGGCGCGACGTGCGGACGGTAAGCCACGCGAGTATCGACGCGCTCCGCAACGCACCCGCCGGCTTCGTCGCGTTTGCACGCGAACTCGGCGCAGTAGACGCGGTGACACGCGCCAGGCCCGATGACGAATTGGACGGTCACTCGCGGCAGTTCCGCGCGATCTAGTCAGCCGTCGACGCCGCACCGAGTCGCCACCCCGACAGCCGCACCCGTTCCACCAACACCATATGCGGTACGGTCAGCGCAGCCAACCCGACGAACAGGAATTGTGTGACATGTTCGGACAGCGAACTGCGATCGAAAAACATCCACCCCACGATGACCGCCAGCACTACCACAAACATGGGCACCGTGGCAGCGCTGATGAGAAAGCGGAGTGAGTTGCGGCTCGCGTAGTGGTAGGTGCGGATGACATGGCGCACACTGTGCATTCCGCAAAAGAACGCGGTGAACCCGATCAAGGGCGGCGCGACGAGCATCAGCAAGGTGACGGCGAGCAATTCTGTTGCCGCCATCCGGTGTGGTCGCCACTCCAGTGCAGCTGTGCACAGACAACACGCCATCCATGGCCACGCCAACATCGACAGCGCCGCGGCCAGTGACGCCCCGCTTCGTGGTCCCGCGAGAAAACCAAAGAGCCGCGCGACGTCGGCCTCGAAGCGGAGACAGGGCAGCACGATCACTGCACCAGCGTAGACGACGCGCGTCAACGTCTTTACGCCTGACTCCGGATCGCCGGCGAAGTGCGCGATCGACAGCAGCAGGAACCCGATCAAAAAGACGGCGGGCGACAGCATCCACGCACCGACAACCGATGCCGCGAGCACACCATACGCGACGGCTGCTGCCAACCATGCGCTGGGCGACCGAAGCCGATACACCTGCTGCGCAAAGATCGTATCCAGTGCACCATGTGGCACACCGAGCGCCAGAATCAAACCGCTGATCAGCAGCAGCTCAGCGCGCTCGGTGAGCGGCGGCAGCAGCACGGAACTGACAGCAACGGCCGCAGACAGACCGCAGAACATCAGCCCATGTGTTCGTAACGCGCTATTCATGCCAGTTCCAACTGGCTGTTGGGACGCGATCGCATTCCACGCCAGATCTCACGAAGAAACTGCCCGGTCGGCAAGGCCGCGATAACAGCGGCGCAATCGGTGAGCGAACCGGTATCAGTCAGAAACCGGATGATGCGCATCGGATCGTTCACGCCGAAGATGTTCAAAAAGAGCTCTGCCGCGCGCTCCGGGTGATGGCGAACGACGCGGAGAAAAAGCAGGTCCATATTGCGACGTAGTATCGGATCCGTGGCGTGTCCGGAGACTGCGCCGCCGTCACGGAGAACAGCCGCGGAGTCGCGCGCCCATCGCTGGATTCGCTGGAATGCATATCCCGTACTTGGGCGAGCGCCACCATGCATGACCCCAGCGCGCGCAAACCCTGAACCCGGCGACGAGGCCAAGGACTTCATGCCCATAGGCAGGACACCACCTTCGCGGCGGACTACCGTGCGTGCACCGCCACCGCAGAATTTGTCCAACGCGGCATCCTGGTGCCGCGCAAGACATGTCGCCGACATCGGCCGCGGACCGAACACCGTTGTTTCGATGAGCGCGCGATTCGGCGAAATCGGCAAAACGTAGTGAAAGAGTACCCCATCATCCAGACAACCGGCGAAGTCCATCAACGTCGCCACGCCATCATCGAACGGATGCCCGTCACACACGACTTCATGACCGAGAAACGATTGCCACAGCACCGCGTCACCTTCGCGCGGGATGCTTGCCGCACGGGTATCGATGATCTGTCGCGCGGACAGTGTCCCACGTGCAGTGCTGACGGACCAGCGATCACCGCTCCACTGTGGATCAGCGGTGATCGTCGTGCCAAGCTGTAGTTCGACTGACGTGGATCGGTGAATGGCTCCTGCGGCCCGTTCGTAGAATGATCCGGATTCAAGCATCTGGTATGGAGCGTTCCGGCAATCGACGCGCACCGTACGCCCCGCAGATCGCAGCTGCAGTTGTGTCCATGACTTTGCCACCAACGCATCATGGCGGTGCGGTGCTGTTCTCCAGAAGCACCACGTTCTGTCGGTCACGTACGCGCGACGTGCTTCGATCACGATCGTACGGTGCGCCGGTCGTGGCGACTCAGCCAACCGCTCACCGAGACTGAGGCCGGCGCATCCACCGCCGAGTATGATCAGATCCGCGTCAGTCCGCATAGCTCGAGCCCCGCTGCGCCTGACCGGCATCCCACGATCGAGCGGCCAAATAGAGGTTACGTGCCGCAACGCCGGCGGTGAACTGTTCACCGCCAGTGAGGTGTGTCATGCGGGCACGAAACGTTCTGCGTCCGACTTGCGTGCAGCAATCAGGTAGATCAACACGCCGAAACCCGCCTTCGCGACGATATCGGCAATCGTGTAACCCACCTGCACGGCTGTCGTCGCGTTTCCGCCTGTCACGCCGAGCATCGGCAACACGAAGACAAGGGGATAGAAGCACCACGACACGATGGTCAACGTGCGTGCCGAGCGAATCAGGCCCTGCGCCGCTTCCGGTTGCGAACCGATCGACGCCTTCAGGCCCACCGACAGATCGTATACGATGATCAGGAACGGGATCATCGACAGACTCCACCAGAGCCAGCGGGTCGAGGAGTCCGACGCGATCTCACCGGGATACCCGAGACCGACCATCACCGCAGCCAGCACGCCGAGCTTGACGGCCTTCTTCGTGGATTCCGCTGGCGAAAGGCGCATCACAAGAATCAGTTCGACGAGCAGCAGTGGCACCGTCAGCAGCCAGTCGACGTACCGATAGGCATCATTGAACTTGACGCCGGTCGCCGCAATGGTCCCGTTGGTGATCGTGTATGCGGCTTCCCAACTGGCAAAGATGCGCAGGTAGTGGTAAAGCGCAATTCCCGTCACGAGCGCCGTCACGGCCAGCGCAGTTCTGTACGCCGGCGCGACCTGCGACCGACTGAGGATGAAGAAGAGCGTTGCTGCGCCCATGACCGCAATCGTGAACGAGAACGCGTTGTACACGAGGTCAAACTGTGCAACGGTGATACCAGACATTCCTCTGCTCCGATGTGAACTTCGTTTGAATGACTGAACGCGTGAAGGAGGCACCGTACTTTTTGTGAGTGCCTGTCGTGTCAAGCGTGCGTGATTCAAATTCGTGCCCTGCAAACGCGCATTAAACAGCAGATACGCTCCGCATATCGATCGCCGTGCAACGCAGAAGCTGATTCCGGAACGCCAGTGCAATGCGGCGATCGTATTGTCGGTTGGGCATATCCACAACGGCGTGTGGACGAAGCGGAACCATGCAACCTTGACAAGCGTTCCCCAGCGGGCGTTGGTTTTTGCCGCTGTCATTCCGACGGATACTCTGCGCATCTGATCAATCTGGGCAGCGAATTGCAACGACCTTACGTCACAGACTTAGTTGCCGGCAGTACGTCAGCCACGACGGCGGCGCGACCACGATGGCAGCAGCGCGGGCATGACGAACAGCACACCGAGCGTCCCCGCAACCGTACCGCCGGCCGTGGCCAACGCGATCGCACCGAATAGTTGCCGCGCATCCGTACCGACCGACAGCGGGACCAATGAGGCCAACGATGCGAGCGTGACGCAGACGATCATGCCGGCGCGGTCGCGCATCGCATGCAGCACCACCGCGGGCGTGAGCGGACCACGCAGGCGCGCGTGCAATGCCGCATCGATGACGAGAATGGCGTGGTTGACGCCGAGCCCCACGACCAGAACGACACCAACGGCAGCCTCGCGCGTGAACGCCGTGCCAGTGAACCAAAACGCGGCGGCGATGCCGGCCAGTGACAACGGCAGACTGGCCAGCACCATCGCGGCGCTCCACACCGAGTCGAACACCAGCGCGACCGCGAGCAGCACCAGCGCGATCCCCATCGCGCCCACGAGCCACAGACCGCGTTCGCTCTCGTCCTCGTCGCGACCGAAGCGCTCCGTGATGTCGGTGATGGTGTATCCGGCCGGCGCAGCGAGCGACTTGACGAACGCGTCGTGCGTGCGGCGCGCAAGCTTGGGAGGACCGCGAAAATCGTACGCCACCTGCAGAACATACTGTTGATCTTCGCGCAGAATGGTGCTCAACGCCTCACGCTCACTGAGCAGCGCGAGATCGCCGATGTGCACCGGCGACTCGGCCGCATTGGGCACCAGCGCGCTTTGCAATTCGCCAAGCGACCGATCGCGAGCGCCCATCGCCTTGACCGTTACCGGCATCTCATCCCCGCCGATTTCGAGCAACTGGCGGCCGGCGGGGCCACGTATTTCGCGAGCGATGGACGCGGCAAGCTGCGCCGCGCTGACGCCGGAGCGCGCCAACGCCGCGCGATCAGGCACGATCGTCACTTGATACCCTCGCTCACCGCCGACGTAGCCACCCGAGGACATGCGTACGTCGCGCACGCGCGCGATTCGCTCGAGACGCGCCTGTACGTCGGCAGCGATGCGCCCCACCCCGTCGTAGCTGTAGCCTCGCACACGAAGCCGAAAGCTCGACATGCTGCCGCCGCCGCCACCGGACGAAAAACCCGGCCCTTCGCCAAACACGCTGATGCTTGCCCCGCCGACCAGCACCGCGCGTTGCGTGAGCCGTTCCTGTAGTTCGAGCGGCACACTGGTGTAGCCGCCGGCCCGCGTAAAGGTGACGTACATCTGCGCCGACGTGGTGCCGCGCGACGACGAGCGCACCTGTTCGACGTCGGGACGTCCGACGACCAGGCGTTCAAAGTCGCGAATGCCCGCATCGAGTGATTGAGGATCGGAGCCGCGCGGGAACGACAGCCCGACCGACAGAGTCGTACGCCGCTCCCCGAAACCGCCGAACGACGACCGGGGCACCTTCTCGATGAAGCCCCACGTCAGCACGCCAAGTACGCCAATCGACACCACAAGCGTCACCACACGCCAGCGCAGCAGACGCACGAGCACGCGCGCATACGCGCGACGCCATCGCGCCCACGGACGACGGCGCAGCGCCTTCGAGGTGTTTCGCGCTGCGCTGCCCTGCGATGCGCTATCGCCGATCCCGATCGCCGGGACGACGAGCAACGCCGTCACCACGCTCCACGCGAGCGCCAACACGAACGCGGTGGCGAACGGCAGGAACGCCTGTCGTGCATTCCCCTGCAGATACAGGAACGGGAGCAACACGACCGCGGTGGCCAGCGTGCTGCCGATCACTGCGGGCGCGATACGGCGTGCGACATCGGCGCGTTGCGTTGAAGCCTCACTTCCCAGCCGCTGCACCACCACGAGCGCGTTCTGCACCAGTACGCCCACGCCCATCCCGAGTCCGGCGAGCGTCAGCAGATTGGCCGGCACGCCCAGCAGGTAGAGCGACAGCGCCGTCGCGGCTATGGCGACGAGCGTACTCCCGAGCACCAGTGCGACGGCCCGCCATCGCCGCAACAGCACCGCGAGCACGAGCACCACGGCAGCGAACGCCAGCGCGCCACGTCGCGTCAGATCGCGCAGCTCGTCGCGCAAGCTTTCGCTGTCGTCACTGGCGATGCGAAGACGCACACCGGCTGGCAAGGCGCGCGCGATGTCGGCAATCGCAGCACGCAACAGCGACGCCGTGCGGATCGCGTCCGCGCCGGGATGTCGCGTCACTTCGACCACAACGGCCGGCACCCCATCAATCCGAAAGAAGCTCCCCCTCGCATCCTCCTCGGCGCGCACAGTCGCAATCGCACCCAACGCAAACACGCGTCCGCCGGGTGCACGAATCGGGAGTGTCGCGAGATCGCCCACGGCATTCGGCTGATCGCGCAGCACGACATGGCGCGTGCGACCGCCGCGCGTCTGCAGGCCGAGTGATTGCACAACACGCGCGCCGTTCACCGCGTTCGACAACAGTTGTGGCGAGACCCCGATGCGCCGCAGCATGGTGGCGTCGTACGACACCGCGACGCCGCGCGTGGTACCACCACGCACCTGCACACCCGCCACACCATCGATCGCGCTCAAACGCGGTGTGACCCGCTCGGTGAGTATGTGCTGCAACGCACCGGCGGTGATCGGCCCCGAGACCGTGAGTGCCAACAGCGGCGCTTCCTCGAGCCCCTGTGGCACATAGTTCGCGACCGTCGGGCCGTACACACCCGGCGGCAGCTCGGCGCGCAACAACTCGATCCGTTCGAGAATCGCCAGCCGCGTCATCTGCACATCGGCCCGTGCGTCGAGTTCCACCGTGATCGACGCAAAATCGTCATACGAATTGCTGTTCACCCGCCGCACACCGCGTACGCCCTGCACCACCGCTTCGAGTGGCGAGGTGAGATACGTCTCGATCACTTCGGGCGCAGCGCCCGGCATGCCGGCACTGATCTGCAGCCGCGGCAACTCGACGGTGCTGCGCGTGGCCAGCGGCAATCGCGAGAACGCAATCGCGCCGGCGATGAGCAGCGCGACACACGTCGCCCAGACAACGGTCGGCCGCGCGACGGCGAATCGGATCACGTGGCGATCACGCCCACATCGTGTGCGCGTAGCCGGTGCATCACGCGACGACGACGCTGCTCGCGCCGTTGCGCAGTGTACGTCGAGCGCGCGCGCGTTCGGTGCGACGCTCGAGCACGGCGTAGGCCGCGGGCAGCAGGAAGAACGTCACCAGCAACGCGCTTACCGAGCCGCCGATGATGCCCGCCGCCAATGGTCGATACAGTGCGCCGCCACTGCCCCATCCAAACACCAACGGCAGTACACCGGTGACGGTGGTGATGCTGGTCATCGCGATCGCCCGCAATCGCTGCGCGCCGCCCATGCGGATGGCATCGTCGATCGAATGGCCGTCCTCCCGGAATTTGCGAATCGCGTCGAGCTTGACGACAGCTTCGTTGTCGGCCATGCCGATCATGACGACAATGCCGATCAGCGACACGGCATTGAGCGATTGCCCGGTGAGCCACAACAGGATGACCGCGCCCGCGCCGGCCAACGGCACGGTCAGCATCACGACCAGCGGAATGGTGAAGCTCGCAAACTCGCCCGCCAACACGAGAAACATCAGCACTGCCGCCAACACGAGCACGATGGTGAGCTCTCGGCTGGTGCGCACGCGTTCGGCGTCGGCACCACCCACCTGCCACGTTACGCCCACGGGGAGCGCGAGCGACTGCATACGTGCTCTCACGTCATCCGTGGCCTTGGCGGTACCGCCCTGCTCGACCAGCGCCTCGACAATGGTGACCGGGCGCTGTCCGACGCGCACGACTTCGAGTGGCGCGCGCGTTTCGGTCACGCGCACCAACTGGCCGAGCGGCACGCCTCGAATCGGCGTCCGCAATGCGGTCTCGAGCTCTTCGTTGCGTGCGCCGGCGTAGCGCACCGCGATCGGGGTGCGACGATCGGTTTCGCGTAGTTCACTCGCCTGCACGCCCCCGAGTGCGCCTGCCAAGGCGCTGGCCACCTGCTGGGGCGCGATCCCCCGCTCCGCCAACCGCGTACGTTCCAGCGCGATCTCGACGATCGGTTGCGACTCGGCGAATGCACTGCGTACGTCCGACAGCGACGTGATGCCATGCAGCGCGGTGCGCACGCTGTCGGCCCATCGTTGCGATTCGAGCATGGTTGGTGCGGAGAGTTCCACGCGCACGAGGCGGCCTTCGCGCCCGATGAGCGAGCCGAACTCGGATTGCCCGGCGAGATCGATCGCCAACGCACCGCGGGCGAGATCGGGCACCGCGCGTCGCAGGCGTTGCGCGAATGCCGCGGCGTCGGCGTCGTCGGGCACCGGGACGATGAGCTGCGCAGTCGCACTCGACCCGGGGTCGGCACCGGCGAGGATTTCTTCGTCGGTGGCCTTGCCGATGCGCGCATAGATGCCGTGCGCGCCAAGCGCGCGCGCCGCCTGCGCGAGGCGAACCGATTGCTGCGCGGTGACGTCGATGCTCGTGCCTTCAGGGAGTTGCAACTGGGCTACGAGCACGCCGTCATCCACACGCGGCAGGATTTCCTTGGGGAGGATCCACACCAACAGCGCCGTGAAGAGCATGGCGGTGGTGGCCACCGCGAAGACGGTGCGTGTGTGGGTCAGCGACCAGGTGACGCCACGTTCGTACCAGTGCGTCAGTTGCGCTCCCCATCGATCCAAGATGCCGTTGCGCGGCGGCGAGGTTGGCGACGGCGGATCGGTGGAGAGCGCGTCGGCGGCGATGAGCGATGTGTGTACGGACACGCGCCCCGCGGCGTCGGACTTCCGACGACGGCCGACGATGAGCACGGGCATCAGCGTGAGCGCGAGCAGCAGCGATGCCGCGACTGTCATCACCACGCTCAGCGAGAGGTCGCGAAAGAGTGCCGCGGCGAGTCCGCGCACGAAGACGATCGGGCCGAAGACCAGCACCGTGGTGAGCGTGCCGGCGAAGAGTGGCGCGGCGACTTCGTCCGTCCCCATGATTGCCGCATCGTGCAACGACATGCCGTCGTCGCGTCGTCGGCCGATCGATTCCGCGACGACGATGGCTGTATCGACGAGGAGGCCGGTGCCGAGTGCCAGTCCGCCGAGTGAGAGGACGTTGATCGAGACGTCGAGGGCCTGGAGCGCGACGAGTGCGACCAGGACCGAGAGTGGCACCACCGCCGTGATCGCGAGCGACATGCGCCAGTCGCGCAAAAAGAGCAGGATCACCAGCAGCGAGAGGATACCGCCGGCGATGATTTCCTGACCGAGATTGCTGAGAGCATCTTCGACGAAGCTGGCTTGCGCCGCGACGATTGTGATGCGCGCGCGCGGAAATTCCGTCTCGAGTTGGGCGATCGCGTCGTGCATGCGCCGAGTGACGGCGACCGTATTTGCGCCGGCGTCTTTGTAAACGACGAGTCCGATTGCCGGTGTGCCGTCGAGGCGCGTGATGGTGAGTGGATCGGCGAGTCCGAGCGTGACCGTGCCGACATCGCGCAGGGTGATGCCAGCGCCGCTGCGGCCGATGGGAGTGCCGAGTATGTCGGCCGGGGTGCGGAATTCGGTGAGGGCGCGGACCGAGAAACGGAATTGGCCGCGACGGATCGTGCCGCTCGCGCCCGTGACATTTTCGTTGCGGATCGATTGCGCGATGTCTTCCGGCGTGAGGTTGAGGGCGCGCAGTCGTTGCGGATCGAGATCGACGCGAATTTCGTCGTGCGGTGCACCGACCACGGCGACGCTGGCGACGCCGGCGATCTGTTCGAGTCGTCGGGCATGGACGTCGGTGGCCGTGCGCGCGAGCGAGCGGAGGTCGCCGCCGTTCGAGTCAGATTTGACGGCCAGCACGGCGATCGGTCGTTCGCCCGGATCGCTGGTGAGGAGTGTGGGGCGTTCGGCGCGTTCGGGGAGGCTACCGCGTGCGGCGTCGAGGCGTTCGCGTACTGTGAGCACCGTACCGCGCATGTCCGTGCCCCAGCCGAAGCGCGCGGTGGTGGTCACTTCGCCGTTGCGGCTGACCGAGCGGAGTTCGACCAGCCCCGGTGTTGCGGCAATCGCTTCCTCGATGGGTTCTGCGACGAAGCGCGAGACTTCGGGTGAGGCCGCGCCCGGATAGACGGTGCGGATCGTCAGCACGGGGAGCGAGACATCGGGCAGCAGCGAAACCGGCAGTCGGCTGAGTGAGACCGCCCCCATGAGCACGACCGCGAGGATAGCGGCGACCGTGGCGACCGGCTTGCGGACCGCGAGGGCAGCGATGGACATGAGGGTGCGTCAGGGGCGACGTGAGGCGTCGCGTGTGGAACGCGCGGTGGCACGCGCGTTCGCGGAGGTCGCGGTTGCGGTTGACGCGTTGGCGGATGGCGCGGCTGTGGACGGCTCGCGCGGCGGAAGCACTTTGACCGGTGCGTCGTGCGTGAGCGTCAGTTGCCCGTCTACAATCACCGCGTCGCCCGCTTGCACGGGGATCTGTCCCGTGGCGGAGTCGGGGAGCACTTCGGTGTCGCGTCCGTTGGTGCGACCGGGGACGATATAAGTCCACTGGGCGCGTCCGTTGCGTACGACGAAGACCAGTGGTCGGCCGTCGCGTTCGACGATTGCGCGCGCTGGTACGAGGCGTCGCGAACGTAGACGCGCTGCTTCGAGTTGCACATCGGCATACATCCCGGGACGCAGTGATCCGTCGCCACCCACGCGCACAATTGCCCGGCCGGCTCGGGTCACCGAATCCACCAGCGGGAGTACCGCATCGATGCGGCCCGTGATTTCGCGCCCCGGGGCCGCAGCGCTGGTGATGCGTGCTTCGCCGCCGATGCGCAACCGGGGCAGGTCGTGTTCGAGCACCTGCGCTTCAATGCGCAGGTTGCGCGTATCGACGACGGTCAGCAGCGGCTGTCCGCTGGTGACGCGCTCGCCGAGTGTGATGTCGATGGCGTCGATCATGCCGTTGATCGGACTCAGGATCGTGGCATGGGATTGTTCGAAGGTCGCGCGTTCGAGCTTGAGACGCGCGCCGTTGAGGCCGGCCCGACTCATGAGCGATTTGCGTTGCTCGGGGGTGGGGGCATGTCCCGTGACGAGCGATTCGGGGACGTAGCTCTCGAGAAAGCGTTGTTCGGCTTCGTCGACCGTGGCGCGGGCTTCGCGGACCGCGAGGTCGAACGGGTACGGGTCGAGGGTGAGGAGCCGTTGTCCTTTCGCGACACGTTCACCGGGACGTACGCGCAGGGTACCGACGGTGCCGTTGACTTCGGTGCGCAGCTTGACCGCCGCGTCGGAGCGGATCTGGCCCGTGGTGATGACGCGCAGAACGAGGTCTGCGTCGCGAGCGGGTTCGGCGACGACGGGGAGGGCGAGTGTGGGAGTGGAGTCGGTGTTGGAGTTGTGTGGGGTGGTTGAATCTGCGGAGGCGGGGGATGCAGAGGCGGCGGAATTGGAGCAGGCGGAGAGTGCGAGGAATGCGAGTGATGCAACGGCGTACGCAGCGGCGAAGGCGACGACGTTGGCGATCGCGCGAGGAGGGAGCGCGAACTCGGCTCGGGCGCGGGGTCGTGCGGGCGTGAATCGGTTCATGACTGCCATTGCATTGCGTCCGCCGTCGTCGGGGGTGGCGATAGGGTGTGTGTACGAGTCCGATGCCAGAGGATTATAAAGAAGCGAGGGGCGCGCAATGGTACCCGATTGATGCTGATGGTTTCAAAATCCTGCGCGTGAGCTGGCGTCGTGTCGCGATCAGGATGTGCTGATCTCCCCGCGAAACAATTGGGCAGACGCAAAGTAGAGATTTCGGCGGAAGACTCACGTTCGTTCACTCTGCATGGGCTTAGGAGTCGGATCGTAAAAAGGTCGAAGTCCAGCGTAGCGTGCATGGCGTATGCGACGCACTCAGCGGCGAGTGCGACGGTCGTCGCCGATGGGTGCCGAGCGTTCGGACTGAGCGAGCCAACCCCTTGAAAGAAGCGCTTCGCGATACGGGGAGTGAATGGGCTCCGGAAACTGCGAGCGATCACCGAGGAGAAGCATCGCCTGAAGCAAGTGTCGGCCGACGCAACGCTCGACAAGCACAAGCAACAGCTACGCAAGGTGCTCCGACAACGATGGCGGGGCTTGGCCGAGTGGTTTCTCACAACCTTGCACGCCAGCGCCGCGAGCGCTTGTCCGGTCTCGCAGTACCGCCAGTCGGCGTGGTATCGTGCAAGTTGCAGGGGACGGATGAGACGGCGTTTCGGGTGCACGTTTGCCGTTGCGGTCAGACTGGCCTGCTTTTCCGCGCGAATCGGCTCTGCGTGATGCTGCGGCGCGACAGCCAGTACACAGCTCGCAAGCGCGGATGGCGGCTGTGTAGCATCGAAAGATACCGTTGCGCGCGCGTGGCGCCGTCAGGATGCGACCTGTTTCAGTGTGCCTTTACACACCATGCTTCTGACGATATAGCCACAACGAACCTCAGCGTTTCTGTTTCAGGCTCGCGTGGTTGAGAGTCCAACGCCGGTTCGAGTTTGTCGCGTGTGGTGACGCGCTCTGCTCAAACTCTTCAAAAACCTTGACCAGAGCGCGCGCCGATAGCTGTCGAGGACCGATGTTTACACTACGCCGCTACAGGTCGCCGCAGTTGTAAGTCTCGCAGGTGAAGGCGCCCGTAACGTTGCAGCCCTTCTGCGTGGACGTCGCGTCTTCGCACTTGTTGTTTTTGCAGATATCCTGCTCGCAAGCGAAGATTGTGCGCGACTCTGCTCGCACCGGCACGGCATAGGCCCCGATAGAGAGGCCAGCTATGGCGATAGCGGCGGCTATGATCCAACGTCTTTTGGACTTTTCCATACGAAACTCCCACTGAGAGGTGGAACAGCTCCGACGCACAGGCGCATCGGGAATCAGCGTATCGCAATCAGCGCTGTGTCTGGCGCGTTGCGGGAGGCCGGCAATGGTGCGTTCAAGGCGTGCCATTTCAGTATCTCATCTACGCCAACTTTACGAAGGAGCACCAATTCCTCAACAGAGGTCGGATCTACTCCTCCGACACCGGCCTTCACTATGCGCTCGAGAATGACAAGCTGCGGTGTTGCCGGCATGCCCTTGTGATCACGTGAATTAAAATGCGCACTCGCCACATTCAACACTCCTTGTCCCGAGGCGATTTCGTCAAAGTTCGCAACTCTTTCCAAATGCGCGAGACCAGAGCGTGCGCTGTTTTCGCGGGCTATACCAATGGTGACGAAGCCTTTCCGCTCATGTGAAGCTTTCGTGCGCATCATTGCCATAAGGTCGGAGACTCGCCTGTTTAGCCCTTCGCGATTCGACGGTCCGCAACGAGAGGATCCGACATATACGAACACGTACGCGGTACCCGGTCGGGGCACCGCATCCGTGCTCACAAGTGCGACCGACGCGCGGCTCTTGATCTCGGTCGCGAGAAAGCGACCAGTGAAAAAGAAGCCAGTAAATGCTATCGATGCGAGCGTGGACACCACCATCGTGCGAGCGGAGAACATGCGCATCTCCTACTGATCGATTTGAATAACCATTATTTCGCGATCGCCAGTCGAATCACCCGTGGAAACGGATCGTTATCAAATCCAACGAGCGAGTTGCCGTTCACAGTGCTCAGCAGTGGTAGCGACGACGAAACGAAGACGCTCTTCTGTGCCTGTACATCGACTAAGTACGTATCGATTTTCGACCAGAGTGATCGATCCCGCAGCGACTGTGGCGTCATCAAGCCCACTTGCACGGCGACAAAGCGTGCGCCCAACGGGGTCATACGACGGACATAAGACGCAGTCGGATCCTTGGGATCACTTCCAATCGCCAAATGCCCGTTTTCGTTTTTTCGCTCAATCTGCCTCCCGATCACAAAGTCAGTCAATCGAAGGCTCCAACGACGCGTCCCAGTGGAATCGTAGCCGTGCACAAAGGGAAGCTTTGACAGCGTAAAGAGTGTACTGCCGTCTCTGATGCACGCGACCGTCCCCTCCGACATGATGCCCCGAACAAGCGGAGACGCAGCCTGATACGACTCGCCCATGTTGCGAACGAGTCGCCCATTTGAAGCGTGCATGCGTACGACTTTCTCAATACCGCCGGACACCCCTGCTGCGACGTCCAGTGAGGGCGAGTATGCGTACAGGTTGCCTCCGCTTCCACACGCGCCCGTCGGTGAACCAGCCAACGGCACAACGCGATCGAGCTGAACTGTTCGACCGTTGCCAACGGTCAAGTATTTCGCACCGAGCTGCGCATCCACGACCACGATGCGCCCCACGCCTTCCGACCAAATCGCAACGGGAAACCGAAAGTCGAGGGGCCCATTTCCGCGCTGACCGATCACGAACTGCGGTTTGCCTGCCGAATCAAAAACGCGAATGTTCTCGTTTGCCACATCCAGCACGAATACGCGACCGGTAGGATCGATCGCAACGTCCATGATGGTGCCAAGGACGGTGGGCAGTGCACCATCCACTGTTCCGATCGAATCGACTCTGATCGCACTGCGCAGGCGACGTCCCATCTGATCGAGCTCAGCAATGCCGCTTACGCTATCCCGCATGCCTACGGTCGCGACGACGCCGGCGACGCGAAGGTTCTCCGCGGTTGGATGGACGGCGATTGTCTGCGCCAGCAGAGTGTGCGCCGACGCAAGTGTCGCTGCGAGTACTGCGATCCACGGTTTCACCACGACTCCGGATGTCCTCTCGACTGCGGTCGCCGAAGTCCGAGCCACCAAAATGCTCGCCACCAACTGCTTCTGCGGCCGATCGTACGCCATTTACATGATACCGCAAAGGTAGCTTTCGCAGCCGCCGCCCAATCGCATATTACAGCCGAGTCCTGCGTATCCATCGGCACACCACGAGCCGAATAGGCAGCGATCATTTTCGCAGGCGCGAGTGCTGGCACGAAGTGGCGACGACAAGGCGCCGAGAGCAATAGCAACTCCGGCGACAACTACAGCGAAAAAGCCTCGTCCTGATTGCGTCAGCATTGGGATTTCTCCGCGAACCGAGTGTGGAAGCAGCGCGTGATGTGAAACACCGAACCGATGGACGCTTCTCATTCGCCTTGTCTCATGCATGTTTGCTTTATCTTGTGGTACACAATGCGAAACATTAGGTTGGAGAAACAGTGACAGTTTTTGACAAAGCCTCGAGCACTCGATTGATGGAAGTATCAGCCACGGGCCATGAAAGAAATGGATGCGGCGCGCACGAGCGCTGAGCGAGATCACATGGCGAGAGCGACGATGTCGCAGACGCTTTTGGAAACCTTGCCTGCACACTCGATCGTATACCTCCGGCTCATGATCGTGTTGGCGGAATCCGGCCCACTCAAATCTGCGCGAACGTACTGCGATGCCCTTCCTCCTCAGGCGCGTCGCTATCGTCGGCTTGAAGCGCAACGCACCTTGCCAGGTTTGCAGATGCACATGAAGGAAGTGACGGATTGGGTGCTCCTCGTCCGGGTGGTGTCACAGTTGCACGACGACCGCTCGCTTGAGCAAGTGCTCGTAACGCTTGGTGGCTGCCTTCGTACATTTCGACGACTGCGCACGCGATTACGCCCGTGGATTGAAGCCACGCCGAGCACGCTGCGCGTTGCGGATGTGGTGGAAGCGCTTCGCAGACGCCTGCTCGGCTGAAGCGACATCATGACGTTGCGCTGCAGCTTGTCGCTATCGTCTGAATATCGCCCGGCGTCATCTTGCCGACCGGTTGCTCCGTCTGTCACCCCTCGCACGCCACACGCGCGGAGGTTCTGTGCGACCGGTTCGTACTGCGGCGGGCGTCGGGAAGCGCTTCGATAATCAACAAGTGCTTTGAGTTCTATTTGCTTTCACCTGCAGTGGACAGCTCAATTCCGGCCATTACGACGACGCTGTCGCGCACGCGGCGCTGGCTCACGCGGGGGGATTGCGCGCGTTGACGTGCCGGAAGTACCCGGTTCATGACTGCCATTGCATTGCGTCCGCCGTCGTCGGGGGTGGCGATCGGGTGTGCGCGCCCGATGTCAGCGCATTGTGTGCGCGAGGTGGGCGCGCGGCATCATCGGAATTACTCGCGGCGTACCGAATCATTGCGACCTCGTGCGTCGCGCAGTTCCACCAAGCAGACCCAAACACGTTAGCATTGATGGAGCTCCGACCGTCTCCTCCTTCGCCGAGGTCAGTATGCGTCCGCGCCCCGCCTTCCACTCTGCCGTGCTCTCCATAGTCGCCTGCAGTGCGATGCTTGCCCCCACTGCCCTTCGCGCGCAACTCAGCAGCGGCGCGACGCCGCACACGAGCTACGGTATTCTGCTCGGCACGAATCTCTCCTCGCTCTCGGACGCAGATCGCGGCATTCGCGATGTATTCGGCGGCGCCTTCGATACCAAACGACGCGTCGGGCTGAACGCGGGCATTTACGCGACCTTTCCACTCGCCGGGGCATTCGCGCTACAACCGGAAGCGCACTACTCGCAGCAGGGCGTTACCTACGAGTCTGCGGTGAGCAGCAACTCCCTGAAAGTCAACCTGAAGGTAGACTATGTGGAAGTGCCCGTGCTGCTGCGCGTCGATGTCGGCAACAAGGCGTCGCACCTGCATCCGATCCTGCTTGTGGGCGCCAGCGGTGCGTTTCGTATTTCGTGCAGCACGCAAGCGACATCGGGAAGCACGAAAGTGTCACAGCAGTGCAGCGAGAACACGACCGCCTCCAGCCCCGACCCGATCAAGAAGTACGATGTTGCCGCGATCGGCGGCGCCGGACTTTCGCTGAGCGCGCTGGGACGGAGCTACGCGCTGACGGTGCGCTACTCGCAGGGACTCTCCAACATCTCGACGCAGGACCTCAACAACAGCAAGCCCAAAAACTCCGTGCTGTCGGTACAGCTATCAATCGGCAATTAAGTCGTTGCCGCGATGGCGCACGCAGCCGACGCGTGGTCCCGTAACGACTCGGCGTCGCCAGAATACGTCGCGCGAGCTGTACTTTAACGTTCCGTTGCACGACACACGGCCAGCGACAGGCAGCCGCGACGCCATCGCTACGGCCAACTGAAAATATCGCTCGACGCCGCGCCCAATCGCGCCCGCGTAATGTCCGCCGGCTCGCGCCAAAACGAGCGACCGATGATGCTGTAGGTAAACCGAATCGCGAAATCCTTCGCGCTCTTGTCCGGAATGAACGGCAAACCGAAGTCGAGGCGCGCGAGCGAACGTGATTCGCGAGGGACCGCCGCGAGGAGACTCACGCCCACGGTACCGCGCGTGCCGTTTGCACCGAAGGGTGCGTCGCCCTTGAACATCTGTGCCGCGTCGGCAAACCCTGCGACGCCCCACCCGAAGTACGTCGAGATCCCGGGCATGACCCAACGGCGTTCAGCGCGCAGAATCAGCCGCTGTGATCCCGCGAGGCGCGACCCCACGTAGCCGCGAATACCCGTCTGCGGATCGTCGACCGTGAGTTGGAACGGTGCGTCGGCCTTCGACGCACCGACGTACTCCAACGACCACAATCGCGTTTGCCGCTTGCTCGGCTTGGAATACCACGCGAGTCGTCCGCTGCCGACGATACCGGTCCAGCCAGTGGTGCCTTTGCGCGCTTCCACCTGCGAACGCAGCCCCAGAAACGACTCCGTGCCACCAACGCCCACGTATAAATCGGTGGTGATGAACGGGCCCTTGAAGCTGCCGCCCAGTGTCTGGCCGAAGACCGTGGCCAACTGCACGCCGCGACCGATATCCTGCACACCTTCGAGCGCGTCGAAGCCGACGGCTTTCGCGAAGCGCAGGTACCGCACACCGGTCACGAGCCCGACGCGCGTCGCCTCGGTTGTGGTGTAGCGATCGACCAGACTCTTATCCGGCGTTTGGACGAAGCCACTGTCGGTGATGATGACCGGCTTGGCCGCCGTCGTACGCTTGTCGAAGCTGGCCAGCGCCCCGAGCAGCAACTGCGCTGAGCCTTTGGTGTGCAAATGAAAAGCGATGCCGAGGTCAGCGCGTTCACGCACGATCTCGAGCGAAAGCGGATCGCCACTGGGCCGCACGAATCCGACGTAGCCATCGTCGCGCAGATAGCCCATGAAGCCGGCGCCGTTCTGCAAATCGGTGTAGAACGGACGCGCGAGCGATGCCGCGATGAACGAACCCAATGGCAAACGATCGAGCACGACGCTCGCGATGTTGGGCCGATTGAAGAGGTGATAGTCGGTATAGCGTACTCCGAAGCCGTCGCGAAACGCGCGGCCGTCGCGCCATCGCGCCGACACCAACTGGCCGGAGCCGTCGACGTTGTTGTTGCCGAATTCAGCGATCGTCGGACGCGCACCCTTGAGCCCCAGCCCAAGGATCGGTCGCAGATCGTCGATGGTTTCAATCTCGACGCGCACTCGCCCATCCGCTTCGTCAACGACCTGAACGGTAGCGTCGGCGAGATACGGTTGGAGGCGCAGGAGACGTTCAGATTCTGCGCGTCGCTGCTCGGTGCACGGGCCGCCGTCTTTCAGTTGCAGAAATGGACGAATGGCACTTTCGCGTGTTGGCGTACCGAGCAGCAACGGTTGCAAAATGGCGCGACTCCATGCCGGCGCACGCGCCTTGTCCATCATCGTGCGTGCGGAACGGCGAATGACGACCGTCGACACCGTCTTGCCGTCGCAGCGGGACGGTGTCGAATCGGGAAGCGTCAGGGCACGAAGTAGCCCCACGAGCAGAAGACTGTGCATGGCCTATGATGGCGGAGGCGTGGTCCGTTGCGCAACGCATATCCGCGAGCGCGTTGCGCGCTGCAAAAGATTCTACGGCACCTTTGGTAAATCAATGGCAGGATTGCGACTGAAGAACCCGACGGGACGGATCTCGAAGCTGTGCCACGCCGTCGGCATCACCGGCCAGTCTTCCGGGCGCGGCACGTGATGAAAGCCGAGCGAGAGCCACGCGACGACATCGGTGTTGGCAACGCCACGATTCGCTGCCGTCCACGTCGGCAGCCCCTGCCCGGCGGTACCGACCGAGGGATAGTCACCAGCCGAGTACAGTTCATTCTGCTTGAACGGCGTGACCCAAAGCGTATGGTCGGTGAAGCCCGCACGCCTCTGCATGTAGTCGTCGGGAGTGAGCAGACTCATCGCGCCCATCGCTTCGATTTCGTAGCCGACCGGCCCACTGTATGCGCTTTTCACACTCGGGTTCACGATGCGCCAAATCTCGGGCGCGTTCATCGACGACATACGTTGTGCGTCCGATTCGGTCTTCGCTTCGGTGGTCAGCACTTTCCACAAACTCTTGCGCGGATTGCTGTCCGGTAGCTTCTCCGTTTGTAATTTGTCGATGAGCAGTGAGTTGGCCGGCCCATCCACGTCCATGTCGAGTCGGAACGAGAAGAAGTGGCTGTGGTTGACGCCAACGAGCTTGGGCGCGATCAGGCGACCGTACGCTTCGTCGTTCGGTGTGCCGGCGATTCCCTTCACCTGGTCCATGCCGGTCGCGCCGAGGTTGACCTTGAGCGTGCCGTCCTGCTGAAAGACCCAATCGAAGAGGTAGTCGTAGTTGCCGGCGTTCATGTACATGCGCAGCACGAGATCACGCTTGACGCGGGATTCGTTGTTGAGGCCACCGTCGCGCGTGTGACGCCACGCGACGTCGCCGGCGTTGCGCTCGAACACACATGACGTACGCGCACGTTCACGCGGACGACCTTTGTCGGTGACCACCCATGAACTGAAGTACACGCCGTACGACGGGCATTCGATCCCGGGCGCGAGCGAGCTCGCGATACCGCCGAACGAGGATGGATACGTGCCGAGGTCGAAGTAGCCCTGATAATTCCAGGGATCGGTTGGATCCATGTACGGCACGAAGAGCTCCGACAGCGAGCCCTGATACATGATGCTCCGATCCTTGCCGCCATCGGTGTAACGCACCTGCGACAGCACTATGCCCCGGCGTGGATCGGTGCGAAAATGAAACTTCCAGTTCTGCCAGCTGATCTCTTGTCCGTTCACGGTGAACGACGGACCGTTGGGCTGGACCATCGTCACCGGATTTTTTGTTTCGCGTGTCGGTCCAACGGCCTCGACGTCCTGATCGCCAAACGGTTCGATGGATGGTTGCGCGCCGGTGTCGACCACGCGCAAAATCTTGTTGTCGGTCAGATCAGCGACGATGACGAGGCCACCGATGCTGCGACCGTACCCCGAAACGCGATGCCGATCGTCGCCGCAATCGATGTGCACGACACGATGGCCGCGCTCTTCGGGTAGGTCGAAATAGCCGTGATTGGCCGGGCTACAGGACACGTGCGTCATGTCGGTGATGCCGCGCTTGGCGATGGCGGCTTTCACGCGCGGATCTTTCATCGCCAGCGCGTCGGCCTGGTCGGATTCCTGCCGACTGGTCATGTACTGCCGACCGGGAATTTCCGTCCACGAGATCAGCTTCTTGGCCGCGATATCGACGATAGCTTCGTAGCCGCGCATTTGCTGTGTGACGTGCACGATCGCTTCGCGTCGAAGCGGTTGTCCCGTGCGCCACGCGAGGACTTCGGCCTTGGGGGGCTCATGCAACCCTTCGTACAAATAACGTGTTGTGCTGTCCGTCTTACCCGACGCGATGAGCGCATCGTACACGGTCCAGTGCTCGCGCGCCGAAAGGCCGTCGAGTGGATGCGTCGGCGCTTGTGCGTGGAGCGTGCGCGTCACACCGAGTGCGGTGAGCAGCAGGAGACCTGTAAGCAGACGTCGAGCGGACACGGTAGATCCTCGCGAAAGCGATGAAGAAAGCCAGCACTGACCACTCATCCCTATTTCGCTCCAATTCGTCGCCGTGTCCAGCCGAGTCGGTGCAGAACGCAAGCGCCGTGCAGGATTGGACGAACGACATCCGCGTCGGCATGTTGACTATCGACGTGGGTGCCCCCCGCGCGCGTCCCGTCCGCCGGTTCACTCTTCGCTTGACCCGCCATGCCCTGTACGACTCCTGTTCGGTCTACCGCCGCGATCGGCGCAACGTTGTTCGCGACCCTCGTCGGCACGTCGCTCCACGCCCAGGGAACGCGACCCGCTGCCGCCAATACGTTGGCCAAACCCGCGCTCAACACGGCCGCCATGCTCATCACGCTCGATAACGGCGCGGTGCACTACGCCGATGTGGCCAAGCGCATCTGGGGGTTCGCAGAAGTCGGCTACATGGAAACCAAAAGCTCGGCCCTGCTGCAAAGCGAGTTGCAGGCGGCGGGCTTCACCGTAACTGCGGGCGTTGCTGGCGAACCGACGGCGTTCGTCGCCGAGTACGGGCAAGGCAAGCCGGTGGTGGCGATTCTCGGCGAGTTCGACGCGCTGCCCGGGCTGTCGCAGGACGCATCACCGCAGCGCAAAGTGCTCATCGCGGGCGGCCCGGGACACGGCTGCGGCCATCATCTTTTTGGTACCGCGAGCACGGCCGCGGCGATCGCGCTCAAGGAGTGGATGATTGCCAACAAAGTGAAAGGCACGCTCCGCATGATCGGCACGCCCGCTGAGGAGGGCGGCTCGGGCAAGGTGTACATGGTGCGCGATGGTCTGTTCAAGGACGTCGATGCCGTGATCGCGTGGCATCCGGGTGACGACAACGTGGTGAATGGCGCGCGTTCAATGGCCAACATCACGGGCAAGTTCCGCTTTCACGGCATCAGTGCACATGCAGCCGCTTCACCAGAACGTGGACGCTCGGCGCTGGATGCCGTCGAAATCATGGACGTGATGACGAACTTTTTGCGTGAGCACATCCCCGACGGCACACGCATTCACTATGTCATCACCGATGGCGGTAAAGCGCCCAACGTCGTGCCCGACGAAGCCGAGGTGTATTACTACGTGCGGCATGACGATATGCGCGTCGTGAACGATGTCTGGTCGCGCGTGGTGAATGCAGCGAAAGGCGCGGCCCTTGGAACGGGCACCACGTACGATTTGCAACTCATTGGTTCGGTCTATTCGCTGTTGCCAAATGAAACGCTTGCTCGCGTACAGCAGCGCGCGCTCGAGAAAGTCGGCGGTTATACG
>JBBQDB010000040.1:0-29550 GCA_038319245.1 Gemmatimonadales bacterium
GAGTGCGTTGAGGAACAGTTCTGGGATCGATACTGCGAGCGGATGATCGAAGCCCGGCGCGCGCCACTCGATCTGGTCGGTGATCAGCTCTGGTCGCTCGTCGCCGGTCGTCCAGCGTTCGATGTGTCGCGCGTCGGAATCCACGATCCAGTAGACTGGCACGCCCGCGTCGAGATAGGCGCGGCGGCGGACATGGTGGTCAGCGCGGCGTGAGCCTGGCGACACAATTTCGATCGTCAGCAGCAGATCGCTTAGCGTGTACGGATACGCAGGGCGTCGACCGTCGGCCAATGCGATGACGAAGAGATCCGGCTGCATGCGCGTTTTCGTACCGCGTCGCACGTCGCTGGGCGAGAAGAGGACCTTCGCGATTTTGGTGCGCTGGATGTACGCGTGAAATAGTGCGTACAATTCACCCAGCACCAACTGATGTTCGTCGATCGGGGCGGGCGTCACGAGTAATTGCCCGTCGATGACCTCCCAGCGGCGCCCGTCGTCTGGGACGTCGTCGAGCATATCTGCAGTCCACTCTTCGTGCTGGATCGCCGGCATGGCCATACGCTACTCTCTGTTTCGTGAGGATGGCAAGAGTCCACACAGCACAGTACGCGAGGCACGCGTGACGCTCTTCATCAAAACGCCGCAGCGCTCATCAATGCATCGCCGATCCTCGCACGCTACGTCAACGTGCGTCCCTTGGTCTCGGGGATGAACCGCCAGATCATCGCCGCCAGCAGAAACGCCGCGCCCGTGACCGCGAACGCCGAAGAAAATCCGCGCGATGCGGCGAGTGTGCCGACGGTGAACGGCGCGGCTGCACTTGCAATGCGCCCGGTGTTGTAAGTGAACCCCTGCGCCGCGCCACGAATGGCGGTCGGGTACAGTTCGGCGGTCAGCGCGCCGAAGCCGCTGTAGTAGCCCGTGCCGAAGAACGCGACGAGTGGGCCGAGCCCGAGCAGGACCCACGGGGAATGCGTGATGCCGTAGAGTGGCAGTAGTAGGCTCGCGGCTACCAAATAGGTGACGTAGGTGCGCTTTCGCCCGATCGCATCGCTGACGAATCCGAAGGTGACGTAACCGAACCACATGCCGACTTGCATCGCGATGACGAGACCGGACATGACCGTCGGGGTAAAGCCAATGCCGCCCTGCGCCGTTGGCAGAGAGAGGTACGATGGAATCCAGGTGTTCAGTCCCCACCAGCCGAACAGCGTGCAGGCGTTCATGGCAGTGACGGCGATCGTGATCCGTCCGAGCCGACCCTTGAAGGCATCGGCAAGCGAGGCACGTGCCGTGACTGGTGTGCTCGCGTTGGCGCGACGCTGCGCTTGCCAAAGTTCGGGTTCTTCGACGTTACGTCTGACCCAAATCGTCAGCACAGCCGGCAACACGCCAACAAAAAACACCGCGCGCCAGCCGAACGTGGGGAGTACAACCGCGGTAACGGCGGCGGCGAGGCCATAGCCGATCGCCCAAGCGCTTTGCATGAAGCCCAGCGCTTTGCCGCGGTGCTCGTCGGGCCACGTTTCGCTCACCAGCGCGGCGCCGCTGGCCCATTCGCCGCCCATGCCGATGCCCAGGATTGTGCGGAAGAGCAGCAGTTGCCACAGGTTCTGCGACAACCCGCAAAGCGCCGTCGCGACGGAGTAGATCAACACGCTGCCCATCAGCGCGCGCGTCCGTCCGAATCGGTCGGAGATGAAACCGAAGGCAATGCCACCGCCGGCCGCCGCGAGCAGCGTGACCGAGCCCAAAATGCCTGCTTCGCCTTTGGTGAGCCCGAACTCCTTGATCACCGACGGGATGACCAGCGCGTAGAGCATCACGTCGAAGGCGTCGAGCATCCACCCGGCGGATGCTGCGATCAACGCGCGACGCGCTCGCGCATCGCCAGCCTGCCACCAACCAAAGAGAGACGTCACGTACTCCGCACCGATCGTCGAGGTCGCATCCCCCAATGTACGATGCCGGTACACCGGCGCGCATGAGACCGATCGCCTCGACGACGCGTGAACGTCTCGTTGCCCGCTGGCTCGATAATGGCGCACGTGCTACATCGCGTGCTGCATCGCGTGCCGACTCGTGTTCTGATTGCTGTTCTGACTCGCGCGCGGGCTGGGGTGCTGGATGCCGATGCGTACAGGCCGCATATTCGCCCATCCCTCTCTCCGGAGTTGCCCCTGTTGTCACATCGTTCACGTTCGGTGGCGCGAGCCCCGCAGGCGCGCACCTTTTCGCCAGCTATGTCGCCGATCATGTCGCGTGCCGTTGGCCTGTTATGCGCGACACTGCCGGTCGGTCTTGCGGCGCAGTCCAAGCGCCCGATGACCGCTGATGATCTGATGCGCATCCGCGCCGTCGGTGGCGTGGCGCTCTCGCCCAAAGGCGACCGCGTGCTCTACACGATCTCGGCGTGGGAACATCCGAACGCCAAAAGTGATCCGGCCAAGGGTGACACGGCACTCGGCGACAAACACGATCGTCGGTCACACGTCTGGGTCGTCCCGTTCTCGGGCGGAACGGCTCGGCAACTGACCAACAGCGAGCGTGGCGAATCGCAGCCGCAATGGTCGCCCGACGGCTCGGTCATCGCGTTCGTCAGCGCGCGCGGCACGGCTACCGGAGACGAAGGCCCCAAGCCACAGCTCTGGTTGCTCAATGCCGACGGCGGCGAAGGCTCGGCGCTGACGAGCGCGCGTGACGGCGTTGTAGCGTATAGCTGGTCACCGGACGGCAAGCGTATCGCCTATCTGACGCCGGACACGATCTCGCGCGACGCCGAAGCCAAGGCGCGTCGTCGCGACGATCCAAAGGTGTATGAAGGCGACCTGCGTCTCAATCACATCTGGGTCGTCGATGTGGACACGAAGAAGGCGACCAAGATCACGAGCGGCGCCTACACCGTGCGCGGCGCGCCGTCCTGGTCCCCCGATGGCCAATTGCTCGCCTTCGACGCGTCCCCGACGACGCTCATTCGCGATGAACGGCACGACGCGTATGTCGTCAACGTGGCAACCAAGGCGCTCGATCCGATCACCACCCTGCACGATGTTGAGAGTACGCCTTCGTTTTCGCCCGATGGGAAGACGCTCGCCTACACGATCAATCCGCAGGACTGGAAAGCGCACAAGGACGGTATTCCGCCGCGCACCGTGCGCAACGCGCATCTGGTGACGTTTAACCTTGCGTCGCGATCGGCTACCGACCACGCGTCGCCGACGTTCGACGTGAGTGCGGGCGCGGTGCGCTGGTCGCCGGATGGCAAGCATCTCTGGTTTGCGGCGAGTGATCGCGTTTGGCAGACGCTCTACGACTATACGGTCGACACGAAGGCGTATTCGAAAGTCACGAAAGATGTGATCGTTGCCGGGGTCAGTGCGAGCAAGGACGGCTCGAAGGTGGCGTTTATCTTCAACACGCCGGACGTACCGTCCGAAGTATTCGTGCAGGACGCGTCGCTGCCGACGCCCAAGCGCATCACGACCAGCAACGCATGGTTAGCGGACGTTGCCCTCGGCGCGTCGGAAGTCGTGACCTGGAAGAGTAAGGACGGCGCGACGGTCGAAGGCGTGTTGCTCAAGCCGGTCGGCTACGTAGCGGGAACGAAGGTGCCGCTGCTCGTGTCGGCGCACGGTGGCCCGACGGGTGCGCACACGAATGGCTTCAAGGGCGGTACCGAGCCCGGTCAGACGTGGGCGAATCAAGGGTGGGCGGTGCTCTATCCCAATCCGCGTGGTTCGACGGGATACGGTGAGAAGTGGATGCGCGGCAACATCCCCGATTGGGGTGGCGGCGACTATCGCGACATCATGACGGGCGTGGATGCGCTGATCGCCAAGGGGATGGTGGACTCGACCCGCATGGCCTTCGAGGGATGGAGCTACGGCGGCTACATGACGTCATGGGTGGTGTCGCAGACGGGGCGCTTCAAAGCCGCAATGATGGGCGCCGGTTTGCCATCGCTGCTCTCGATGGCCGGTACGACCGACATCCCGGGCTATATCGATACGTTCTTCAACGGCAATCCACAGTACGACGGTTCGATCGTCAATCCGCAGGTCAAGTTCATGCTCGAGCGTTCAGCGATCAGCTATGCCGACAAGGTGACCACGCCACTGCTCATGCTGCACGGGGGTAGCGACGAACGCGTCCCGATCGGCCAGCCGATGGAGTTTTATCGTGCACTCAAGGATCGGGGGAAGACGGCGGAATTGGTGTTCTATCCGCGCGAAGGGCACGGCTTTTCCGAGTACTATCACCAGATGGACCGCATGAAGCGTGAGTATGAGTGGATCTCGCGCTACACGCTGGGCACCAAGACGGCGTTGCAATAACGCATGCATCAGCTGCGGCAGCCGTATCTCCTGTACCTAGGCGGTGTGCACGACATCGGTGATGCAAAGACGGCGTGTGGTCTGCGTGACTGGTGTCGTGATGCGGTGCTCGGCGAATGGAGTTTGCCGACGGCGACGGTGAGTGTTGGAGTCCCCAGACTGTCGCCCGCGCAAGCGGCTGCACGCGGCGCGGGCAGTCTGGTGGTGGGGATTGCCTCGGTGGGCGGGAAGCTCCCCGATGCGTGGCTTCCAGATCTGCTGGCGGCGATTGCAGCGGGACTCGACATCGTGAGTGGGATGCACACGCGCCTCACGTCGTTTCCCGCGTTGGTCAGCGCAGCAAACGCGCGTGGCGTGCGGCTGCTCGACGTGCGACACACCGACGCGACGTTTCCGGCCGGCAGCGGTCGCAAGCGTTCCGGGATGCGCGTCGCGACCGTTGGCACCGACTGCGCGCTGGGCAAGAAGTACACGGCGCTCGCGCTGACACGCGCACTCAACGCGCGTGGGGTGATGGCCACGTTTCGTGCGACTGGACAAACAGGCATCATGATCGCCGGTGAAGGCATCGCGATCGACGCGGTGGTCGCGGACTTCATCGCTGGCGCCGCAGAGACGCTGTCGCCAGACAACGCGGCCGATCACTGGGATGTAATCGAGGGACAGGGTTCGCTCTTTCATCCCGCGTATGCGGGTGTGACGCTCGGACTCTTGCACGGCTCGCAGCCCGATGCCTTCGTGCTCTGCCACGATCCGTCGCGCACGCACATTGAAGGATTTCCCGATTTTCCATTGCCGACGCTGCGTGACGCAATTGCGCAGTACGAGCAGGCCGGGCGCATCACCAACCGCGCCATTCGCTGCGTCGGCGTGAGTATCAACTCGTCGTCGTTGGGCGATGCTGCGTGGTTGGACTACGCCTCACGTTTAGCAGCGGAGCTTCAGGTGCCGGTATGCGATCCGATGCGCGGTGGCGTGGACGCAATCGCGCAAGTCCTCCTCGCACGCTGAGTTGGTTGTTTCACGTCGCGCGTCGCAATTCAGAGTTAAACGTTTGTGGCACCGATATGCGAAACGCCGGTCCCTGGTAACACACACGCAACAGATGAGATGATCAACGCGATGATCGGCGTACAAGTGGATATCGAGCGGTGGGAACTGATCGAACCGTTCGAGATCGCGCGGGGCGTCATGACATCGCTGCCGGTGGTACACGTCACGCTGACCGACGGTGACGGTCGATCGGGACACGCTGAAGCGGCCGGTGTGGACTACGACGGTGAAACGCCCGAGATGCTCGCCGAGCAGATCGCGCGCGTGATTCCGGCGCTGCAGTCGGCGGCGCCGAGTGGCATAGTGACTTCCGAGACGCTGCGCCGCGTGCAGGAGCTTTTAT
Organism: Gemmatimonadales bacterium; assembly: GCA_038319245.1. Lineage (GTDB taxonomy): Bacteria > Gemmatimonadota > Gemmatimonadetes > Gemmatimonadales > Gemmatimonadaceae > Gemmatimonas. Next base: position 5,731 of record JBBQDB010000040.1, read on the forward strand.
CGGCGGGTGGCGCGAGAAACGCGCTGGATTGCGCGCTCTGGGATTTGCGCGCCAAACAGTCAGGTATCCCGGCGTGGCACGATGCGGGGCTCCCGTCGCTTCATCCGCTCACCACCGTGTTCACGCTCGGCTTGGGCTCGGAGGCCGACACGCGTCGCAAGGCTCGCGATGCCCGACACTACCCGCTGCTTAAGCTCAAGTGCGATGGCGAGCGACATGTGGACGTCGTGCGCTGGGTGCGCGAGGAGCATCCGGAGGCGCGCATCGCCGTCGATGCGAATCAGGCGTGGTCGCGCGAGTTGCTGGAGCGTGTTTTACCGCAGTTGGTTGCACTTGGCGTCGAAATGGTGGAGCAGCCGGTCAAACGTCACGAAGACGAGCAGCTGGATGGACTCGTCTCGCCACTGCCGCTCGCGGCGGATGAATCAGTCACCGATCGGACGTCACTCCGCGAGATCGCGGGCCGCTATCAGTTCGTCAACATCAAGCTCGACAAGTGCGGTGGGCTGACCGAAGCGCTGGCGATGGCCAACGCCGCAACGTCGCTCGGTATGCAGTTGATGGTCGGCAACATGTGCGGTACGTCGCTCGGCATGGCACCGGCGTTTCTCGTCGGACAACGCTGTACGTATGTCGATCTCGACGGGCCGCTGCTCCAGACACGGGACAGGCCGCACGCGATGCCCTGTGTGAATGGTCTGATGCAGCCGCCGTCGTCCGCGTTGTGGGGATGAAGACGTTTCGCGGCTGATGACGGTGATTCACGAGTTGATATTTCCGTCGCGCACGATGACTGTGCGTACAGCACGCGGTTTGCAGGTTCTGTCGGTAGACCCATGGTGGAGTAGCTGATTGTGTCGTCGCTGTTTTCCCCGCTCACGCTACGTGGCGTCACGCTGCGCAATCGGATCGGCGTCTCGCCGATGTGTCAGTACTCGAGCACCGATGGCTTCGCGACCGACTGGCATCTGGTGCACTTGGGCGGCTTCGCGACTGGTGGCGCCGGGTTGGTGATTACTGAAGCAACCGCCGTCGTCCCCGAAGGGCGCATCAGTCCGCAGGACCTCGGGATCTGGGACATCGATCATCTCGACATGTTGCAGCGCATCACGGCGTTCATCACGGCGCAGGGAGCAGTGCCGGGGATTCAGCTGGCGCATGCCGGTCGCAAGGCGAGCACGCGTCGTCCGTGGGAAGGCAGCGGAACGGTTGCTGTTGCCGACGGCGGCTGGGCCAACGTGATGGCGCCGAGTGCGATTCCGTTTTCGGACACGTACCCGATGCCGTTGGCGATGTCGAAGCAGGACATTGTGCGCGTGCAACAGGCGTTCGTTGGCGCTGCGGTCAAAGCCCTGGCCGCTGGGTTTCGCGTGATCGAGCTGCATGCGGCGCACGGCTATTTGCTGCACGAGTTTTTGTCGCCGCTTTCGAATGAGCGGACGGACGAGTACGGCGGCTCGCTCGAGAATCGCGCGCGCTTGCTGCTCGACATCGTGCGAAACACCCGCGCGTTGCTCCACGACGACGCGCTGCTCGCGGTACGCATCTCCGCGACGGATTGGACAGAAGGCGGATGGAGCCCTGAGGAGTCGGTGCAGCTCGCGATCTGGCTCAAGGACGCAGGCGTGGATCTGATTGACGTGTCGACTGGCGGCAATGTGCACGGTGCGCGCATTCCAATCGGGCCTGGTTATCAGGTGCCTTTCGCGCGACAGATCAAGCATGGCGCCGACATCCCCACGGCGGCTGTTGGTCTCATTACCGACGCCGCGCAGGCCGAACAGATCGTTGTGGACGGAGATGCCGACGTCGTGCTGTTGGCGCGTGAGCTGTTGCGGCAGCCGCATTGGCCGTTGCTGGCGGCGCATACGCTTGGTGCGGCAGTGCCGTGGCCGTTGCAGTACGAGCGCGCGCAGCCGGGTGGTGCACCGCGTCGTTAGGCGTGTTGATGACGCGCTGTGCACGCGCCGTGCACGCGCCGTGCACGCGCTGGTTAACGCATTTTCAGAGAACCCGCAGCACACTTTCGAATTTTCGATGGCAAGCTAGCTGCGCTCCGACACATAATGCGATTGATTTAGCACAACCCTGACTCGAGGTGACGAATTCATGCTCGTCAAAGACCGCAACGGCAACGCGCTGGTTGATAGGGACTCGATGCAGGTCATCAAAGACCGGAGAGTGAGCGGGTTTTGGCTATTCCTGCATAAGGTGTAGCTCTCATGTCGCCCACGTTCACCTACCGTTCAGCGCGGTCTGGCAGTCTGACGTTCGGCGTAATCCTGGTCGTAGCGGTGGAGACGATGGTCCTTCACCTGTGGCTCGCACCGCGCTTTCCCATCGCGACGTGGGTGCTGACCGTGGCGACGGGGCTCACGCTCTGGTGGATCGTTGCCGACTATCGCGCGATGGGTACGGGCGCGATTCAGCTGCACGACGACGCTATCGAACTGCCGATCGGCAAGCGTTTCACCGCACAGATTCGGCGTACGGATATTCTGTCGGCCGATCTTGCAACTTGGCGCGATCTGGTGGACCTGCAGCGCGACGCAGTGAATCTCACCAAGCCCGCTGAACCGAACGTACTGCTGCATTTGCGCGGGCCAACGGCGGTCCGGTTGTTTGGTGGCATTTCCAAGCGCGTGCGCAGCATCGGTCTGCATCTCGACGAACCCGCGGAATTCGTGCGAGCGCTCGGCCAGCCACGCAGGTGATCGGCGGCGGCGCGCCCGGGCAAGACGCGTAACTGTGGCACGAGTTGTACGAGAGCTGTCGCGCCATCGCCGCAGCCGCCGTCGCGCAGAGTCAGGATTCTGTCGCGTCGATTCGTATCGTCCCAGTTGCGATCGCGAAACCGTGATAGCGAAGCCACGTGCCACTGTGCGTCAAGTTCACCTGCTGCCGGTGGCGTGACAACTCTGGTTCAGTTCGCCAGACCGTCGTTACGGGAATAGCTGGCACCGATCTTCCTCCATGAGAGGGCATGCGAAACTACCCCTCTCTGTCGGCGGCTCTGCTCTCGGCCATCGTTGCCGGTCTGATCGCCCTCGTGTTGCCGACGAGCTCAGCTCGCGCGCAGATCGCCATCGATCGCGAAACGGTCCTGCTCAACCCTGCGAACACGGTATCACGTACCGCCGACTTTGTGGTGCAGAACGATGGCCCGACGACGCTCCAGGCAACGGTTGCCCTCACGGACTGGGATGTGGACGCACGTGGGGCGAGTCGCTGGCAGAGTCCGGGACACGTGGCGGGTTCGTGTGGACAGCGCGTGTCCGTTTCACCGCGTGTGCTTGAGCTAGCGCCCGGCGCGCGTCAGACCGTACATGTGGCAGTGAACGGTACGGCACCGTTCAGCGTCGAGTGCTGGTCGGCGGCGGTGGTCACGTCGTCAGTGCCCCACGATGCGCCCATGTCGCGCGCGGTTGCCGCCGTGGCCTCGGTGCCGGTGTACGTCACACCTGACGCGGTCGCGTCCAACGGCGATCTGCAGAACATGTTTGTTGTCGGTGACTCGCTCGAAGTGGTCTACGAGAATACGGGCAACGTACGCCATGATATCGTCGGTCAGGTGCAGGTTCGCACGACGTCGGACTCGGTGGTGATGACGTTGCCGTTGCCGAGTACCACCGTGCTTGCCGGTACGACGCGTCGCTTTCGTGTCGCGCGTCCGTCGTTGCGTCCGGGGGCGTACGTGCTCTTCGCGATCGTGGACTTCGGCGGTGAAGAGCTGACGGCGGTACAAGCGCCGCTCGAGATTCGACCGTAACGCTTAGTTAACGCTCAATTGCAACATGAGCTGTCGCTACGACAATTCGTCCAGCGATCGCGGCCAATCACTCTTGAGTAATCGCGACATCGCGCGATCAGCGAGCAGTCGTCCATTCGTCTGACAACGCGCGCAATAATTCGTTTCGTTGTCGGCATATCGAATACGCTGCACGGGCGACGTGCACACGGGGCACGGCAACCCGAAGCGACCGTGCACCGCCATCTCCGGACGAAAGGCCGTCACCTTCTCCGGCCAACCATCGCCGACTTCGTCGCGCAGTCGCGCGGTCCACGTCGTGAGCGTGTGGCGCATCGCGTGAATCAGCCGTGCGTACGACTCGTCGTCGAGCTTGGAGCTGAGCGCGAGCGGTGAGAGTCGCGCGGCGTGCAGGATTTCGTCGGAGTATGCATTGCCGATGCCATCGAGCAGGCGCGGGTCCGTGAGCGAGCGTTTGAGCGTATGGTTCTCGCTCCGCAATCGTGCGATGAGCGCCTCGTCACTCGACGCGAACACATCCAGTCCGCCACGATTGAGCGCTGCGAGCGCCTCGCGTCCTGAGACCGCGGTGAGTGACGCGCGTCGCTTCGAGCCAGCCTCGGTGAGCACCAGCGAGCCATGTGCAAACACGAACGTCGCCAGTCCGAGTTTACCGGGCGCCTTTTTGCCGGGTGGCAACCAACGCAACCGGCCAGCGATCATCAGGTGAATGACGAGAAAACGTTCACCGAATGCGAGGACGATGCGTTTGCCGATACGCTCAACGCCCGTCACCGTCTCGCCGGCGAACGATGAGAGCGGCGGCTCGACGGATCGGAGCACAAACGGATTGGCGACCTGCACCTGCTCGAGCACCCGTCCCACCACGCGCGGCACGAGGACGTCGAGATACACCGTGATGTCCGGTAGCTCCGGCACGAGCGATTCCCCAAGTCTGTCGTGAGGTGCGAACGACGGTCAGCGGTAAGTCGCCGCGATCCCGACTATTTGCTGCCCGCGCACAGGTATCCCATCGCGACGTCGGGAACTGAGCCCTTGAACGCTGGCCCGTATCCCGGAATGCCGACGACCTTGTGCGGCCCAGCCTTGGTGCCCGCTTGATCGAAGTAGTACGTGTTTTCCTTGACCGCGACGGTCTGCTTGGCGCAATCGAACATCGCGATGGTCTTGGACGCGAACAGATCGCCGGCCGGCGCCTTCGTGGGTTTCGCGAACTTTGCCCGAATCGACGCGGTGATGATCCCCTTGTCCGTCTTCACCGATTTTGTCTCCAGAAAGACCGGATCACCCGTGGACGTCTTGCCGATTTCCTTGAGCGACTGCGCGCCAAGCGGCAGTGCGCCGAGCGCACCAGCGAAGATTGCGGCAAACGCACTGGACCGCGCGAAACGGACGGCCGAGAGTGGAAGGTGGGGCATGGCGAACATGGGCAGCGGGGAACCGGAGGCGGGGTGTTCGGGATAGAATAACATCCACCGGCGTCGCCGGCTTTTGAACGAAACGTTGCACAGACCGCGAGCACACCAATGACCGATACGAACACAACGGCAACCCAAGCGCCATCCACGAACGCCACGACCACCGAAGTCGCGGTTCTGGCTGGCGGCTGTTTCTGGGGTGTCGAAGAGATTCTGCGGGCCGTGCCCGGCGTACTCGACACCGACGTGGGCTACACCGGCGGCTGGCTGGAGAATCCCACCTATCACGACACGCACGACAGCAAGTCGGGACACGCCGAAGCCATTCGCGTCACCTTCGATCCCTCGGTGTTGAGCTACGAGTCGCTGCTCGAAGACTGGTTTTTTAAGCTGCACGACCCGACCACGCTCAATCGGCAAGGCAACGATATCGGCACGCAATATCGGTCGTCGGTCTTCTTTCTCTCGCCCGAGCAGGAAGCGACGGCCACGGCGGTCAAGGCCCGCGTCGATGCGTCAGGCAAATGGAAGAAGCCGATCACGACGGAAATCGTCCCAGCCAGCATCTGGTACAGCGGCGAGAAGTACCATCAGGACTATTTGCAGAAGAACCCGGGCGGGTACACCTGCCATTGGATGCGCGACTAAGCGACCCAAAGCTCGGGCGACTCGGTCCGGCGAGGGTGGTTTTTGCGGTGACGGCGGCTGTCATCTGAAATACAGGTACGATTGGTAGCTTCGACTTGCCGTATGATGGCGTCATCCTCCGTCCCGAGTCGCTCATGATCAGTCGCGTAGCTATCGCCCCGGCCGTCCTGCTTGCCGCCCTCGCGGCGTCGCAGCCGCTGGCGGCGCAGAAGTTCACGGTCCAGAAGTACAACATCGGTGGCGAAGGTGGCCACGATTACATCACCGCCGAAGCGGGCACCGCTCGCCTGTTCATCTCGCGCGGCACGCACGTGATGGTCGTCGACGGACTCACCGGCAAGGTGATCGGCGATATCCCCAACACGCCGCGCGTGCATGGCGTCGGCATCGCGCCCAAAGCCAATCACGGCTTCACCACCAATGGTGGTGATTCGTCGGTGACGGTGTTCGATCTCAAGACGCTCGCGGTCGTCAAGAAAGTGGCCGTCAAAGTCGGTGGACTCGACGGCATCATGTACGACGAGGCATCGGACAAGATCGTCCTCACGAACCACAGCAAGCCGGGTACGGCGGTCACGCTCAATCCCGTCACGGGCGACATCGTGGGAACGGCCGAACTCGAGGACAACGCCCCTGAAGGCGCGGTAAGCGATGGTAAGGGCAAGTACTACGTCAACAACGAAGGGAAGAACACGATTCAGGTGCTCGACGCGAAGACGATGAAGGCAACCGCGTCGTGGAAGATCGAGCCGTGCGACGGCCCGACGGGGATCGCGCTTGATCGTCCGTCGATGCGCATCTTCTCGGGCTGCGGCAAGACGTCGGTGGTTGTCGATGCCAAGACGGGCAAAGTCGTCGCCGAGATCAAGAACGGTGACGGTGTAGACGCACTCGGCTACGACGAATCGCAGAAGCTCATCTACATCCCGGCCGGCCGGGACGGCAACGTCACCGTCGTGCATCAGGACGCGCCGGACAAGTACACGGTCGTTGCGACTGTGCCGACGATGGCCGGTGGTAAGACGATCGCGGTCGATCCGGTCAAGCACATGGCCTTTGTGCTGGCGCTGGAATACGGACCGGCGCCAGCAGGCGCTCCGGCGCCGCCTGCTGGTCGTGGACCGGCGCGTGGCCCGATCACGGGTGCCTGGTTGTACACGATCAGCCACTAACGCTGTTGCTGCACTGGGCGTCGAGACATTCGACGCTTGTCCCATTCACGGCCGACCATGCGCTTCACGCGTGGTCGGCCGTGTGTTATTCCTTCATTGTGATCTTCGGAACGCGTGCTTTCTCTCGTCTCGGTACGTGGCGTCGCTGCATTGGCGCCATGCTCGGCCTACTGTTGACCCTGTCGGTCGGCGGTCAGCTGTTGCCGTGCGTACACGTCGGTGCGACGCACAGCGCGACTGCCGATGAACGCGACGTGCGCACGAAGAGTGCGCGCATGTCGAGTGCGAGCATGTCGAGTGCGAGCATGCAGCACGACATGTCGATGGGTATGGCCATGCAAATGCCGATGGACATGTCGACGGACATCTCAACGGACGTGTCAACGCTGCATCACGGGACGCCCGCGTCGCATCACCCCCCCGTTGCGCCCGGGTGCGCGCAGCTCATGGCCTGCGGGCTCGTGGTGCAAGCCGCTGCGATGACGACGGGCTTCGAGCAAGCGCGCATCGTCGCTGTTGCGATACCAGTGGGTCGCCATCTCCAGTACGCGACCGCTGAGCGCGAGGTCGAGTCTCCACCTCCACGGGGCTGACATCACGCGGCGTCATGCCGCGCTGAGTCCATGCCGACGTCGTCACGCGACGCTCGGATCACTCCCGTGCCACGCGCTCCAACGACCAGCCGTGCATCCGTCGCGATGCAACGCTGCGTCAGCCGGCGCGACATCCGATCAACCATGTTTAAAACTATTCGGCTTGACGCCCGCCGTCGGAGCCTCGTTCGCGCGCCACTATGCGCACGCGCTGTTGCGCAGCCGGTCTCGCGTGACGTCTCGCGCAGGATTGTGGTTGCAGCCGCGCTCACGCTTCAGCTCCTTCTCGCAATTGCGCCGCAGCCATCGTCCGCACAAGTAGCGCCAACCGCACCCAACGCCGCACCACCGTCGGGCATGACGTTGATGATGCGTGGTCCGCTGGACGTACCGATGTCGCGACTCGGTTCCGGCACGTCGTGGCTCCCCGACTCCGCGCCGATGTACGGCGTGATGAAAAGTGTCGGTGGCTGGGGCATTATGGCGCACGCCAGCGTCTTCGCGCAGTACGATGCGCAAGGCGGCCGACGCGGCAGTTCACAATTCGGCAGCATCAATTGGGGGATGCTCGGCGCGTCGCACGCGCTGGCCGGCGGACGATTGCAGCTGCGTGGCATGGCAAGCCTCGAACCGTTCACTGTCGGCGGTAGCGGGTATCCGCTGCTGTTGCAGTCGGGCGAGTCCTATAAGGGCCAGTCGATACACGATCGACAGCATCCGCACGATCTGTTCATGGAACTGGCCGTGGTCTACGATCGCGCGCTCACCCGCGACGTCGCGTTCCAACTGTATGCCGCGCCGGTCGGTGAGCCGGCGGTCGGGCCGGTCGCGTTTCCGCATCGTCCCTCAGCCTCCGCCGATCCGTTCGCCAGCATCGGTCATCACTGGCAGGATGCGACGCACGTGAGCTTCGGTGTGGCGACCGCGGCGCTCTACACGCGGACGGTTAAACTCGAGGCTTCACTCTTCAACGGTCGCGAACCCGACGATATCCGCACGAACTTCGACTACGCGCGCGCCAAGCTCGATGCCGTCGCGTTTCGGGCCACGTTCAATCCCGACGGGTTCACGTCGCTCAGCGCGAGCGCGGCTCGTATCCCGGACGCCGAGTCCGCGCATCCGGGTGAAGCCATTCGACGTGTCACAGCGTCCATGCTGCGCTCACGAACAAGCTCGGCGGGACGTATGGCGTCGCTCGCGTTGATTGTCGGTGCAAACTCGGTCGGCGGCGAGCATTGGACGCCCGCGGTCACCGCAGAAGTTCTCCACGATGTGTGGCCAAAAACGTCGCTATTCCTGCGCGGAGAAGTCGTGCAGAAGAGCGGTGAAGAGTTGCTCGTCGATACCCCTCCCCAGATAGCCCCAGCGCCGATTGTCGACTCGCATCCACCTGAGTACGTCGTCAGCGCGCTCTCCTTGGGAGCCGTTCGTGAATTGACCAGTGGGAGTTCCGGCTCACTCTCGTTCGGCCTACGTGGAACCTTAAACATCGTACCTGAGACGTTACGCGCGCTGTACGGCAGCCGTACCCCACTCGGTGCGGTGGTGTATCTGCGTTGGCGTCCATCGCGGATGTCGATGGCAGCGATGTCCGATATGCCAGGAATGAAGGGGATGCACGACATGAAGACGATGCATTGAGCGTCGAGACGTTGCTGCAAACTGCCGGACTAGATCACGAACATCGCCACACCGGCCGCGACCATCAGAGCCGTCGTGAGCCATACCAGTCCAGCCGACACGCGTGAGGTCGGCTGGTCTTGCATCAGTTTCGAATCGCGGGCGACAATCACGATCCCAATCAGCAGCGGCGGTGCGACGAGCCCATTGAGGACCGCGCTTAGATAGAGCGCGCGCACGGCATCGATTTTGAGGAAGTCCATGATGATGCCGCCAAGTACCGACACGATCATGATGCCGTAAAACGCGCGTGCTCGGCTGAATTCTGCGTCAATCCCTTGGCGCAGACCTAAGAGTTCGGCAAATGCATATGCGGTGGCGCCGGCGAGCGTCGGAATGGCCAATGCGCCGGTGCCGAATAACCCGATGGTGTACAGCAGCATCGCACTGCGGCCAGCAAGCGGCTCAAGCGCCTTCGCGACGTCCGCACTGGTTTTCGGATGCAGTTGGCCGTGCGCATGCAACGTGAGCGCTGTTGTGAGCATGATGAAAAACATCGCCGCATTCGAGACGAACGTACCGGCACCGACGTCGATGTTGCGAGACTGCAGTTCCGCTGCAGTGGCGCCAATGCGCTGCGACCGACCGCGCCCCTTCTCCTTCTCTTCCTCGACTTCCTCCGACGCCTGCCAGAAAAAGAGATACGGCGAGATCGTCGTACCAAGGATTGCAACGATCATCCCCCACCCATCCGATCCGGAGGGGAGGCGTGGGACGAGCGTATCGCGGAGCACTTGCAGGTAGTCAGGCTTCGAGAGCAACGCTGTGATGACGTACGCGCCGAGTACGAGCGCAAGCCACTTGAGCACATTTGACATCATGGCGTAACGCAGCTTGACGGCGGCGACCGTGATGCCAACGCCGAACAGCATCACCCAGACGTGCGAGTTGACACCGCTCAATAACTCGGCGGCATCGGCCATTCCATCGAGATCGGCGCCGATGTTGATGCCGTTCGCAATGGCCAATGCGCCGCAGATGATGAAGAGGACGGGACGCGGAAAGCGTTGCCGCATCGACGCCATCAGCCCGCGCCCGGTGACCATACCGATGCGCGCACACATTAATTGTACGGCCCACATCAGTGGCCACGACACGACCGCCATCCACAACAGCGATGTGCCAAACTGCGCGCCCGCGAGCGAATATGTCGTGATCCCCGACGGATCGTCGTCAGCCGCGCCCGTGATCAGCCCCGGGCCCAGCGTGCGCCAGAACCGTCGCACCCCGCCGACAGCTGCGTCGGGCGGCGCGGTGCGCTCCGATGTCTCGTGCTCAGCCAGTGGCGCCATCCTCGATGACGACCGATGATTCACCAAGCTGCTTCGCGACCGCTTCGAGAAAGTCATCGAGCGCGCGGTGATAGCCAAACACGTGTGCGGCAAGAAAACGAAAGAGCACGTTGTCGATTGTACCACGCTCCGTAATGCTCAACTGCGTCCCGCTTGCCCTCGGGGCTAACTGCCACGTCCACTCGCCGCTGAACGGCACATCTTCATCGAGTATCCGTGCCGAAAATACGACCGGCGGTTCGTCGCGAACTACGCCAAAGGTCATGGACCCTCGTGCTGTCGTTTCACGCCAGCGCAACTGCGGTTGCTCAGTATCGACGATCACGGACTCGCGCACGTGCGTACGCCACGTCGCATATCGCGAGACATCGCGTACGACCGCCCATACCGCGTATGTTGACGCACTGAGCGTGACCATCCGCGTCGCAGTGTGCGCGCGCGGCGTCACGAGACCACCGACCAGCACGGCGACCACCAACGCAACGACCGTCCCCATCACAAACAGGATCCAGTACATCAGGCACCCGCTGAGGGCTGGTCGTCAGGCCGTTCGCACGGGCTGATCGAGCACGCTACGCACACGGCGCAACAGCTCAACAGCCGTGAACGGCTTCTGCAGGAAGGATAGTTCGTCGGTACGGATGCCGCGCAGCAGCGACGCGTCGTCTGTGTAGCCCGAGGCGAAGAGCACCCGCACTGTCGGTCGTAGTTGCGTAATACGCGTGGCGAGTTCGTGGCCGTTCATCCGGGGCATCACGACATCCGTCAGCAACAAATCGATGGCGTCTGGGAATTCGCGCGCGAGCTGCAGCGCAGATTCGCCATCGCACGCGGTCAGAACTCGATAGCCACGACGTTCAAGCGCCGCCGCCGCGACTGCGCGGACACTATCCTCGTCTTCTGCAATGAGAATGGTCTCCCGGCCATCGCGCATTTCATTTGCCAGATCTTCTCGATTGACCGGCGCTGCGCCCACGACCATCGGGAAGAACAGGCGGAACGTTGTGCCCACGTTGATCGCGCTGTCAACGCGAATCGCGCCGCCACCCTGATCGACGGTAGCGTATGCCAACGAGAGTCCAAGGCCAGTACCCTTACCACGCTCCTTCGTCGTAAAGAACGGCTCGAACACGCGGAGCCGCACATCTTCGCTCATCCCGGTGCCGGTATCGCTAACCGTCAATAGCAGCCAGTCGCAATCGATGTCGAGACCTTCCGTCAGCACCACACCGTCCGACGCGCGCTCCGTGGCGATGCGCAGGTGTCCACCGACGGGCATCGCATCTCGTGCGTTCGCCGAAAGATTCAGCAACACCTGTTCGAGCTGGCCGGCGTCCGCACGAATTGTTCCGGCATCCTTGCTCAGCGCGATGTCGAGCACGATGTGTTCGCCGATCAGCCGACGAAGGAGGCGATCGATGCCCCGCACGACATCGTTAGGATCGAGAATCACTGGCTGCACGACTTGCTTGCGACTGACGGCGAGAATCTGTCGTGTCAGATCTGCTCCTCGCATGGCCAGCGCACGGATCTCGAGCAAATCCGCTTTCACCGCCGCGTTCGTTTCTGCGTCGCCAAGGGCGAGGTCGCAGTAGCCCAGCATACCCGTGAGCAAGTTGTTGAAATCGTGCGAGATACCGCCGGCAAATGCGCCGATCGCCTCCATCTTCTGCGACTGTCGCAACTGCTCTTCGCTGAGCACCAACGCACGCTCGGCGGCGCGTCGCGCCGTGACATCGATGCCGACCGACAACCAACTCGGGCGACCGAGGCGCCGCGACGACGTCGTGATGACTTCCATCTCGACACGTTCGCCGCTCGCGGTGCGATGGTGCCATGTGCCCGCCGACTGTCGTGCTTCGGCAAACGGGAGCCGCGCTGACTGAAAGCGCGGCCGCTCGCTGTCCTCGAGCAGATCGAGGATGCGTAGACTGAGGAACTCGTCGCGCGTATATCCGTACCGCTCGAGTGCCGCTTCGTTGACCGCACTGATCAACATCGTTTCCGCGTCCCATGCCCACATCGGCAACGGGTTCGAATCGAACAACAAGCGATGTCGACGTTCGCTGTCTTCGAGCGATGCGTTGCGACGCTCGATCGTTTCGGCCATCTGATTAAACGCTTCGCCGAGGAGCCCGACTTCACGCGGGCCCGTCGTTCCCGCACGTGTCGCAATTGCCCCGCGCGTAATTGCACGGGCGTCATCGGCCAGGGCTTCGATGGGTCGCGTGATGCGTTGGCCAACCCGATAGCCCACAAGCACGGTCAGGCCGATGGCGACGACGAGCAGTGCGAGATCCTGCAGCAACATCCGCGCGACCTGCGCAGTAATCACCGACTGATCGATGCCGATGTTGATCAGCCACGGAGCGCTGCGGGAGCGAGTAAAACTTGTTAACCGCTTCTTGCCGTCGAAGCCGGTTAAGCGCGCCGTACCTTCGGTGTCGATCGAGACCGTACGGAATCCTCTGTGTCCAACATACTTATCCTGCTGCTGCGAGCGCGCGACGATTAAGCCTGACGTATCGAAGACGCTGATCAGCGGTGGCGTCTCGAACCCGCTGCCGAGATCAATGACATTAACCAGCGAGTCGAGGCGTACCGCCGTCGTGACTACACCGTTGAACCGGCCATCTCGGCCGGCGGTCGAGAGCGCCAGCACGACCACCCAACTACTGTCGGGCAACACTTGCGAGCGAAACGTCTCGCCAACGACGAACCCGTGTTTGCGCTTTGCCGTTTCGAAGTAACCGCGCGTGCGATAGAAGCCGCGCTCACGGTGAATGCGCGCGTTTTCGATGGCGGAGCCAACAACGGTCCCTTCGCTGTCGAGCACTACGATGTTGCCGTAGCGCCCGGACGCGGACTCGAACGTACGCTTGAGAATGGAATCGTTGTGTGCCTGCGCACTCATCATCGGCACGACGTTGCCCGAGACGCCGGTCATGAGTGCCTCGGCGCTGCGCACACGCTCATCGAGTTGCGCGACCACTTTGTGGGCGGCGCCGAGCGCCTCAAGGCCGAGGTCTCGCTCCATCTCCGCGCCGCGAGACGCAATGCGGTAGAGGTCCACCGCGATCAAGGGCAACGCGCTGAGCAGCGCGAGCCCGATCAGATACAGCCGAATCCCCTCCCAGCGACTTGCGCGCGGGCTGGAAGTGCGATCGTTCACGCGCCGAGCGGTTCCGTACCCGGTGGCATTGTCACCGCCATGCCCATGGAGTGATACCCCTTGTCGACATACACCGTCGTCCCGCTGATCCCGGATGCCAGTGCGCTCGCAAGAAACGCTGCGGTGTTACCGACTTCGCTCGCCGACAGTACTTCTGGCATCGGCTGATTCGCCGCGCAGTACTCGACCATTTTGTTGATGATGCCGATCGCACTCGCCGCACGCGACGGAAATGGACCGGCAGAAATCGTGTTGACGCGGATGCCGAACTTGCGACCCGCTTCGAACGCGAGCACGCGCGTATCGCTCTCGAGCGCTGCCTTTGCCGATGACATACCGCCACCGTAGCCCGGGATCACGCGCTCGCTCGCCATGTACGTGAGCGAACAGACCGACCCTCCCGGTCGTAGCAACGGTCCGAGTCGCTGCACCATGGATACGAGCGAGTATGCACTCGCGCTCACGGCCGCGAGGTAGCCGCCACGACTGACTTCGAGCAGCGGCTTCTTCACTTCTGGGCCATTCGCCAGCGAGTGAAACAGGATGTCGAATGGCTGCTCACCGAAATCTGTGACGAGTCTCGTGGCCAGACCGCTGATCGAAAAATCTCCGACGTCCTTGTAGCGCTTGGACTCGCGCACGTCCTCGGGCACTTGATCGAGCGTGTCATAAACGGCATCGAGCGGATAGATACGTTCGAACGAGAACATCGTGCCGTCGGCCATCACGCGCGACTCATCCATCTTGCCGCGCTCGAGCAGATTCAAAAAGATGTTGAGCGCCGGTGGCCAGGTCGCGACGCACACCGAGGCGCCAGCTGCTGCGAAAGATTTGGCGACGGCAAATCCAAACCCGCCGTCGTCCGCCACGCCGGCCACAAGGGCCCGTTTGCCTCTGAGATCGATTGGGAGCATAGCGGTCTAATCTATCGCTGGATCACCGCGCAGCACGGGTCAACCGGTCGAGCACTGCGGCCCATGCCTCGGAGGTTGGCGGCCGCTCGATGAGGACGAGCGCCGAGTCGCTGGCATCGGCGGCGTGCAGCTGCGCGTACAGCTGCTGCGCGTAGGCGGCGGGATCGTCAGGCATTCGCACGGCCCGATCGGCCGCATCGAGCGGCAACGGATGGTCGCGCAGTAGCAAAGCGGTGACGCGTCCACCCGGCGCGCCCGACAGATTTGCCGTGCGTTCGGTCAACGCGTGCGCGATCTCACCGGATTGCGCCGCATCGAAGAGCCACACCTCCGCCCTTGGCGCGTAGTGCCGATCGGCCATGCCCGGGGATCGCTGTGCCGCGACCGCTACCCCATCGGCCGGTACGGCGTCGCTGGCGGACGTGCCGTGGGCACCACTGGCGTGATCACCGCGTCGTTGCTGCGCCGTGTGGACCGGCGTCCCGAGTGCGGCTTCGAGTGCAGCACGAGTGATCATGCCCGGGCGCAGCAGCATGGGAATGTCGCCCGTCAGATCGCACACCGAGCTTTCGATGCCGACGGCGCACGGACCACCATCGAGCACGAGGTCGATGCGGTCGCCAAGCGATGCCATCACATGGTGCGCCGTGGTTGGCGAGATCTGGGTAAAGCGATTCGCACTGGGCGCCGCCACCGGAAGCTCCGTCTCGCGAAGTAAGGCGAGCGCGACCGGGTGCGCTGGGATGCGAATGGCGACCGCGTTCAGGCCAGCCGTGGCGATATCCGGGACGATCGCGGAGCGCGGCAGTACGAGCGTCAGCGGTCCGGGCCAAAAGGCGTCGGCCAATTGTTGCGCCCGCGCGGACCAGGCGCTGGTGAGCGCACGTGCCGCCTCGACGCTGGCGACATGGGCAATGACCGGATTCCACGCGGGACGTCCCTTGGCGGCGTAAATGCGCGCGACCGCGTCGGGGTCGAGAGCGTTCGCGCCCAATCCATATACGGTTTCTGTCGGAAAGGCGACCAGTCCACCCTGCCGCAACACGCGAGCGGCGTGCGCAATGATGTCAGGATCAGGGTGCAGTGGATCGACGCGTTGGTACATTGCAGACATGGCCCCGTCCTTTGGCATCTTCGTTCTGGCTGAGCTTCCTGGCGAGGCCGGGGAGATCGTACGCGCGATTCAGCAGCGCTACGATCCCAAGTTGGCGCGTCTCACACCACCGCACATCACGCTGGTGGGGTCGTCGGGCGTCGGGTCGATCCCCACCGATACGCCGACCGAACGTATTCGTGCCGCCCTGGAGCCGATCCTGGCAAATACCGCGCCGATGTCGCTCAAGTTCGGCGCGCCGCATCGCTTCATGCAGACAGAGATCATTTCGTTGCCACTCGACGTGCATGGCCCGCTTCGCACGTTGCATGAGCGCATCGCAAAAAGCGGACTGCCGTTTCGCCCGGCGCGCTTCATGTTCTCGCCACACTGCACACTGAGTTTTTATCCGACGCTCACGGCAAGCAATGAGCGCGAAATGCTTGCGTTGCGTGTCGACGCGCCATGCATTGTCGAGAAGCTTCAGGTGTATCTGACCCGCGATCCGCAGCCGTCGCGCAAGCTCCTCGAGATGGAGCTTGGCACTGGCGTTACATCGCTTCTGGTCGACCCTTCGCAAAAGCGGCCGTATTCTGCTTGAGCTGCAGAATCGCTGAAGCCATCAGTTCATACTCGAAGTGCAGGTCGTTGAGCTTTTCCGAGCTGTGTTGCGTGAGTTGACGCGAGGCTTTTTCGGCGATCGAGTGTCGACGCAGGTACTCGCGCGCGGACAGCCACATCGCGTTCGCTTTCTGTCGTAGATCCGCGTTGTCCGATGCCGGCACTTTCGCGCAAATCTTTTCGAAGTCCCGCACGCATTCGGCGAGCGCGAGGTCGCAGTTATCGACCAACGCATGCGCGGCTTCCAGTTCGGATTGCGCAACGTGAAGCGACATCAAGTGCGCCAACCGTTCGTGTTGACGGCACGTCTCGGCGGCAGTGCGACCGAGTGCATCCGCGCACGACGTCGGACTCTGGACATCGAGCGCGGACGCGTCGTCCATGATCTTCGCGTTCGCGGCAGTACGAGTGGCAGGCATGTGGCACGAATGCTGGAATGCCGTCGAACGATGTCGACAGCGCGGTGTTGGACGCCGTGGGAGACGCGGCGCAGCGAGCACTGCGTGTGATCTAGTGGGCGCACCCCTCCGCGCGGTAGTGGTCGCCATTCGTGATTGCACACCAGTCTGCCGGCGCGCCAGCCATGTTGACAGATCCGCCGTCGATCGCAAAGCATGACGTACGCGGAAAACGCGTGGCACACACGATGTACGGTCGCGATGCATTTTGATTGGTCGTACCGCGCGCCGCGTCGCACATCTTCCTCGCAGAGACTTGCTCATGACCACCGTTCCCACATCGGCCGCGACACCCGCCTTCGTGCATCTGCTGATCGAAACCAGTACACAGGGCGTGCGCACGATCACGTTGAATCGGCCCGAGCGGTTGAATGCCGTCAATCCTGTGCTGGCGAACGAGCTGCCAACGGCAATCGATGCGGCCGCGCGCGACGACGCCGTGCGCGTGGTGGTGATTACCGGAGCCGGACGGGGATTCTGCGCGGGACTTGATCTCGCTGATCGCGGAGACGCGGCCATGCAATCACGCGCCGATCGTCTGGAGCCGTACTACTGGGTTGGCCATTGGGTGCGCGCGATTGCCGGCTGCGAGAAACCCGTCATTGCCGCGGTGAATGGCGCGTCAGCGGGTGCGGGCTTTGGTCTCGCGTTGGCCTGTGATCTGCGCCTCGTGAGTGCGACTGCCAAGTGCACAGCAGGGTACGTGCGGCGTGGGTTGTCGCCGGACGCCGGCGTCACGTGGTACTTGCCTCGCCTCGTCGGACACGGTCGCGCCATGGACATTGTGTTGAGCGGTCGCGATGTGCTGAGCGATGAAGCGGAGCGCATCGGACTCGCGACGGCCGTGTTTGCGGACAACGTCTTTGCGGCCAGCGTGGCGCAATACGCGGCCACGCTCGCCGCTGGACCACCGATCGCATTCGCGTTGAGCAAGCGATTGCTGATGGCGAGTCCCGGCGCCACGCTCGATGTGCAGCTACGCGAGGAATTGACGCACATCAAGACCTGCTTCGACTCCGGGGACGTACGCGAGGCAATGCAGGCCTTCGGCGAGAAGCGTGCGCCCGTGTTTACGGGGGCGTAGCGCGCGCGGCTCACACCGCGATTCATCCGGCGTTACAGACCACCCGGATTGAACCGTCGCGATCCCGGCAACGCATTGAGCAGCGGCCCGAGCTCGCTCGCGCGCTCGAGCGTCGTCACGAACGTCAGGCCTCGAATCGACACCACCAGCATCCCCGAAATCCCGTACGCTACCACGCACGTTTCATCGGCGTGCACGACGTTGCCTGACGCATCGATGCAGTGCACATCGCCCATCAACCCGTTCCCGGTGTCATCGAGCTCGCGCACGCGCCGCAGCGATGCCCACGTGCCCACGTCATCCCATCCGAAATCGGCCTGCATCACGACGACGTTGTCGCTCCGCTCGAGCAAGCCGCGATCGATCGACACCGAGGTCACGATGGACGCGAACGTTTCGGCATCGCCCGCGGCGAGCAACGGTAGTCCCTGCCGGATTTCGGCGACGTGTGTCTCGAGCTCGTGCAGTACCACTTTCGCACGCCAGACGAAGATGCCCGTATTCCACAGGGCGCCCTGATCGATCAGCATATCCGCCAGCGCGGCCGTCGGCTTCTCGACAAAATGCTCGACGCGACAGGCGCCGCCCTCCGTGCGTGACACGAACGGATCGAGCGGCGTGCCGGGCTGCAGGTACCCAAACCCCGTCTCGCTGCGCGTGGGCTTGGCCCCGATCGTCACCAGCACGTCCGACGAGGCGGCAATCGATGCGGCGCTCCGCACCGTTTCGCGAAATCCGTCCGGCGACGCCGCCGCGAGATCGGCGTGCAGCGCGCAGAATACCGTATCCGGGCCCGCACGACGCGCAACTTCCTGCGCTCCCCAGGCCAGCGCGGCGGCTGTGCCTAATGGACGCGGCTCGATCAGCATGTTGGCCGCCGGCAGCTCCGGAATGACCTGACGCAACGCATCGGCAATGTCGGCACTGGTGACGACCAGCACACGTTCCGCTGGCACCAGCGGCGAAAGTCGTGCAATGGTATCGGCGAGCAGTGGGCGCTCGTTGACCAGTGCCAGGACTTGTTTCGGCCGCTGCGGCGTGCTGAGTGGCCAGAAACGCGTGCCGATGCCGCCAGCGAAGACCACGGCCCAGAGCGAGAGCTTGGTGTCAACCAACGGCTCCGCTTCGAGCTCGTCGAGCGTTTCCGGATCTCCCGACGATTCGACGACTGTCACACTGCTGGTCGTTGGGACACTGGCGCGGGACTGTAGCATTCGCGTCGACACGTGAAAGAGTGGAGCGCGTCCTGACTGGCGCGTGCGCCAGCGACTCCGCAACATATCCCTCTCGCGCCTTAGCGTCAGCGGGGCACGCTCACCTCCGCCGTACTCGCATGCTGATTTTGCACGTCACGAACGGCGATCACGCCGCTGCTGGCCTGGCCCGCTCGGGCTTACACGGCGACGTCCTCTCCTGGCGCGATATGCTGCACGATGGCCCTGTCCGGTCGGACACCACCGCGGCAGGATTTCGGCTCGCGCGGGCGGAGTTTCTTGCGGCCGGTTGGTGGACGGGTTCGGTCACCGATGTGGTGGTGGACTTTGAAGAGCGTGATGCGCGGCTGGCCGGTATCAGCGCCGACGACGAGGTCGTGCTCTGGTTCGAACCCGATCTCTATGATCAGTTGCAGCTCGTCCAGGTGCTCGCGGCGATTGGCACTCGACCGCCCGCCGATCGGCCGCGCGTCAGCATTGTGCCGGCCGATTGCTACTTGGGCCCGATGCAACCCGAAAAATTCCGCCCGCTCTTCGAGACGCGTCGTTCTATCGGCGATTCGGAGTTTGCGCTGGGTACCGAGGCGTGGTGCGCATTCACTGCCAGCACGCCAGTCGCCTTACCCGATGTCGCCGCACGACTCGACAGCGAAGTGCGGGCACGCACCTACGATGCCGACGAGAGCGTACGACTCCCGTATCTCGCCGCCGCGCTCCGACGTCAACTGCAGGAATATCCGGATCGCGAGCACGGCTTGAGTCGCAGCGAACGGCAATTGTGTGAAGCGCTCGCGCCAGGTGAGATCGTGCTCTCCAAGCTCTATCACGCCGCGCATCACGCCAGCGAGTCGTGGCACTGGCTCGGCGATTCGATCTTCGCGTGGTACGTGCAACGACTCAGCGAGTGCGCCGAACCACTCGTGACGCACCCGAACGGCACGCGCGTCATTTCCACGGTGCGTGATACCAAACACTTCTGGGAGCGCACCGTCATCCTCACGCCATTTGGGCACGAGGTAGTGCGCGCACGCGCCGATGCCATTGAACACAACGGCATCGATCGCTGGATCGGCGGCGTACACCTGACGACGGCCGATCACTGGCGCTGGGATGATCGTGTCCATCGCGTGGTGCATCACAGTACGCAGAGAGGATCGCGATAGCGTGCGCAAGCGGCGCAGGATGAGCTCGTTTCTCGCGCTCGACCTCGCATCGGCAGGGAATCCCCGACAACAATACCTGTAGCAGCCCCATTAGCAGGCTGGGATCGCGAGCTGCACTGTTGAGAGCGAGTGGAGAACACCGCGCAATGCACCGACGCGTGCGTCCGTTGCTCTGATCTCGCTCGTGTTCCCTGCCGTATTTACGCATCGACGACGCGCTTTGCGCCGCCTATGTGTCCTCAGTCTCGCTGATGGGAGGACCAATGGCCGATCTCGTGCAGCCGCCCGATCTCACGCAGTTCATGGCATTCACGCATGGCGATGAGCACGCGCTCATTGGCATGTACCGCACGCAGTACGACGCGCTGCTACAGCACGCGCGCGATGCACTGGGTCCTGTGTTGTCGCACTACTGTGGACGTGTAGCTCAACAAGCGATGCTCGTTGTGTGGCAGCATCGCGATCAGTACGACACGAGCGCCGAGCTCACCGCCGCGCTTGAGACGGCAATCCGAAACGAAGCCGACGTTTATCGGCGCAAGCACGCAGCGCTGCATCACGGCAGCAACGCATCGACCACAACGTCACACGTCGTTCCGCTCAGCGCCGACGCGGCGGTCGATGCGCTCCTGACCGAATTGCGTGCCGCACCGATCGATCACGAGCAGGCGCAGCGCGATGCCTTGGCGGCGCGAAAGCAGCATGCCGCCGAGCATGTGCAGGAGGTGGCACGCAGTCGTGGATGGTTAATGCCGACCATACTGATCGCGGTGCTGGGCGTGGGCATTGTCGTCGCGATGCGCTGGGTAGGTGCGAACGGCGCTGAAGCGGCCGCAACGCAAGCACTGCGTGCCGACAACGCGCGCAACATCAACTCCACGCGCGGTCAACGCGGTAACGTCACGCTCGGCGACGGTTCGACGGCG
Organism: Gemmatimonadales bacterium; assembly: GCA_038319245.1. GTDB lineage: Bacteria > Gemmatimonadota > Gemmatimonadetes > Gemmatimonadales > Gemmatimonadaceae > Gemmatimonas. The sequence continues at coordinate 26,948 of JBBQDB010000040.1, forward strand.
CGTCTTGGCTCCGAGTCACACATCAAATTGCCCGCAGATTTCGGCGGTGCGGTTCGCACGCTGGAGTTGAATGGCACGGCGAGGTTTACCGTCGCGCCAGGCAAAGCGACCGAGTTTGTGGTACGCGCCGGGAACGCCATCATCACGGCGACTGGCACGCAATTCAGCGTGCGCGCCTTCGACGACGACAGTGCGGTGATTGTCGCCGTCGACGAAGGAACGGTGAGCGTGCATGCAACCGGTCAGCGGACAGCCACAACCGTCGACGTGGGCCAGGCGGTGCGTATGACGCACGACGGAACGGTCACGCCGCTCGAGGACGCGGTGCGCGTACGAGCACTTTCGTGGGTTCAGGATACGCTTGTCTTCACCGATGAACCCGTGAAGGTCGTACTTCCCGACCTGATTCGGTGGTTTGATCTCAAGGCCGCACTGGCCGACGTCGCACTCGGCGAGCGTCGCGTGACGTTACGTGTTGGTCTGCAATCGTCTGGCGACGCGGTGGCCGCACTCGCCAACGCGGCAACGCTGTCCGTCGGCTTTGATAAGGACGATCATGTGTTGCTGAGCGACGCTGCGGCACAACCAGCGCCGCCCGCGTCCAAGCGAAACGCGAAGAAGCGGCGCTAACGCTAGAGTGCTTTCTTGATCGCCGCGTCGACGTTCTGCTCACCGCCAACGCCGGTGTAGACCACCTTACCCGTTTTGTCGAGCACGACGACATAGCTCGTGGCCGGCGCATCGTAGTCGGCCGAGACTTTGCCTTTGCGATCGTAGAGCAGAACGCCCGGGAGTTTGTTCACTGCCTGCCAGGCCTTCACGCGATCGAGCGACTGATTGATGGAGACCGCGACGGTGATGAACTGCGTGTTTGCGCCATGCTTCGTCATCGCCGCGCGCATGCTGGGTTCGAGCGCTTTGCAGTTGCCGCACCACGTCGCCCAGAACTCGAGCACCACCGGCCCCTTGCCGAGGTAGCTCGAAAGGTCGACTGGCTTACCGTCGAGCGTTTCCAGTGGGCCGCCGGGTCCTTTGGTGCCGATCGCGATTCCAGAATCCTGCGCGGCGACGATGCCGTGCGGCGTAATCGGACGCGCGAGTGTTGCCGTGAAGACGGCAAAGAGTGCCAGCCAGAGGCGAACGGAATACTTGGCGGTGCGAATGACGGGTAGGGCGAAGCGCATGATCGGTTCCGGAAGCGGAGGCCGGATCAGAAGAAGACCTGACCCATTTTGACGAGATAGTACTCGGACATGCCGAGCATGACGCAGGCGAACCCGCGCTTGACCCACACCATCCATGTGCCGGCGCGCGGCAGGCGAGCGATCGAACCAGCCGACAGGCCGACGATCACCAGCAGCGTGCACATGCCCAACGAGAACGTGAACAGATAGACGAAGCCGAGGAGCGCGCTGCCGGTCGTGCTGACCCAGGTGAGGACGGCGGCCATGACCGGTGCGGAGCAGGGCGCGGCCACTAACCCCGACGCCGCGCCCATGATGAAAGCACCCGCGACACGTCCGCCGGTTCCCGCATTGGCCGCGCGTTGCAGAATCACGGCCGGTACACGCACCGGGATGACGTCGAGCATGGCCAGCGCCGCGACCAGCAGCAGGTTGGCCATGACGAAGAATGCCCACGGATTGGCGCTCACCGAGCCGAACATGGTACCCGTCAGCCCCGCCAGCAGCCCGAGCCCGGCGTAGACCGACGCGAGGCCGAGCACGTAGGTGAGCGAGAGCAGCAGCGGTCGCCAGCGCGACGCGATCGCCGTCCCGGCGAGTTCGGCTGCCGATTGTCCGCCCACGATGGCCGCGGTGATCGGAATCATCGGGTAGACGCAGGGCGTCAGCGACGTCAGGACGCCGGCCCCGAAGAGCAGCGGGAGCGCGGCGGCCGGGTTGCCGGAGAGCTGGGAGGCGATATCGGAGACTTGCATCAGTGCGGAAAGATAAGCGCGTGGCGAACTGTGGGCCGCGGCTCGCAGTTCGCAGTTACGGTCCTCCACGGATCGGCCAACTACATTGTACCCATCGTTTCCCGCTCGGCTTCTCCTGCCCCTGCTCCCGTATGGCTCCGCAATTCATCTATGTGATGAAGAAGTTGCGCAAGGTTGTTCCGCCTTCGCGCATCATTCTCGACGATATCTGGCTCTCGTTTTATCCCGGCGCCAAGATCGGCGTACTGGGCGCCAATGGCGCGGGTAAGTCGTCGCTGCTGCGCATCATGGCCGGCGTTGACCAGGATTTTCAGGGTGAGGCGTGGGCCGCGCAGGGCACGAAGATCGGGTATCTGCCGCAGGAACCCAAGCTGGATGAGACACTCGATGTGCGCGGCAATGTCGAAATTGCGATCAAGGCGCAGCGCGATCTGCTGAACGAGTTCAACGACATCAGCATGAAGTTCGCCGAGCCGATGGACGATGTTGCGATGGACAAGTTGCTGGCGCGACAGAGTGTCGTACAGGAGCGGATCGATTCGCTGGATCTGTGGAATCTTGATAACAAGATCGAGATTGCGATGGATGCGCTGCGTCTGCCGCCGGGCGACGCTGATGTGACGACGTTGAGCGGCGGTGAGCGCCGCCGCGTGGCGTTGTGCCG
>JBBQDB010000041.1:0-29541 GCA_038319245.1 Gemmatimonadales bacterium
CAGGCGTGCTGACATCGGATTGAGCATCTCGATGTCGCCGTCCAGCGTCGACTCGACCAAACCGATTGGCGCACAGTAGAGGAACTGCACCAGCGCCTCATACGCATCCACAACACCATGCGACATCGTCGACTAACCGACGCTGGAGACGGGCCGCGACGCATCGTGCGTCGACCAGCCTTCGATACGATTGCGACCCGCCGCCTTCGCGGCGTACAGGGCGGCGTCGGCACGCTTCATCAACTCGTCAAGACCAGTCACGTGCTCGTCCATCGTGGCCACGCCTCCACTGACTGTATAGCGGATGCGATTGGTGTTCACGTTGACTTCGGACGCTGCAACGGCGAGGCGGAAGCGTTCAGCGACGGCCATCGCGCTGGGCAGGTCCGTTGATGGCAACAGCACGGCGAATTCCTCTCCGCCCAAGCGCGCGGCGACGTCCACCTGCCGGAAGCTGGCGGTGAGCAACGCGCCGAATTCCCGGAGCACCGCGTCGCCGCCCGCATGCCCGAAGACATCGTTCACACTCTTGAAATTGTCGGCGTCGAACAGGATTAGTGACAGTGGTCTCGGTGACCGTCGATAGCGTTCGATTTCGAGCTCCGCCGCTTCATAAAACGTGCGTCGATTCGCGACACCCGTCAGATGATCGCACGATGTGTGCAGCCGATGCGTCTCGCTTGCGGCGCGCTGCTCGGTGATGTCGCGCAACACGAGGCAATACCGCGCATCCTGTGCGTACACGGCGGCGTCGACGACGTTGTCGTCCGGCCCCTTCGGTTCAATGAGCGGTACGATCACGGCGCTGCCCCAGAAACGCGTTCCGTCCGCTCGAATGCGCCAACCGTCGTCCATGCTCCATCCGCTTGCGCCGGCCTCGTGCAAGCGATCGAGCACCCGGTCGCGCGTGGTGGCATCCGTTGGATAAAAAATCGAGTACGGCTGACCAAGCGCCGCCTCTTTCGAGAAACCGGTCACCCTCCCGATGCTCGCGTTCCACTCGAGGATGCATCCGTGGCCGTCCAAACTCACCATGGCGTAGTCGGTAATGCCCGTGAGGATGGCATTGAACCACGCTTCGTTCTGTCGGAGCAGCCGATCGCGCTTCATCTGCTGCGAGACGTCGCTCAGCACCGCCATCAAGCGCGTCTCGTCGAGCTTGAGCAGGGTCAACGACAGGATTCGCGGATCCGCCACGCCGCGCACGCCAGCCGACAATTGCACCAGCAGCGAATCGCACACCTTGCCGTGTGGCTTTTCAAAGCTTTCGGTCAAGTGCCGAAGCTCCGGCGCCACATTCTGCAATGTCGTGAAAAAGTTGTCGAGCGATCCATCCCGCGACAACGGCATCAACAGCTGCGCGGAAATCGGGTTGATCATCGCAATCGTTCCATCCATCGCGAGCTGCGTCAGCCCTACTGGTGCGAGATAGAGGAACTGGGTCAGCGCCTCATACTCAGCTTCGAGCGAGACGGAGTACTCGTCCACTTACGTGGGCCGCTGCACGAGCACGTAGCGTCGCGCAACGCTAGCGTCAGCTAATAGACGCAGCTTCACCTTGATCGGACGCATGCGGAGCGTCAGCACGTAGTCGATCGTCGCGTCGAGGGCGCTGCCATCATTGAGGGCGTCTTCGAATCGCTGCGCCACCATGAAGTTGTTCATGCACGGGGCCACCACAGTGAACAGGTGATGACCAAGCACCTTGACCGGCGAGAGCCCCGCCGCCTTCGACTCCCAGCTGTTGTAACGCTGGACCTGTCCCTCGGAATCGATGCCGATCACGCCGAACGTCATCACGTCCAGCGTCGCGTCGTCCGCGGCGTCCAGGGCACTCAACAACCCGATCTGATCGAACTCCATCCCACTCGCCTCGTGCGTGGCCAGACCTCCGAGAGACGCCGCAGAATCGTCGCGACGATGCTATCGATGATCGGCACTGCACGCGTGAAACTTAAACCAACCGGGGCGCGAACCAAACGCGAAAGGCGCATCGGTTCTGCCTCGAGGTACGCCCCGGTTGCGTTCCCGCTTATCCGGGCATGTGGGCCACACTGCCGAACATCTCGCTCGCCGGAATAACGACGGCATCGCCGAGTGAGGCGGAGCGTCCGGTGAGGTCGCTCAGATCGCTGCTGTGGTAGGCCTCTTCGCCATGTTCGCTGAGATCCGGTCCGGCGAGTTCCGCGTCCACATTGATCCGCAGCGGCATGACGGCGCGCAGGCCGAGTGCAATCACAGTGCTGCCCAGGCCTGCGAACGCAATCGTCGCCAACACGGCGACGGCCTGGATACCGACTAACGCCGCATTTCCGGCTAGTAAGCCGTCCGCGCCGTTCGGGTTCACCGTTTTCGTGGCGAAGACCCCGGTCAGGAGCGCGCCCATGATTCCCGCCACGCCATGACACGCAAACACGTCGAGCGTATCGTCGACTTTGGTGGTCGCGCGGTAGTTCAGCGCGAAGAACGAGCAAGGAGCCGCAAGCGCGCCAATGGCGATCGCCGAGAGCGGCGTCACGAAGCCCGCGGCCGGCGTTATGGCGACCAGCCCGACCACTGCGCCCGTGGCCGCACCAACTGCCGTCGCACGACCATTCTTCATCAACTCGATCGCCAGCCAAGTCACGAGGGCCGTCGCCGCTGCCACGTGCGTCGTCACGAAGGCATTCGCTGCAATGCCATCGGCGGCAAGCGCCGAACCCGCGTTGAAGCCGAACCAACCGAACCACAGGAGCCCCGCACCGAGGAGCGCGAACGGTACGTTGTGCGGTACGTTGGGGACACGCTTGAACTCGCGACGCGGCCCGAGAATGATGGCAAGCACGAGCGCGGTGATGCCAGCGCTGATGTGGACGACGGTGCCGCCAGCGAAATCGAGTGCGCCGAGTGTGTGCAGCCATCCGCCGTCCCCCCAGACCCAGTGCGCCAGCGGATCGTAGATGAACGTTGTCCAGAGCAGGCCAAAGGCGATGTACGCAACGAACCGCATCCGGTCGATGACGGCGCCGGAATAGAGCGCGACGGTGATGCCGGCGAACATGGCCTGAAACGCCGCGAAGAGCACGTGCGGCAGCGCAGCGGCGTAGGTCGGATTTGCCGCCGCCGTCACGCCGTGAAAGCCGACGTACGACAACCCACCCAGCCAGCTCGAGCCGGTGCTGAACGCGAGACTATAGCCGAAGAGCACCCACTGCACCGAGACCGCAGCGAGCGCGCCAAGGCTCATCAGCATCGTGTTCAGCGCGCTCTTGCTCCGGACTAAGCCGCCGTAAAAGAACGCCAAGCCCGGCACCATCAGCAGCACCAACGCGGTGCTGATCAGCACCCACGCCGTATCGCCGGCAGAAATGGGCACCGGATCGGCAGCGAGGAGCAACGGCGACAGCATCGTAGCGACGGACATCAGCGGTCCTCCAGCGTGGGGATCGGTATCTCGAGTTGGGTCTTCCGCATGATGTCGTCGGCATTGACCGCCGTCAGCGCGTCGTTGTCGCGCTCGCCGGTGCGAATGCGCACGGTGTGGTCGAGCGGGAGGACGAAAATTTTGCCGTCGCCGACGTCGCCGGTGCGCGCCGCATTGCAGATCGCCTGAATGGTGCGCTCGACGTACTCCTCAGAGCAGGCCATTTCGATGCGCACCTTCTCGTGGAATTCCATCACCACGGTGTCACTGCGGTAGCGCTGCACGATATCGCGCTCGCCGCCATGACCGCTGGCGCGCGACAGCGTCATCCCCGTGACGCCCACCTGGAACAGAGCCCGCTTGACATCGGCCAACTTTTCCGGCCGAAGAATCGCTACGATGAGTTTCATGTCGCTCCTTGAGCACCGGGGATTAGGAGTGGTTGCGCGTGCGTGGCGATGGCGGGACATCGGCACGAGGCGCAACCTTTTCAACGTACATTGTCGCAATGCGCGGGAGTACCCATGCCTGCGCTGGCGTTCGGCCTCGCCCGGGCCCGTCACGCTTTCCCCCAGCCTGCCACGCTATGTCCCGCGGAACAATCGCCATTTTGGTCGGCCCCGAATACGAAGATCTCGAAGTCTGGTATCCCAAACTCCGCCTCGAAGAAGCGGGCTTCGACACGCCGCTCGTTGGGATGGGCGACGCCAAATACGACGGCAAGTGGGGCTATCCGGCGGCGATGGATCTGGCAGTCGGCGATGTCGATCCGGCGAGCCTTGTTGGCGTGCTCGCCCCCGGTGGTTGGGCGCCCGACAAGTTACGACGTGATCAGGCCGTGCTCTCGCTCGTTCGCGCGGTGAACAACGCCGGCGGACTGGTGGCAACGATCTGTCACGGACCGTGGATTCTGATTTCGGCAGGCATTCTGCGCGGGCGCACGCTCACCTCGACGGTGGGCATTCGCGACGATGTGGTGAATGCCGGAGCGACGTGGGTGAATGAACCGTCCGTGATCGACGGGAACCTCGTCAGCGCACGCGTGCCGAAAGACTTACCGGCGTTTGCCCGCGCGATGCTGACGGTGCTCGACCTTACGAGTCGCTGACCGACAGCCCCGCGTAACTACGTCCACGCCAGCTCTTCGGCACGCGCGCGGTACTCTGCGTCAATCGCCAGGCCGCCGGAATATCGGCCAGCCACGAGCACCAGAAGGGCGCGCCACGTGTGGCATAGCTTCCACGCAGTGCCACCAGCAACATCAGGCGCACGAGCAGCGCCGAGCCGTTCACCAGTGCGAGCGCCTGCACCAGCGGGGCGCGCGGATTGTCGGCCATGCCCGCACCCATCAGGAGCGTCGCAATGCCGCACACCACGAGCATGGGGACTGGCAGCGCCTGGATGCACCACACCATCACCACGTCCACCCAGCGTCGCCACATCGGCGTCGCGTCCTTCAGATCGAAACTGCGTCCCCATTCGCGCCACATTTCGTTCAACGAGGCGTACGACCGAACGGCGATAATCTTCGACCCGTCGAGGAAACCCACGCGCGCGCCACGCGCCGCCAAATGCCGCGCTAACGTCACGTCATCGCTGAATGACGCGCGAGCGGGTGCATAGCCGCCGTGCTGCTCGAGCAGCGACCTCCGCGCCATGAAGCACTGCCCGTTGGCCAACACACGGTCCGGCGGCGGCTGCGTTGCTCCAGCCGCGCCGCAGCGATACACCAACGTCACCAGCATCGCCGGCTGCACGAACCGCTCACCGGCGCTTTGGCTCGTGAAGCGCGGCGAAAACGACGCAACGTCGAATGCGTCGGCTTCCATGGCCGTCACGATCGCGCCCACGAGACCCGGTGCAGGCATGGTATCGGCATCGATGCCCAAGACCCATTCGCCGCGCGCGTGACGCAGCCCAGTCTCCAAGGCCCAGACCTTGCCGACCCAGCCTTCGGGCAGTGGATCGTCGGTGATGAGTTGAATGCGCGGATCGCGCGCTGACGCCGCCTGCACCAACTCGCGCGTGCCATCGGTGGAGCGACTATCGACAACGAGCACCTCGAGCATCGGCTCGATCTGCGCCATCAGCCCATCCAAACACGGGCCGATGCGCTTTGCCTCGTTGAGTGTGGCTACAACCACAGTGACGGTCGTGTCGCGTCGGGGCGTGCGCAGCGGCTCAACGGGCGGACGCCGCGTCCGTCCCGGCATCAGGCGACTGAGCACGAGCAAGAGTGCCGCGACCTGCAAGCCAAGCAGGGCGAGACCGGCCGAACGCAGCAGATCGATCGTGCCGCTCACGCCGTTGCTCCCAGACGCGGCTCGATCGCGGTCACTGGTTCGGCAAGCGCCAAACGCGCGACTGCTTTGGCCATGTCACCGAAAATGAACAGATGAAAAGGGTACATCGAATACCAGTAGGCGAGTCCTGACAAACCGCGCGGCGCGAAGAGCGCGGTCTGGATAAGTCGTGTGCCCGAACCCTCGGCCACAGCCGTGAATTGCAACCACGCATGGCCGGGAACCCGCATCTCCGCCCGAAGACGCAGGATGCGCGGTCGCTCGACCATCTCGACGCGCCAGAAATCGACCGCCTCTCCAAGATACAACCATGCGGGGTCGCGCCGCCCCCGTCGCAGCCCCGGGCCGCCGACCAGTCGATCGAGAAAGCCGCGCATGCGCCACAGCACGTTGTACACGAGCCATCCCTGATCGCCGCCCAGGCGACAAAATGCGCGAAAGACCTGATCCGGTTGCGCCTCGACGTAGATCGAGCGCGTTTCCTCCAGTACCCCCTCGCGGTCTCGCAGCTCGTACGTCTTCTCGTCACCCAGCGCGTCGCTCCAGCGCGACTCCACCGCGTGCTCGGACATTCGCGCCAGCGCCCGCTCGACCGCCTCCTTGTACGGCATCGGGCGGATCTCCGGAAAGATCGCCTGTGCTTTGGCGGTATTGGCCAACACCGGATGCGCGATCCCCTCGACCAGCGGCTCGGCCAACCGCCGCGGAATCGGCGTCAGGCGATCGATCCACAGGGCCGCCAGGGCGGGCGCGAGGATCGGCACGGGGATGATCGTGCGCCGGAGCCCGCGCACCGCGGCGTACCCGTGCAACATATCACGAAACGACAGCTGATCTGCCCCGCCGATCTCCACGATGCCACTCGGCGATTCCTCCCGCGCCGCCATCAGATACGTCAGCACATCGCGCACGGCGATGGGCTGGACCGGATTGACGATCCATTTAGGAGCAATCATGAACGGCAATCGTTCGGTCAGATAGCGCACCATTTCGAATGACGCCGACCCGGAGCCGACGATAGGCCCCGCGCGAAACTCCGTCGTGGGCAACCCGCCGCGCAGAATCGCTCCCGTTTCGCCGCGGCTTTGCAGGTGCCGTGAGACATCTGCGGCTTCGGGCACCAAACCGCCCAGGTAGATGCAATGCCGAAGATGGCGTCCGGCATGCACGAAGTTGCGCGCGGCGATGCGATCGCGTTCCGCGAAGTCCTCAGCATCACTCATCGAGTGCACGAGGTAATACGCCTGGTCGATGCCATCAAGCGCGCGTTCGAGTGACGCCGCGTCAAAGAGATCACCAGTCACGACCTCGACTTCATGCTCCCACCAGCGGCCGCGAATGCGTCGGGCATCGCGCACGAGCAAACGCACCGGGATACCGCGCTCGACGAGTCGCGAGGTGAGCCGCCCGCCGATGTAGCCGGTCGCACCGGTGATGAGCACGGTCATACGGAGAGTTTCCCTGGTGGACAGCCGGTTGGCAACCGACGAGCGCTGCTGGTACAGTAAGTGGCGCGGCATGCCGTGCGTTCCCTCCCCTCCCCCGTTGCCATGGCCCGCACGAATCCGTCTCCCGGTCGAGCCCTGCTCGCGCAGTGGCAGCGTCTCTCGCCGTTGCCGTTTGGCAAACAGCTCTTCAGCTGGGTGGTTGGCCGCACAGCACCCTATACCGGGAGCGTCGGTGGCGTCTATACCGACATCAGCCCTGGCTTCGCGCGTGTCGAACTACGCGACCGCCACGCGGTACGCAATCATCTCGCGTCGATTCATGCGGTCGCGTTGGTGAACCTGGCCGAAATGACGAGTGGCGTGGCGCTGATGACGGCGCTGCCGGACGGGGTTCGAGGCATCGTGACGGGTCTCAACATCGACTACGTGAAAAAGGCGCGTGGCACGTTGGTCTGCACGACGCACGCGGAAGCGCCGACCGTCGTCGATACGCCGATGACGCATGACGTCCTGGCAACGATCGTTGACCCGAGTGGCGACGTCGTAGCGACATGCACCGTGCACTGGCGACTCTCCCCGGCCGTCGCGGCTACCGACGCGCGATCGGCGGAGGCGCGACCGGACGGGAAGGCGGGCGCCTACGCGGGCGCCGTGAGTCGCGCGTGACGCTGCACCAGACGGTTGACGCGACGCGTCAGCATGAGACGCCGATGCCACCGGCACTGCGGTCCACGGCGCTGATGCGGCACGCGCACATCGCCGTCCCGATCATTTGTGGACCGATGTATCCATGCAGCAATCCGGAGTTAGTCGGAGCGGTCAGTGCGGCAGGCGGCCTGGGCATCGTGCAACCGATCTCGCTTACCTATGTGCATGGGCACGAGTATCGCGCCGGCTTGCAACTCATCGCGCGGCTTGCGCACGGCCACCCGTTCGGACTCAACGCGCTCATCGAAGCATCGAGCAAAACGTACCACAACCGCATCGTGCGCTGGGTAGAGATTGCCCTCGAGGAAGGCGTGCGATTCTTTCTCACGTCGCTCGGGAATCCGCGCTGGGTGGTGGATCGCGTGCATGCGGCCGGCGGCGTCGTGTATCACGACGTCACCGAGCGAAAGTGGGCGCTCAAGGGGCGCGACGGCGGTGTGGACGGGCTCGTGGCCGTCAACAACGAAGCGGGCGGCCATACCGGCTCGCGCGGCGCACGGGCACTCTTTGACGAAATCGCCGACCTCGGCTTACCGATCGTCGCCGCGGGTGGTGTCGGACACGCGGCGCAGCTACAACCACTCCTTGACATTGGGTACGCAGGCGTCCAACTCGGGACACGATTCATCGCGACCACCGAGTGCAACTCCGATCTCGCGTACAAGCAAGCCATCGTGCGCGCCAGCGCGAGCGACATCGTGCTGACGGAGCGACTCACCGGCGTTGCTGTTTCGGTATTGCGCACACCGTATGTCGAACGACTGGGGACACGCGTCGGAGCGTTCGGGCGCTGGATGTTACGCGGTCGCAAGACCAAGCATTGGATGCGCACCTTCTACGCGCTGCGGTCATTGCGATCGCTCAAGCGTTCGAGCGTCGATGGTGCGAACCAGGACTACTGGCAGGCCGGCCGCAGCGTCGCGTCGATCGATGCGGTGGTGTCTGCAACGACGATCGTGCAGGAGTTTGCGACCGCGTTCACCGAGCATGCCGCGCCACCGATGCTACCGCACACTACGAGACCGGCCGCGCACGCGCTGAGTCAATCAAACGATCAACTTTCCGACGGAGTGATGTGATGCGGCTGCCCCTACAGAATCGTGCAGCATTGTGCCTGTTGACGACCAGCGTTGCGTTGGTCGGCCTGTGCGTCGCGTCCGATGCATCGGGGCAAGCGACGAAAATGAAGTCGGCGTCCAAGACGCGAGCGGTCACCAGCCCGGCCGGGCTTCGGGTACCCGGATTGCAAGCGCCCGTGCAACTGACGCGTGACTCCGCGGGGATCGTCCACATCGTGGCCGCGAATGAACACGATCTCTTTTTTGCGCAGGGGTACAGCGCGGCGCGCGACCGGATGTTTCAGTTGGAGATCTGGCGCAGGCAGGCGACCGGCACGATGGCCGAAGTGCTCGGTCCGCGGTGGGTGGCGCGCGATCGCGCGTCGCGACTGCTTCGCTATCGCGGCGATATGGCGACGGAACTCGCGCACTATCATCCTCGCGGCGCAAGCATCATCGGGGCCTTCGTGGACGGCGTGAACGCGTATGTCGCGCGGGTCCAACGCGACACGACCTTGATGCCACCGGAGCTCAAGTGGCTTGGTATCACGCCCGGTAAGTGGACGTCGGCGATCGTGGTCTCGCGCCACAACGCGCTGGCGTCGAACGCGCGCGAGGAGGCCGCAACGGCGCGCGCCGTGCGTGCGATCGGTGACGCCGCAGTGCTTCGGCGACGTCGCTTCGAACCGGGGCCTGCGCGATTATCGATCGACTCCAGCATCACACGCGTGCTCGACGCTGGCGGCGATGATGCGTTGTTGGCCGTATACGACGCATTCAAAAACGCACCGGCATTTCGCCCTGACGATGTGTCGCCATCCGTTCGAAAGCTCGGTGCCGCCGCGCAGCCCGAGGGCACGGAGTTCGCGTTGTTCAGCGACCGCATCTTCGATGATGGGTCGGGTGCAGGCAACGAGCAACGCACCGCCGACGGCGGGACCACCGGCGCTCCGGCTGATCCGTGGCAGAGCAACAATTGGGTTGTCGCTGGCAGTAAAACCCTGTCGGGCAAACCGATCGTCGCCAACGATCCGCACCGCACGATCACAACGCCGTCGTTACGCTATTTCGTACATCTCACCGCGCCCGGCTGGGATGTGATTGGCGGCGGTGAGCCGGCGATTCCCGGCGTCGCCATCGGGCACAATCAACACGGCGCGTGGGGGCTGACGATTTTCGGTATCGACACCGAAGACCTTTACACGTATGACACCCAGCCGACCGACGCGCTGGCGTATCAATACCGCGGCGCCACTTCGCGCATGCGTGAGGAGCAGGACACGATTCGCGTGCGTGGCGCCGCGCCGGTCCCGATCACGTTGCGCTTCACGTTGCATGGCCCGGTGCTCTTTCAAGATACCGTGAAGCACGTGGCGGTCGCGCTGCGGGCCGCGTGGGCACAGACCGGTGGCGCACCGTATCTCGCGAGCCTGCGCATCGATCAGTCGAAGAACTGGACCGAATTCCGGCAGGCGTTGAATTACGCGCACATGCCCACGCTGAACTGGGTGTGGGGTGATACGTCAGGCGCAATCGGCTGGCAAGCGGCAGGAATTGCGCCGGTGCGGAAAAACTGGGATGGACTGGTGCCTGTGCCTGGCGACGGGCGATTCGAATGGAACGGCTATCTGCCGATCAGCGAATTGCCGCATGAGCTGTCGCCCAAGAAGGGCTATTTCGGTACGGCGAACGCGCTCAACGTGCCGACCAACTATGCGCACAACGACGCGGTGGCCAAGACGTGGGCGGAGCCGTGGCGATTGCTGCGATTGACGGAAGCGTTAGACACGCTGCACAACGCGGACGTGGCGATGATGCAGCGACTGCAGCACGACGAGACGCCGGTTGCCGCACGCGCGTTGGTGAAGGTGTTGCGTGGCATCCCCCTGCCAAACGGACCGCAGACGGCGGCTCGCGATTCGGTACTCGCCTGGAACGGCGTGCTGTCGGCATCGTCGATCGGCGCGGGTGTGTACGCGATGTGGGAGCGCATGCTCACGCGCGCGGTTGCTGAGGTCGCGTTGCCGACCAAGGCGCGCGCCATCATGCGTACCGTGCCGCTCTCCCGCGTCGTCGACTGGATGACGACACCTGATTCGATTTTGGGCGCAACACCCATCGCCACGCGTGACTCACTCGTGCGTCGCTCGTTCGGCGATGCCGTGGCCGAACTGACGAAGCGCTTCGGTCCCACGATGAACGGCTGGCAATACGGCCAGGCACAGTTCCATCATGTGCGCATCGCTCACGCACTCGACGGTGCGGTGAACGACTCGCTGCGCACGTGGCTGTCCCCCGGGCCGATCGCGCGCGGCGGCTATGCGAATACGCTCAACGCCACGGGTAATACCGACAACCAGACCGCCGGCCCCAGTCTACGAGTGGTGATCGACGTAGCCGACTGGGAGCAGGCGACCATCACGAACACGCCGGGGCAAAGCGGCGATCCCCGCAGCGCGCACTACCGCGATCTGTTCGGCCCGTGGACCCAGGGCGTGTACGCGCCGATGCCGTATTCGAAATCGGCGGTGGCGAAGCGGGCGGAGTCTGTCGAGCGATTGACGCCATGAAGTACAAACAGCGAACCGGGAATTGACGTGAAAACGCGCGAATCTGATCGGATCAGATTCGCGCGTTTTCGCGTCAATTCGCGTCCTGCAGTTTCTGTTGCGAATGCTGGTAGCAGGTTACCGGTCGGAGCCAGCCGCCGCGCGCGTCGCCGCTGGATCCTTCGGCTTCTCGCCCTGTAGCCAATACCCAAACCACTGGCGCAATCGACCCAAGCGATCCACCAATAGCCACGGCTCACCGGTACGTGAAAGATCGTGATTGGAGCGCGGGTAGCGCACCATCTCCACGGGTACGCCCTGCTTCTTGAGCGACATGAACCACATCTCCGCGTTGCCCATCGGCGTGCGGAAGTCTTCCTCGCTCTGCACCATCAACATCGGCGTCTTCACCTTGTTGACGTAGCGAATCGGCGAGAGCGTGTCGTACAGCTTCTGATTGTCCCACGGCTTCCCGTAAAACTCGAATTCCGTCAGCCCCTGCGCGTCGCTTGCACCGTACCAGTACGTCCACTCGGTGATCGTGCGATCGGTCTCGATTGCCTTGAAGCGCGTCGTCTTGGTCGCAAGCCATGTCGTCATGAAGCCGCCGTACGATCCACCCGTGGCGCCCATCTTGGTGCTGTCCACATCAGGGCGCTTGGCAACGATATCGACCGCCTTCATCAGGTCTTCGTAGTCTTCCATACCCCAGCGGCCACGCGTGCTGTACGTGAATGGCGCGCCGTAGCCGCTTGAGCCGCGCGGGTTCGTGAACAGCACGAACATCCCCTGCGCCGCGAGGTTCTGGAATTCGTCGAACCATCCTTCGCCGTACGCGGAGTGCGGGCCGCCGTGGATGTAGATCACCATCGGATATTTTTTGCCCGCTTCGTAGCCGTACGGCTTCATCAACCAGCCTTCGACTTCCATGTTGCCGACGCTCTTGTAGGTGAAGCGGTCGGCGTCGCTCCAGACGACATCCTTGTTCACATCGTCGTTGAAGCTCGTCAGCTTACGCTCGCCCGTTCCGTCGGCGTTGGCGATGAACAGCTCGGGCGGCTTGGTCATCGACGTGGCGACGAACGCGACCATCTTCGCCGACGGATCGAATGACACGCCGCGAATGTTACGACGTCCATTGACGATTTCCTTGGGTGTCGCCTTGCCGTTCAGGTCTGCCTGCAGAATCGCCGTACGTCCACCAACTTCTGCCGTAAACATCAAGGCACCGTTAGACAGCCAGTCGATGTTCGCCGGCTCGTACTGCCAATCGCCGATGATGTTCTTCGGTGTGCCACCGGCAGCATCGACGAGATATACGCGCGCCGACTTCGTGCGCGCCGGACGTCCGATGAACGCGATGGTCTTGCTATCGTTCGACCACGTCACATCGCTTTCCGCTCCCATCCACTCCGACACCTTGCGCGGCGCGCCACCCTCGATACCCATGACGTAAATGTCCGCGTCATTCCGCTCGGCTTCATCGCGCACCTTGTTGTACGGCAGCTTGGCCAACGAATCACGCTCGAGATCCACGACCGAGTCTGGACGCAACTTCGCATCAGCGATAAACGCGATGAGCTTGCCATCCGGCGACACGACCGGCGAGCGGTGCGAGTAGAGCGTGCTGGTGAGCATCTTTTTCACAGTGTCGCCCATCGCTTCCCGCCAGACCTGCTGCGGGCGCCATGTGCGAGCGACCCGACGCCCCGGTACGAATCCCGCGCCGTTCACCTTGTACGACATGTCGGTCACTTGCCGTCCATCGAAGCGTGCGGCATCAGTCGGGCGCGTTATCGCATCGAACGTGGGACGCGCCATCGGCTGCATGCGTGCAAACGGGTCAGCGCCGACGCGCGGCAGCGAATCGATCCGTGCGGGTTCGGCGAACACCGCGAACGCATGACTCGACGGCATCGAACCGCTCGGATAGCCCTCGACCTGAATCGCTTCGCCGGACGGCTCGTCGAGGCGAATGGCCCACGTGCTTCCCTTCCCGCCCGTACGCTGCGAGACGAAAAACAGATACTTGCCATCGGGCGACCAACGCGGATTTGAACTCTCGGTGCTTGGCGACGTCCAACGCTGCGGCTCGCCGCCCGCACTGTTCACTACCCACACTTCACTGTGTCGACGATTCTCGGATTCCTTGAGCGTCGTGACCGTCATCGCGATGCGCTTGCCGTCGGGCGACATCGTCGGTGCGCTGACGTTGTTCACCCGATACCAGTCGGCGAGCATCATCGCGCGTGGGCCTTTCGGCAAGCGCGCGGAGGTCACACCAGTCTCCGCTGGCGCATCGGCCGCGGTACCGCCGCGCCCGCTTCCGCGCTGCGCCTGTGCAATGAGCGGTGACATGTTGAAGCAGGCGACGGCGAGCGCTACTGACGCGCGCGGTCGGACACGAAAGGCACTCATGGGGAGTCTCGGGGACGGGACGTCGGGTGGATGGGCCTAGGTACGGCAGAGCTGACGCAGGAATGTTGGCGTGCCAACGTCATGGCGGCAACGCGACGGCATCACAAAACCAATTGAACGTCGAAGACTGTCGGAAACTTACGTCTTGCGGACGTCGAATTTCCTACTTAGCATGGCGGTGTCCGCGGAGGAGCGCCGCGTTCAAGCCCCACTAACCCACCCTTTTTTTCAGGAGGTGATCAATTGTCTAAATCCCGTCCCTTTGCCGGCTCGGCCTGGGCAAACGATCTCCTGATCGACGCCCGGTAAATCGGGTTCCGGTTCGGGCATCGTCTCGAGCTGGCACAGGACAAGAGGGCCGTCGCGGCTTGACCGCGGCGGCCCTCCGTCGTTGCATGAAGGCATGACATGTCACTCGCGCCGCATTGCGGCCATGCTACTCGCCATTTCGACGGCGACCATTAGTTCGGAATCACTCGCGCAGTCTCCCAGCAGCGCCGGAATTCCCGCCGAAGTCACTGCCGGCTACACGCTGATTCCCGCGCCGCGCGAATTGACGCCGAGCGCGACGCTATCACTCCGACAAGGCGTCGTCATTGCATCGTCGGCGCGAGGTGGTGATCGAGCGAGCGCCGCACAGTTGCGCGAGTTCTTTCGCGAGCGACACGTCCGACTGTCGTCAACGTCGAGCGCGGCTGTCGTGGTCACGCTGCACCGCGTCGGTGACGCAAGCGCCAAGACGATACTGCAGCGCGCGTCCATGCGATTCGACTCCGCAATGACGACAGAAGGTTACGTGCTGCTCGCACGTGGCAAGCACGTCGACATCATCGGCGCGAGCGACGCAGGCGTCTTTTACGGCGTGCAGACACTGCAGCAGCTTGTGCAGGACACGGGAACGACGTCATCGATTCTTGGTGCGACTATTCGCGATTGGCCGGCGATGCGCTGGCGCGGATTTCAGGATGACCTGTCGCGCGGGCCGATACCGACGCTCGCGTTTCAGCAGAAGCAGCTTCGAACACTTGCAGCATATAAGCTCAACGTCTATTCGCCGTACTTCGAGCATTCGTTGCCGTACGATGCGTATCCGCTCGCGTCGCCTCCCGGCAACCAGATCAGCGACGCGGATATCGCCGCGCTCGTCGCCTACGCCGCGACATTGCACATTGAGGTGATCCCCGAGCAGGAAGCATTTGGACATCTCCACCATTTGCTCAAGTGGGAGACCTATACCGCGATGGCGGAGACGCCGCACGGTCACGTGTTGGCCCCGTCGCAACCGGGCAGCATGGACTTCGTGCGCGCGTCGTTCGCGGAGATCGCGAAGAAATTTCCGAGCCAGTTCCTGCACATCGGTGCCGACGAAACGTTTGAGCTCGGACGCGGTCAAACGAAAGAGCGCGTCGAGGCCGAAGGCAAACGACTTGGCAAGGACGCGCGTGAGGGCGTCGGCGCCGTATACGTCGATTTCGTCAAGAAAATTGCCGCCGAGCTC
Organism: Gemmatimonadales bacterium; assembly: GCA_038319245.1. GTDB lineage: Bacteria > Gemmatimonadota > Gemmatimonadetes > Gemmatimonadales > Gemmatimonadaceae > Gemmatimonas. The sequence goes on from JBBQDB010000041.1 coordinate 15,386, forward strand.
GCGCCGCTGCACAAGCGCCTGCTCTTCTGGGGTGACGTCGCCATGAATCATCCCGATCTCGCACGCACCTTGCCGAAGGATATGATTGCGGTCGCGTGGTGGTACGATCCCAAAGACTCGTATGACAGCTATCTCACGCCGTTTCGCGACGCCGGCATCGAGACGTGGGTTGCGCCGGGCGTGAACAACTGGAATCGCGTCTATCCGAACAACGCGAACATGCTCACCAATATCCGCAACTTTGTGCGTGACGGTCAGCGACTCGGCTCCACGGGCATGCTCAACACGAGCTGGGATGACGACGGCGAGGCCATCTTCAATCAGACATGGTACGGCGTGCTCTTTGGCGCGGCCGCCGCATGGCAGCCGGGCGAGAGCAGTATTCCGCGTTTCGAGGCGTCGTTCGGTCGCACGTTCCACGGAGACACCAGCGGACGCCTGAATGAAGCCCAACGTAAGTTGGCTGCCGCGCACAAACTGCTGCAGTCAGTCGGAGTTGGCGATGCGAGCGATTACTTGTTCTGGCTCGATCCATGGAGCGCTGAAGGCCGATTCGTCACGGAGAAAACGAAGCCTATTCTGCGCAATGTACGATTGCTCGCGGAAGGCGCGATGCTCGATCTGCATGCGGCGCGACGCAATCAGCCGTTGCGTGAAGCGGACGCGCTCGCCGCGCTCGAACTCGGTGCGCGGCGCACGAATCTCATCGGCATGAAATTCCAATTCGCCGAAGAAGTCGCCGAGATGTACGCGCGGGCGTATGACTCGACCGTGAACCCGACTCCCGGTGCATCACCGACACGCGAGCTCGGCGACATCACCGGAATTAACGGTCGACTGCAGGACCTGCGCGATGAGTATGGAGTGCTGCGCGCCATGTACGAACAGGCGTGGATGCGCGAGAACAGCAGCTACTGGCTCAACAACGTGACCGTACGATTCGACCAGTCACAGCAGCTATGGATTTCGCGCGCGGACAAAGTGAATCAGGCGCGGCAGCGCTGGTATCGCGATCGGACGTTGCCTCCGGCGACGGAACTGGGTATCCCCGTCGTCCCGGTGAAACCAATTCTCCCACCGAAGGCCATTGTCCCATGAGCAAAGTACGGAAGTCGACTCAGGTATATCCGGAAGACCGTCGGACGATCGCGCGGTTTGAACAATTACCCAATATTGGCGTGTCGCTCGCCCAGGACTTGCGATCGCTCGGCTTCACATCGCCGTCGCAGCTCATCGGGCAGGATCCGTACGCGCTGTACGACCGCTTGTGCATACTCACGGGCGCGCGTCAGGACCCATGTGTGGCCGATGTGTTTATCGCGGCGGTGCGGTTCATGGAGGGCGCCCCGCCGCATCCGTGGTGGCATTACACGGCGGAGCGAAAAACGGTGTTTATCGCACGGAAATAGTCTTCATCATGCCCATGTCTGCGTGTGGCTTCCCTGCCCCTTTGAGATGCTCGGGCGTGAAGCAGAGCAGCGCGTACTCGCCCGGACTCAAATCCATGCGAGAGGAGACCGAGCGCCCCGGCGCAATACTCGACGAGCCGCCGACCATGCGGCCGGGGGCCTCACCATTTTGTCCATCCTCCATCCATTTCACCACATCGAGTGCCGTCTTTCCCTGATTGAGTTTGACGAGCGTGACCTCGTGCGATTGCGGTCCGGCGTTTTCGATGCGCCACGTCTGAATGCCGACGACCGGCACGCTGCTCAGCGAGTAGTCGTAGTCGGAGAGCGTGACCTTCACGTCGCCCTTACCGACCGTTGCCTTCGAGGTGGTGACACCCGTGACTTCGAGCTTGCTGTACATGCCCTTCATGTAGTGTGGCGATCCGTCCTGCGATGGAATCCAGCACCACACCGCATACGTGCCGGGCGCGAGGATCATCTGCATTTCGAGCACCTGGCCGCCGATCGCCGACGTCGGGCCACCTTCGGCTTCGCGCCAGTTGATGGACCCCGGCTGCTTTCGTAGCTGCGTCATGAAGTCGGCGATCGTCTGTCCCGGATTCATGCGCGCGAGCTGCGCATGATGCAGCGACTTCCCCGTGTTTTTCAGTCGAACGGTGACGAGTCCCGCCGGTGCGGTCGCCGGGACCTTGAACGCGAAATCCATCGCTTCGATTTCAACGACCGGAGCCGGTGAGGCCACGCTGGCGTTCGCCGACTTGGTGGCGGGTTTTGCCCTGGGCTTCGCTTGGGCGGCCAGCGTGTCGACGGCGAGGGTCGTGCTCAGGGCCAGCAGGGCGCTGGCGTACGACACAGAACGGAGGGAGAGCATAGGTGGGAGCGGGCTGGAGGGCACCTTCGCATCATTCGCTGCTTGCGCTGCTTCATTATGCGCGCCGCCGTTTGCCTGCGATAGCTCCTCGCGACGGTTTTCGTACCGCTGGCCACGGTCCAGAACCGCTTCGCTACTCCTCGCTCGTGTAGGCGGACATGTCGTGGCCAAGGGCGCGAAGCTTGAGCGCCATGTCCTTTTTCTCGACCGACTTCACGTATGCTTCGGACGCCTCTACCGATTTGTTTTTGACAAGCGTCAGGAGTGCGTCGTTGAGCGTCTCCATCCCCATCTTGCGCTGCGTCTGGATGATATTGTTGATCTGCACCGTTTTGCTTTCGCGAATCAAGGCGCTGACGGCTTTGTTCACCAGCAAAATCTCACGTGCCGCGACGCGTCCACCGCCAATCTTCTTACACAGGGTCTGCGAGATCACGCCCTTGAGCGATTCGGCCAGCATCACCTTGATCTGATCCTGTCGATCTGCCGGAAACTGATCGACGATGCGATTGATCGTGGAGGCCGCGGTGGAGGTGTGCAGCGTCCCGAAGACCAAGTGGCCCGTTTCCGCGGTCTCGAGCGCGATCGCGATCGTCTCCAGGTCGCGTAGTTCGCCGACCATGATGATATCCGGATCTTCACGGAGCGCGGCCCGCAGCGCGCTCTTGAACGACTGCGTGTGGACGCCGACCTGCCGCTGCGTGATGAGACACTGCTTGCTCTGGTGTACGAACTCGATCGGATCTTCGATCGTGATGATGTGATCCTTGCGCGTGCGATTGACCAGATCAACGAGCGCGCACAGCGTTGTCGATTTGCCGGAGCCCGTCGGTCCCGTGACAAGGACCAGACCTTTCGTGAGCTGGCAGAGCTGTTGCACTTCTGTCGTGATTCCCATCTGTTCGACGGTCACCGTCTCGCTGGCAATTGTGCGCATCACCGCGGCAGCGCCATTCCGGTCCTTGAGCGCATTGACGCGAAAGCGCGAGAGTCCCGTGATCTCATGCGCGAAGTCGGTGTCCCAATTCGCGTCGAATTCGTCGCGGTTCTTGTCCGGCATGATCGAGAGCAGCATCGCCATCAGACGCGCCTCATCGAGAATCGACTCGTCATTCATCCGAACCAGGTCGCCACCCGCGCGCATGATCGGCGGTTCACCAATACGGAGATGCAGATCCGCCGCTTTGCGCTCCACTTGCAGTCGTAAGAGCCGCTCCATCTCGCCGCGCGCATCGAGCTCGGTCGTGAACGGGCCGAGCACGCGATCGCCCGCCCTGAGCCGCCAGTTGACCCGCGGCACTTCAATGCCGTCCAGCGCCGTCTCTGGCGGATCGCCGTGCACCGTCGCGTGCGTACTGCTCGTGAGCGTGCGCGTGCTGAGGGTCTCGCCGGTGGCGGGGCCGCCTGTGGGTGTGTCCTCAAGCGATTGACCGCGCGTTGGCTCGTCGTCGGTGACTACGGACGTGGACGCGTCGACGGATAACCCACGACCGGCCTCCGCCTTGTCGTTCGCGACCGTACCCTGGGCGACGTTATGGCCTGGCGCCCGCGCATCTGGGGTAGTCGCAATGGGGGCTTGAGCGGTGACAGCAGTGCCGGCATCGACGCTCGCATCAGCGGCAACGCCGATCGTGACCGCTACGTCCGCGGCAGGCGCTGAAGCGACGGTCGTCGGTTTGCCGCTCTCCGGACGCGCGGCTGCGGGTGGAGTCAAACTCCGAGGGGCGGTGATCACTCCATCACCCATCGAATGCTCGGCAGGTCGCGACGCACCCCCTTGGGGCACGGACGACTCAACCCACACCGTCCGCGCCTCATCCGCCAAGCGGATGACGATGCGCAGGGTCTCACAGGTCGCGTCTTGGGCGAAGACATATTCGCGGCCACCGAGCGCATAACGCACGTGCACGTCGGTGCCAACCATGATCGCCGCGCGCTCAGATATCGGCGAAACCTCGGCGACGAGCGCGAGCACCTGTTGCCGCGTCAGCGGCTGCTGCGTGACCGGCTGCGCGCCAGCGCGTGAAACGCAGCGAATGGGCGCATCAGCTTCGAGCACGACTTCACTGACCGCGCGACTGTCGAGGCGCGGCAGAACACGATCAAGTTGGGCCATGGCAGATCAAGGGGCGCAGCGGACGACATCGTCATTCACGGTGAGGGCTGCTCACGGTGATGTCACTGCGAGGTGGACGAATGGCCCGGCGATTCGGTCAACAATGTCACTGTCACATACTCCCGACCGATCGCCGCACGGCTGGCTGGAGGCGACGGCCCCGTGCCGTCACCCCCTCGCCGATTCGCGTCCGTGTTGTTGGCTCGGTTTCGCCCCGCCCTTCGGCACCTAGCACGCCGCCGCCAAAATTCCCAGCCGTCGCGATGTGTACCACCAGCTCGGCGTCGGCCTCGCCGGTCGCAGTCATCGCCGGCACGCTCGCCCGACGCTTCGTTGCTGATCGGCGCCAGCTGCGCCTGGGTGAGCAGGATTCGTTCCTCGCACTCCGACGCACGAAGAGCGTTCGTGGTGGGCGGCGCTGGCGTCGCTTTCGCAACGCGGAGCCGGGCGCTGCTGTAGGCGTGGCGGAAGCTGTGGGATGAGGTGACTGGGGCGGCGGATCGGTATCGCTATTGGTCGACGTATCGGTGACTTCAAGGCCGGCCGAGAAACCGCAGAGTGCTTGGCCGGCTAAGGCGGGCCGTGCGGTGGCGGGTCAGCTGCTGGCGGCCACAAGGCGGGCGAGGAATCTTTTTACGATCACGAGAGGTATATCCAGATGACGCACTTCCCGGTCTCGGCGAGTGCCCCATCCGTCCCACCAGAGGTACCTGACATGATCGCTCGACGCGCAGTGCTTCGATGCGCAGTGATGTTGGCCTGTTTCAGTGTCGCTCCGGTGGCCGCCCACGCGCAGATGTCTGGCGGCGACGGCTTCCTGTTCGGCCGACCGAACGGCACGTTCGCCATTCGCGGCGGCTTTGCCAGCCCGGCCGCCAGCAGCGATGTCTTTTCCTTTGCCGCCAAGAATCTTACGCTCGGCAAAGGCGACTTTGGCTCGGCCACCTTTGGTGCGGAGCTCGGCCTTCGCCTGACGGATCGCGTCGATTTCCAGCTCGGCGTCGCCTCTATGGGGCGTACGGTCAACTCCGAGTTTCGCAATTGGACCGATACCGACAACAAGCCGATTGAGCAGCGGACGGGATTCGACCGCGTACCGGTCACCGCTGGACTCAAACTGTATCTCACCTCGCCCGGCCGCAGCATTAGTCGTTTGGCGTGGATCCCGTCCCGCCTGACACCGTATGTTGCCGCGGGCGGCGGCATGATGTGGTACAGCTTTCGTCAGTCCGGCGATTTTGTCGACTTCCAAACGCTCGATGTCTTTTCGTCGAAGCTATCGTCTTCTGCATGGACGCCTATGGCGTACGCGGCGGGCGGCATCGACTATTCATTGACGCCGCATTTGAGCCTGACCACCGAAGCACGCTATGACGTGGCACGGGCGACGATGTCCAACTCGTTCGAAGGGTTCAACCGTATCGATTTGTCCGGGCTGACGGCGAACGTCGGCCTTTCCGTTCGTTTCTAGGAGACGTCCCATGCGATCAGCTATCAGTTTTTCGACGCGCGTCTCGCCAGCGCTCGTTGCTTTTGGTCTGCTCGGCGCGAGCGCACACGCGGCCTCGGCGCAAAAGCTTGATCCGCGCTGGCAGCCGTGGGTCGGATGCTGGGCGCCGGAAGTTGCCGGCTCAGGCACCAGTGATCCCGTGCCGAGTGCGTTGCAGCGCGTCTGCGTGACACCGTCGTCCACCGGCGCGGGTGTTGACGTCGCGTCGATCTCCAACGGCAAAACGCTGCAGACCGATCACCTCGAAGTCACCGGCGCCAAGGTGCCCAAGCAGCGCGATGGCTGCGACGGTTGGGAGTCAGCGACCTGGTCGGCCGATGCACACCGTGTGTTTCTGCGCTCCGAATTCACCTGCCCCGGCGGCGCGAAGCGAAAGAGCAACAGCATTTTTGCGATTTCGCCTGCTGCAGAATTCATGCAGGTGCAAGGCGTGGACATCGGCGGCAAGTCAGTGGTACGCGTGGCGCTCTTTCAGGAGGCGTCGCGACCAAGCAACGATACGACCAGCCGTGTCGTGACCGAGGTGCCGGCACTTGGCTTCTCCGCGCTGACCGCGCGCATGGCGGCGAGCGGCGAAATCACGACGGATGATGTGATCGAAGCGTCGAAGCTCGTGGACACGCCGGTCGCCGAAGCGTGGTTGACCGACGTGCAACAGCCGTTCAGGCTCGACGCCAAGCAGCTCGTGCATCTATCCGACGCAGGACTGTCGCCACGTATCATCGACCTGATGATTGCTGTGTCCAATCCGCGTACGTTCGCTATTCGCAAGAATCAGCAAGGCACGGTGGCCAGCGTTGAGCAGCTCGACAACGCGCCGACCAATCGCGGCCGCGCTTATCCGACGTACGGATATCGCCCGGACGACTATGGTTTTTACGGCAATTACGGCATGGGCCTCTACGGAAATGGCTACGGCGGCTATCCGTATGGCTATGGTTACGGCATGTCGTATGGATACCCGTATAGCCTCTACGGCGGTGGATACGGCGGCGGGTACTACGGTGGTGGGTATTACGGCGGCTACTACGGTGGCATCAATCCGATCATCATCGTGCCGCGCGGTTCTGGTGAAGCAGCATCGCCGCGGGGCCGTGCGGTCAACGGCGCTGGATACACACGGCCGAGCGGTGGCACCTCTAAGGGAAGCGCGGGTCGAAACGACTACGTCGCGCCGCGCAGCAGTGGTGGGTCGTCGTCGGGCGGCGGCTCGTCATCCGGCGGATCCTCCTCCGGCGGATCTTCGTCCAGTGGGTCGTCGAGCGGGACACGCACCGCCAAGCCGCGTGGACCTGGCGCGTAACGACCGCGTTCGTCGCGTCCTTGTCGATCTAAACGACCGGCTTGCGATGTGAACTCGACGTACAAAGTTTGGTAATCGACAGCGCGCCGCAGAGCATACTCTGCGGCGCGCTATGCATTTGAGTCCAATGAGCAGCGAGTCACGTCGACGCATCGACTCACTCTCCTCGTCTGACCGGCTGCGTCACCTAACGAGACAATGCCGCCATCGACGCACGCAGCGAGACGCGCTGCAACTCGCGTTGCGTCTCATCGAACGCCTCCAGCCGGTCAAGCAGCGCCAGCGCATCCTGAATACTTCCACGAGCACCCGCGTCATCGTGCCGCATGACCTGCACATCGGCGAGCAACGTGTACCCCGCCAGTAACTCGGGAAACGTGTCGATCATGCGCTGCGCCGCGCTGGCGGCCGCGCCGAAATCGCCTCGAGCGAGCGCGGTCCGTGTCACGACCTCGAGCCACTTGGCTGATGCGGTTGCGCGAAAACCAAGGCGCGCGCTCATGGCCACGAGCTCGCGCTCGAGCAGCGCCGCAACGTCTCCCTGCCGTTGCAGCATGCTGTCGGCCGCCGCGTACGGCATCTCCCAAACGGATTTGTCGTAGATGAATCGCAATGCCGGCGGAATGGCGGCGAGCGGCGTGTCGGTATGCCCGAGTCCAGTGCCCGGCACCTCGAGCACGCGCCATCGCGCCGGTGCAGAATCCTGCAAGAACGACACGAGTTGCGCCGACACGGCGCGCATCCGTGGCTCCTGCTCGCCAACGCACAGCACCAGCGCGCGAGCCCGTGCGCCACCCGCAGCGAAGTCCCGTCGCAGGCACGATTTCGCTTCGGTCAGTGCCGAATCAGAGAGCGACGCGCTGATTGCAACGATCGACGCAAACGTGTCCGGCGTGCGGCAGATCGCGTCGAGTGCGAATCGTCCGCCGAGGGAGTGCCCGATGAGCGTGCGGTACGGCACCGTGCGAAAGGTGCGTTCGACGTATGGAATGAGTTCTTCGACCACGAAGCGCGAAAAGAGCGACGCGTTGCGCGAGAGATCGGTACCACGGTCGCGCTGCTCAATGCCGACGACGATTTGCGGCGGCATCGCAAAGCCATGTTGATCACCGAACAGGTCGTACGCGGCGGTCGCGGTGGTGAGATCGAAGAACGCGCGCACCTGTCCGTCGAGCAGGTAGACCACGGGATAGCGCTGCCGTGCGATGCGATAGTTCGCCGGCAGGCTCACGTGCACCGTCCGCGTCTCGCCAAGGATCTTGGACGGCAATTGGACTACACGCGTTTCAGTACGAGTGTCGATACGAGTGTCGATACTGACCGGTGCACGCGTTGCCGCACGTGCGCATACAGGCAACGTCGCGACGATGGCAACCGCAACGGTCGTGAGCGCACGCCGTACCGGCCTACTCCGTGAATTTCTCATGAACACCAAATATCTCATCTGTCGAGAGCAAATTCGCGCTGGTGGCGCCGCAGGTTGACAGCGACAACGAGTCGGCGTAGCTCGCACTATCTCCACTTCCCTAACCGAGCTTCGCATGACGCCGTCCGACCGCGATGTAGCATTCGCTGGACCTGCGCTACCCGACGATACGACGCCGTCGCCTCCCGTACTATCGTCACGCCGCGCCTTTTTGACCAAGGCAGGAACGATTGGTGCTGCCCTCGCGGTGAGCCCCGCACTCGGGCGCAGTCTTCGCGCCATGACCGTGCCTGCACGCGCGGTTACGCCCGAGATGCTCGCCGACGGCATCCTGGCTACAACAGCAGACGTCGCATCGTCGACAGCCGCAGCCTACGGCAGTCTGTACGCGGGACTCAAATGGCGCATGCTCGGCCCGTTTCGCGGCGGGCGTGTCGATGCAGTGACCGGTGTGCCGGGGCGCCCGAACGAGTTTTACTTCGGCGCCGTGAACGGTGGCGTCTGGAAGAGCATCGACGCGGGGCGCGTATGGACGCCGGTGTTCGACAGTATGCCCATCGCGTCGATTGGCGCCATCGCCGTTGCGCCATCAGCGCCTGACACCGTGTACGTCGGCAGCGGCGAATCGACGCTTCGTGATTCGGTGGGGTATGGCAACGGCATGTACAAGACGACGAATGCCGGTAAAAGCTGGTCGTACCTTGGACTCGAGAACACGCACCATATCGGCAAGATCGCCGTCGATCCGACGAATCCCAATACGCTATTCGTCGCGGCACTCGGCCATTTGTATGCGCCCAACGTCGATCGCGGAGTCTTTCGCTCGAAGGACGGCGGCAAGACATGGCAGAAGGTGCTGTTCAAGAACGAAAACGTTGGCGCCATCGATGTCGCGATCGATCCGAGCAATCCGCTCATCGTATATGCGTCGCTCTGGAATACGCGCCGCCCGCCTTGGTTTACCTATGCGCCCACCAATGGCCCGGGCGGCGGTTTGTACAAGTCCGTTGACGGTGGTACGAGCTGGAAACAAATGACCAAGGGACTACCGGCCGAGGGCATCGGTCGCAGTGGGATCGCAATCGCGCCGAGCAATCCCAAGCGTGTGTATGCCGTCGTGGATTGCCTACTGCCAGAGGCCGGCGCCACCGCGGCGCCAGCAGCGGCGGGTGCGGGTGCGGGTGCGGGTGCGGGTGCGGGTCGTGGCGGCCCGGCTGTGCCGTTGCAGGGCGGGTTCTTTCGCTCGGACGACGCAGGTGAGTCATGGACGCGCGTCTCGTCGGATCAGGCACTCTGGGGACGCGGCTGGTATTTCGAAAAGCTCACCGTCGACCCGAAGAACGCCGACACCGTCTTCGTCCCCAACGTTTCCGTGTCGCGCACGAAGGACGCGGGCAAAACGTGGACGCCGCTGCGCGGGTCGCCGGGAGGCGACGACTACCATCAAGCGTGGATTTCGCCGGACGACTCGAATACGATGATCGTCGCGAGCGATCAGGGCGCGATCATCACGCGCAACTCGCTCGCCGACGATGCGACGACGGTGACGTGGAGTTCGTGGCTCAATCAGCCTACCGCGCAGATGTACCATATCAGCGTTGACTATCGTACGCCGTACTGGATCACTGGCGCGCAGCAAGACAGTGGATCGGCGGCCGTCCGAATTCGTGGCAAGTTCGGCCAGATCTCCATGCGCGATTGGGAGCCGATCGGTGCCGGTGGCGAAAGCGGGATGACGGCGGGTGACTCGCTGCATCCAGGGATCATCTTTGGCGGCGCCGGAAGTCGCTTCGATCTCGAAACGAACACCGATGTGCCGGGCACGACGACACCGGTGTCACCAGAGCCCGCACGCACCGACTGGACGCAGCCGCTCGTGTTCTCGAAAGCAGACCCCCGCGCGCTCTTTTACGCCAATCAGTTTCTCTTTCAGACGACCGACGGCGCGGCAACCTGGAAGACCATCAGCCCGGACCTCACGCGCCCTGACGCGGGCATTCCAAGGACACTCGACGCCGCGGCGGCCGCGCAGGTCGATCGCAACGGCAAGCGTGGCGTCATCTACACGATTGCGCCGTCGCCCTTGCAGGCGTCGCTGATCTGGGTCGGAACCGACGACGGGTTGATGCACGTCACGACCAACGATGGCACGAGCTGGCAGAACGTCACGCCGACAGCCATCACGCCGTGGAGTCGCGTCACGATGATGGAGGCCTCGCACACCGACATGAATACCGCATACGCGAGCGTTGATCGCCATCAGCTGCAGGATTTCGAGCCGTACGTGTACCGGACGCGCGATATGGGGAAGACGTGGCAACCGATCGTTAACGGCCTGCCAGCCGGTGTCTACGTGCACACGATCAAGGAAGATCCCATTCGTAAGGGATTACTTTTTGCGGGCACGGAGCGCGGCGCATTTGTCTCGTTCGATGACGGCGACCTGTGGCAACCGCTGCAGCTCAATTTGCCCGTCACCTCCGTGCGCGACTTCGAGATTTTCCGCAACGATCTCATCGTCGCCACTCATGGTCGTGGGGTGTGGGTGATCGACAACATGACGGCGCTTCGGCAGATCAACGACACGGTCGCGGCGTCGACTGCGTTTCTCTTCAAGCCCGCCGATGCAACATACGCGTGGCAGGGTGGCGACAACGGCACACCGCTGCAGAAGGACGAACCGCAGGCGCTCAATCCGCCCAACGGCGCGATCATCGAGTTCTACCTCAAGAGCGCTTCGTCCACACCGGTGGTGCTCGACGTCCTCGACGAACGGGGTACGGTTGTGCGTTCGTTCAGTACCGATCCCGCCGCGCAGCCATCGACGGTTAGTGGGCGTGGCGGCGGCGGCGGTATTCCAAATACCTCACCGCTCTGGCGTCCTGCGCCGGAACCGCTGACGGCAACGGCGGGAATGCATCGCGTCGTGTGGACGCCGACCAGTGGTGGCGGCCGAGGCTTTGGTGGCGGCGGAGGACGTGGCGGCGGTACGACGGTGCTCACCGGAAACTTCGTCGCCAAACTGACCGCGAACGGCCAGAGCTACTCGCAGCCGTTCATCGTGCGGACGGAAGCGCGTACGCGCTAAGCACCAACGACCACGATTCCCGATGCACGTGCAACGCGGCGCGCGACAATCCATCGTCGCGCGCCGCGTTCGCTTGGTATATCTCGTTCTCGTGTCGTGCGTGTGCCGTACACTGATCGAATACGACGTCGCGCTGCACGCCGCTACTTGGCCGGCGTGATCACGACTTTGCGAAACTCGACCGACGTGTGGTCGCCTTGAATGAGCAGCGGACCAAGTGCGCCTTCGTTGCTATCGAGGGCGCCTCCGGTGATGCCCGGAATCTCGGCGCGTGCAATCACCGTCTTCCCGTTTAACACGACGGTCACCAAGCGACCGACCAGCGTGATGTCGTAGGTCTGCCATTCGCCCGGCTTCTTGGCTGCGTCCTCGTTGGGCGTGAGAAATCCGTACACGCCTCCCAAGTGCAAATTTCCGGGTTCCATGCCGCCGCTGTCTTCGATTTGCACTTCGTAGCGCCCGCGCAGATACAGGCCGCTGTTGCCGTTCTTGGGATAGCGGAATTCAGCGTGCAACTTGAAATCCCCGAACGTTTGCTTGCTTACCAGGTTTGAGCCCGGCTTCGGATTGGAGAGTAAACCATTGACGACCGTCCACTGATTGGGGCCGGTCAGTGTCCATCCGCTCAGGTCCTTCCCGTTGAACAGCGCGATCGGTGCACCCCACGTTGGCTCGACCGCGCGCCGCAGCGTCGGGGCGCGAACACCGGTCCAGTTCATCGTCTTGCCGAACGAATCAGTCATCGAACCGGCGAGCTTGTCTCCCTCGAGCTTGCCCTCGATGTGAAAGTCTTCGTTACCGGCATCCCACTGCGTCGGAATCGTGAAGCGCATCACGCCATCGGTGAGCTCGACTTTGGCGATGGGCCGCGCGCTGCCGGAGCGCCCAACGAACTGTCCGACGAGCGTGCGGTTGCCGGAGAGATGCACTTCTAACCATGACGGAAACGCGCCGTCAGGGCCGTCCACGGTGATGTCCCAGCGGCCAACAACCTTGGATTGGGCCACCGGCTGCGCCACGGCAACGCGCGCACCAGCGCCAAGGGTGAGCAGCGAAACGACGGTCGAACGCATCAGCATGCGATTCATGGCAGGTCCTGAGGTCGAGAGATTCCGCGCGAGATCTCGCGGCAGATACGGAAGGAAAATGTGCAGATCGAGCGAGCGCGGTGCACACGCGGGCGCGATAACGGGTACTACCCCGTGCCACCGACAGGATCTCGCGCATTCACGAAATCATAGCGACAACTTGCGTACGGCGAGCGGTCGCCGTCCATATGTTCGTCCCTACGCCGCACGCCGACAGTACCGATCAGGCCGGTCGACCGGAGCTCGTCACCGCGCGCTTGTTGCACACCCGTACGGATCGTCATGGACATTGACCCGATGGATGCCATCTCCGATGCGACCGCAGCGCATGAGGCGCGCGGCCGCCTGAATACGCTCGTCGCAATTACGGTCGCGCTATTGGCGACCTTCATGGGCGTCTGCAAAGTGAAGGACGACAACATCGTCCAAGCCATGCAGCAAGCGCAGGCCGATCGCATTGACCACTGGAGCTATTACCAGGCCAAGAACGTGCGCGAAGAAGTCGCCCACGCCACCGCCGATCAGTTGCGCGCACAGGCGACCGCGCTCCCCGCTGGCGCGACCGCGTTGCGCGAAACGGCCACTCGCTACGACTCGATCGCGCACAACGAGTCGGTGAAAAAGGAGCAGGTGCGGCTGCAGGCCGAGGGTGATCAAAAGTCGTATGACGCGCTCAATTATCGCGACGATCAATTTGACTTGTCCGACGCGCTGGCCGCGATCGCCATTTCGCTGTTGGCCGTCACGTCACTCACGCAGAAACGGTGGCTCTACGCGCTGGCGCTCGTGCCCACGGCGATCGCCATTGTGATGGGAACCGCCGGCCTGCTCGAATGGCATTTGCACTCCGATACGATCGCCCGGTTACTCTCGTGAGCGCGAGCTCCGGTTGGACCCGCACGCTGCCACGACGTTGGGCGCCGCCGCTGCTGGAAGTGCTGCTGGCCGTGCTGCTCGCCGCGTGCAGCAGTACGGGGCAATTCGCACTGTTCGGCGCGACACCAACATCGCTCGCCGCGGGTGAGTGGATCGACGAGAAGAAAACGACGCCGACAGACACGATGGTGTGGGTGCTGGCCGCCGACGGAGACGATGCGCTACTCACCATTCATCTTGACGGCGGCACGCGACACGAAGCGCGCAAGCATTACGGGCGATGGTCGGAGGGACGCAGCAGCGACTCGAGCGGTGCCAGCGTGCCGGCACTCTGCTTCGTGCGTCGACCCGGACGCGATGCGCCGTCGTGCGATCGCTTCACGGTTGATAGTGTGCAGAGTGCATCGGGATTCGTCCGTCGCCTCACGGTACGGGGTTACGCGGGTGCGCATCACAGCGGCGATCG
>JBBQDB010000042.1:0-29313 GCA_038319245.1 Gemmatimonadales bacterium
TACGCCGCCGAGCTGCGTGACGCCATCGCGTCAATGGACTCCACGCTGACGCCGGTACACGTCGCGATTGATGGCACCTTGGTCGCCGTCGCGGGACTCGGTGATCGTATCCGCGATGATGCACTCGCATCGTTGCAGCTATTGCGTGCCGCCGGATGGCGCACGGTCATGCTCAGTGGTGACGCACCCGATGTCGTCGCGTCGGTTGGGCGTTCACTCGATTTCACCACCGATCAACTCGTCGCGGCAGCGTCTCCCGAAGACAAACTCCGCTTCGTCGAGGAGCTCAAGCGTAACGGTCCGGTCGTGATGGTCGGTGACGGCGTGAACGACGCAGCGGCCATTGCCGCCGCAACGGTCGGCATCGGCGTACACGGTGGCGCCGATGCATGTCTCGCCACCGCCGATATCTACCTCGCGCGCCCCGGCCTCTCGGCCTTGGTGGAACTGACCGACGGTGCGAAGCGCACCATGCACGTCATTCGGCGAAACATCGCCTGCTCGCTTGCCTATAACCTGCTCGGCGCTGGACTCGCCGCGTCGGGACTTCTGTCACCGCTCATCGCAGCAGTCCTGATGCCGTTGAGCTCCATCACCGTCGTGCTCGGTTCTTGGTACAGCTTCACCTTCCTGCGAACGGCATCCGCCGAGGCCCGTGCATGAGTGTCGTATTCGTTGTGTTACCGTTGGCGCTACTTATAGTCGGCGCGGCCGTCGTCGCGTTTATCTGGTCCGCACGAAGCGGTCAATTCGATGACCTGAATACACCGGCCGTCCGGATGCTGCACGACGATGCGCCGACGACGACTAAGCCTGTGCCTTGACCGCGCTCGTAGCAGGGCGGAAATTGCCCGCATGGCACACACCGCACACAACTCTCCGTACGGCGGCAACGAACGCCGCAGCAACCCGCGCTTGCGCGAACTCGTCGATGAGATGCTCGCATCCATTCGAGCCGCGTCCAATGTCGATCTGTGGACGCCCGACGAACGCGAACGCTACCAAGCCGACATGATGCGTATCATGCAGTCGGTGCGCGAACATGCAGTCGATCGAAAGACCGGCGACTGAGTTCGGGCTTGTCGGGTTTCGCGTTAGGCTTGGGTGCGGCGCGATCCGATTCGCTGGCCGAGCGCGGCGAGCAACCAGATCGCCGCTGCAATCACCAAGGTAAACTTGAGCGTCGAGACCATCGTTGCGATATGCGCCATCGGCTCGCTCGCACCATGATCGATCATGCGCCACAACGCGAGATTTTCGATCGCGTCGAACGGGATGCACAACAGCACGGCGCGTTCGAGCACTGCGCCGATGTCCGTTAGCCTGGAAGACGGCCGATTCCGGCGTAACAAGCCGATGCTGGTCGCAAAAAAGAATGGGTAGACCAGCAGAAAGGCAAAGTCGACGCCAAGACTGACCTTCGCAGTCTCGAGCGCATCAACCCGTTTCCAGACGACGAGCATACTGTCTGCCCGCGCCGCTGACCACGCGAGTTCGTAGCCGACGATGCCGCGCGGTGTTTCATCAGTGCGAAGCGTGTCGTCGAACCCGCGCAACTGCAACAGCAGGACGAGCGAGAGGGTCGCGAAGAAGAGCCAACGGATCACGAGTGTGTGGCCAGGCGTGATGGAAGGGACGGCAACGATGTAAACTGAATTCAAGAGCAAGGCCCGGAGTGCCCCACCGCTCTTCCTCCGGCACGTTGCATCATCCCCGTAATCATGGAGAAGATGATGCATTACCCGTTACGCGCGACACTTCGTATGCCGACACGTATGCTGAGTGCCCCGCGTAGTGCCACTCCGCAGCGTGAAGGTGGAGCGCGCCCGCCGATGACCGTTCGTTCGGATGATGCCCGCTATGCTGCGCTCGTCGCCCGCGATGCAACCTGTGACGGCGAATTTTACTATGGAGTGCGTACGACGGGCGTATTCTGCAAACCCTCGTGCGGCGCGCGGACTCCGAAGCGAGAGAACGTCTCGTTTCACGCAACGACACAGGACGCTGTTGCGGCAGGCTTTCGTGCCTGTAAACGCTGCCGCCCCGACGAAGTCGAGTCTACGCTGCATCGCGACGTCATCACCGCCGTCTGCCGCACGATCGACGAGGCCATTGCAGCAGACAGACCCGCGCCTACGCTCGCGGCGCTCAGCGCGCGCACAGGATTCTCCACGTTTCATCTGCATCGCATCTTCCGCAAGGCAACGGGACTGACGCCACGCGAGTACGCAGTGGCGGCGCGCGCGACAAAGCTGCGCACCGCGCTCGCCGAGCGACGCACTATCTCCGAGGCGATCCATGAGGCAGGCTATAGCTCGACCAGTCGCTTTTATGAACATGCCACACAGCGACTCGGCATGACGCCCTCGACGGCCAAGCACGGCGGCGCTGGCGAGACCGTGCGCTTCGCCGTTGGCGAGAGTTCACTTGGTCCGATTCTTGTCGCGGCCACCGACAACGGTGTCTGTGCGATTCAATTTGACGACGATCCGAACACGTTGGTACACGCGCTCGAGCGTCGCTTTCCACACGCAACGCTCATTGGTGACGATCCCACGTTTAGCGATACGGTGGCGCGCGTCGTCGCGTTCGTCGAATCACCGCGCGGCACGCTTGACCTCCCACTCGATATTCGCGGGACGGCGTTTCAGGAGCGCGTGTGGCAGGCCCTCACGGCTATCGCGCCGGGGCAGACCGCCACGTACACCCAGCTCGCACAGGCGATTGGTCAGCCGAGGGCAGTACGTGCCGTCGCAAGCGCCTGCGCGGCGAACGAGGTGGCGATCGCGATTCCGTGTCATCGCGTGATTCGTTCGACGGGCGAGTTGTCGGGCTATCGGTGGGGGGTGGAGCGCAAAGATGCGTTGCTCAAGCGGGAGGGTGCGCGATGAGCGCGGACCTGACCTCGCCGCACTTCGCCGCGCCTCCTCGCACTACCGCAGCTTCATGACGAGCCCGTTGTGCGCCTTGATCACACCCGCGCGCAAAATATCCAGCCCGTTCTCGTAGCAATACAACCCCATCTGATGCATGTCCATGAGTTCGCGATAGCCATGGTTCATGAAGTCGGACATGATGTTGTAGAACAGGCGTGATTTAAACTGATTGCGCGGCGTGGTCATCACCACGTACCCGCCGGGCTTGAGAAAGCGCCGATGCATCTCGATGCACTCGGCCTTGTGCGCGTCGGGAAAGTGCTCGAGCAAACCGATGCTCACCACGACGTCGAACTCGCGGCCGTACGAGAGATCGCGAATGTCGGAGACGTTGAACTCGATCGGCATCTCGTCACGATACCAGATGCGCTGGTGCCCCGTACTCGCGTCAACACCGAGAAACGGATACTCGAGCGGGAACTTGCCAAAACGATCGGTCGCGCAAAACTCGTCGTAGTCCACGAGTACGATTTCGCCGCCTGGATACATCGCCGCCAGCTGCATCGCTTCGTAGCCGTCGGCCGCGCCGAGAAACAGAATCCGCGGCTTTTTCACGTCCATACCGGCAAAGAGCGCGCGTTTGCCGCGCGGGTCCCACACGCCGTCCTCGATGCGCATGATCTTGTTCCATCCCGCCAAGCGCACCATGTCCACCAGCGCATCCTGTGCGTCGTGCCCATCGGCGTGCGACAGCGCGTGGGTCAGCTGCGCACGCGCTTGCGCCTGTGCGTCTGGCACATCGGTCAGAAAGAACTGATGAAACGCGGTGTTAAACAAACGCCAGCCGTCGATGATCGGCAGCGGTTGGTGATGTGAGCGCTCGTACTCACGCCGCGCGCTCGACCACTTCTCCGTCTTGTAGGGTCGGCCGACATCGGCCCAACGCATCGACGACCAGTCCGTCGCACCAAAGTCTTCGAACATGTCCGGTGCTTCGTCGCGCGTATCGATGACGAACTGCGGCGTGCGTTCGTGGTGACCGATTGCATGGCGCGCGCCGCGCGGACGTCCCCACGGCCGATCGGCCGAGGCGGGAAAGGCACGGCGCAAACGGTCGCCAGCAGCGGCTACAGGAACTTCGGGAGAAACGAACGTCGCCATAGACACCTCGGTGACAGAACGAGCACCGCGCGTGAATCGTCCAGCGGGCGGGAAGGTCGGACGCGGCGCGCCTTCCGTTTACGATGTGGCCTGACACCCCTTCCCGCCACCTTCGGCGTCCCGCTGCCCCTCATACAAGCGCTCGCTAGGACAGCCCGAACTCCTCGCGGGCTTGTCGATTGGCATGCGACTGCGCCGACGCGTCGCTCGTGTGCTCGGCGACAGGCACGCTTTCGTTCGCCACGCTCAGCGCCGCAGCGGCGGCCGCATCGCGCCGCTCAAGCAGGCTCCAGAATTCGCCGCCGTCCGGCCCTGGTCCGTTGTCTGGTGGGAGCAGCGCATACATCGCCTTGTACATCATCGAGAACGCCCAAAAGAGGGCGAGCATGTCGGGAACGACCAGCACGATGCGCGTGATGGCGTTGACGTTGGCGACCTGATCGTTGAACGCCGGCGTGTTGAAGGGCGCAACAACGATACGGAGGTTGATGAAATAATTGACGAGGCCACAGAGCAGATTCGTCGCGCCAATGATCAGCGCCGCACGACGCAGCGATCCCGTGACCGAGGGGTCATCGAGCAGGCGATCGAGCGCTTTCTCTCGATCCGGCGTGTCGGGACCGAGTCCCTGAAAGGCGACGGCGCGGGTGATCGGGCGGGCGGCAAACGCCGATCCACCAAAGACGAAGACCGCCAGGATGTAACTCGCACTGTCCTTGAAGGCGAAGAGCGCACCTGAGACGTACCAGAACGCCAGCGCGCCGCGCATGATCGCCGAAAAACCGCTGTAGCTGGAGATGAAATTGAAGCGCCGCGTGATCACGAGCAGGTCGAGCAGCACCCACGCGACCGGAACCAGGGCCGCGAGCAGGTATGCCGGCAATGTCCCGACGATGGCGGTCCCATATTTGAGGATCACCACTGGCGCGACGGCACCGATCACTATGTCCAGCGTCAGCTTGAGGGTCTTCGACATGGTCCCGACGTAAATGCAGCGGTGTCTTCTAGGGTGTGAGCTACTGTCCTTCGGCGAGCAACGCGGCGTCGGCGACGGAGCGACCGCCGACTCTGCGACCGCGGTGGCCTGCAGAATGTAGTCATCCTGGAGTATCGGCAGGTGGCCCGAGTCCCACTCCGCGCACTACCTTCTCCGCCATGCCCTACCCGCCGTACTCCAAGGTCGCCGCCCTCGAAGGCACCGAAAAAGTCGGATCCAAGCAGTGCGTCGCCCTCGTGCAGAAATACGTGGGTGCCCCACGGACCGCGGCGTGGACAGAAGGGAAAGCCGTGATGGGCCAAACCGCGCTCGCGCCGGGCACCGCGATCGCCACGTTCGTCGGCGGCAAATATCTCAGCCACGCGAGCGGCAATCACGCGGCGTTGTACATGTCGCAGGATGAGGGCGGCATGTGGGTGATGGATCAGTGGGCCGACGACAAGCGCAAGCCGAAGGTGTCGTCGCGCTACCTGCGGACGAAAGGCAAACTGCCCAACGATGGCGGCTTCCTGGATCCGAGCAACAACGCCGACGCCTACTCAGTGATCGAGTAAGCGTCGGCGGACGTACGAAACGTGTGTAGAACGTGTCTAGAACCCGTTCGGCACGCGAGCGAAGTTTAACCCTCGATGACGTGCGGTACGAACTGCGACATGTTATCAGTGATGATGCGCTTGGACTCACGAATGCCCATACCGCCGGCTTCCTGCCCGATGATCCACGAGCCGATCACGGGATAGTGTCCGTCCATGTTCGGAATCGTCGCCAGACTCTGATACACGAACCCTTCCTCGCCGTAGTCCCCCTGCGAGGCGAGCAACGTCTGATCGAACATCGTGACCGTTACGTTGGCGCCTTCGCGTGACAGCAACGGCTTGGTGACGTACGCATCCCAGGTGAGCGTATCGGCGACGTCGAAGGACGCGGGCAACAGATACGGACTCTCGGGAAAGAGATCCCACAGAATCGCCAGCAGGCCCTTGTTCGAGAGCAGCATCTTCCACACGGGCTCGATCCATTGCATGTCGGTGCCGCGTGCCAGCACCCCCTGCACGAACCGTTCATCCTCGTGCACGATCCATTCCCACGGATAGAGCTTGAAGATCGACTCGATCACCTGATCGTTGAGATCGGTGAAGAACCCATCTGACGTGATGCCGATCTGCGGCACGGTGAGCGTGTCGCACACCAACCCCGCCTGCTCGGCGGTGTCACGTAGGTAGGCGATCGTCATTCCATCTTCGATATCGTCCATCCCGGCGAAGTGCAGCCGCTCGCCCTGTATGTAGGGTTTGAGCGCCTTCCACTGCTCGATCAATCGCTCGTGCAGCGAGTTGAACTGATCCTTGCTGGGGAACACGTCCTGCAACCAGAACCACTGCGCGAGCGACGCCTCGACGAGCGATGTCGGGGTGTCGGCGTTGTACTCGAGCATCTTGGGCGGACCCATGCCGTCATAGGCAAAATCAAAACGCCCATACAACGATGGTGGCTCCTGCTCCCACGCGGCCTTGATCAGCGGTACCACGCGCGCGGGGATGTGCAGCTTGTCGAAGAGATTGTTGTCGATGATATGCTGCGCCGCTTCGAGGCACATCGCCTGCAGCTTGTTTGTCGCATCTTCCAGCTTGAGCACTTCGTCCATCGTGAACGAGTAATACGCCGCCTCGTTCCAGTAGGCGCCCTTGGCGGAATGCCACGCGAGGCCGATGCTCTCGACCTTACGCTGCCAGTCGTCGCGGACAGGATTAACGATGCGTTTCATTTATGCTGCTCCCATTGGCAGGACAGCGTGTCGCCTTTCTGGATCGTGTTGTAGCGCGTCGAATCAACGAGACATATCGCGCGATCGCGCGTATAGACGCGATACTCGTGTTCGGCGACACTCTTGCCTTCATCGTCGACGGAATACGCGACGCTATCACGGGAAAATTCCATGGTATCGACTGTAATCGAGACCGTGAGTTTCACCGAATCCTGCACGAACGTGGACTCGGCGGCCGCGTCGGCTTTCGCCTGTTCGATCATCGCGGCCGTCTGGCGACGTTCTTGTTCTTCGGCGCTCGTGCACGCGCCGAGTGCGGTTGATGTCGCAATGAACGCGAGGGTTAGGTATCGCATGCGTGTCATGGCTCAGCCCCCCATCGACGAGTGGCCGGAGCCGATGGAGCCAAAGCCGCCGCGGCTCACGGTGGCACCACTCCGCGCGCTGCTGATCGACGACGGACGCGACGTGATCGCGGACATGCGCGAGGGCGACAGCGACGTACCGCGCGGCGTGACGATGCCGGCGTACGCATTGGCGCGTGTGTCGAGCGACCGATACTGCGTGGCGTAGCTCGACATCGGCGCGGAATACACCGTGCCCCCGCGGGCGACGTAGCTGTTGTAGCCGCTGAAGTAAAAGAAGTACGGGTTCGGATAAAACATGGGAATCCAGGCGCCGTGGTAGTGATACCCGCGGTTCTGGATAGCCACTTCACACGCCGGCTGATTGAACGTCGCCTGATTACACGGGTCGACCATCGGCTGAGAGGCGTTGTCGCACGCGACCGCGCTTAAAACGAGCGAATTCAGGAACAGCAGCTGGATGCTGGACGATTTTTTCATAGGAGGAGCGGGAGACCGACGTACGACGACCTGCCATCAATACTACGGCCCGGCGGCGAATTTGACGTCAGCGGTCGACGGGTGAGCGCCAAGCCCGAGTGAGCTACGTGGCAATCCGGGTTGCCGCGCCGCATTTTTGGCCGTCGCCACTCACCCGGAGCTACGCCCACATGCCCATCGCGCACCCTCAGCTGTACGACGCGGTCTACGCGCGCATGCGTGACCTGCTCACCGCAGTCGTCACGCGACGATCCGGAGGGAAAAATCGCGTCTTTCGAAGCGGCGATGCCATAGCGGCGGGACGCGCTGGCGCGGACAAGTATCGCACCGTCTTCCGGAGCAGCACGAACGACGACTATCGATGGACAGGGCCACGCCCCAAGCCAGTCGCGGGCTCTAAGCCGGCGGCAGGCGGCGTCTACACCTCGCTCGGCCTGAACGACGCGCTGCTTGGCGAGTTCACATTCTACGCGTTCAAGACGACGCTCGACCAGGACGTACAGCGACGGCTGGACGGACTGCCCACCATGCTCACCTCGGGAACGTTTCCCGTCGCGCTCGCGACCAAACGCATCTTTGAATACGAGTTCCCCGACGCGCTACGAATTGCCGATCTGTCGCTCAGCAGTGGTGCCGGCACCGAATTGCTGCGCGGTATTGGCTCGTCGCCGACGGTGCAGAGCGCATTGAAGGCGGCAGGGTACCGCACCGGACGTGATGCGTATCTCGCCAGCGACGACCATTCGCTGCCGCGCGCGATGGCGCAGGTGGTGCGTGACTTCCTGCCGGGCTATCTGGCGATTCGGGTGTCGAGCGTCCGCGCGAGTGCTGCCGTGAAGATGCACGACGACGAGGGCGACAACATCGTGTTTTTCGGTCCGGACGGATCGCTGATCACCGAGCTGACGCCGAAGCGCGAGATCGCGTTTCAGCCGCAACCGAATGGAACGCTCAAGGACGTGATCTCGCCGCTGTAAATCCGGGAGCCAAGCCATAGGTAATCTGACGCGCGCGTCTGGCGACGACGCAGGACGGCCGGCACATTTTCTGGGTTGCAACCCTGTCGTGTGATGCCGTTCCCGACCCTCTCGCCGCTCCCTGCCATGCGTCCGCCTTTGCGTCTCGCTCTGCGTCTGTGCACCATCCTGCCTGGTGCGCTCACCACACTCGTTGGCGTCTCCGCGTCGATTGCGCAGGCGCAGCCATCCGCGCCAGCCACCTTCGTCCCCGACGATGCGCTCGGCGTTGTCTCCTACACGGTTGGCGATCTTACAGACGACGGGCGATTCATTGCCGCGACATCGTCAGTACGTCGCGACGCCTTCGGGCAGGACTTTCGACGCGATGGCGATCCGACCTACGTGCGCGGCGCCCTGACGCGCGTGCTGCTGATCGACACCAAGACCGGCGCATCGACGCCGATCTTCACCGACATGAAGAGCGTACGCAGCATGAAGTGGTCAGCCGACGGCACGCGACTGGCGATGCTCGTCTACAACGGCGACGTGTACGAACCCGTCATCTGGACCAAAGCGACGAACAAGGCGGTTACGCTCAAACTGCCTGCTGGAACGTACGTCGCGGAGACCAGCGATCTGCGCTGGACGCCAAACGGCAAGGGACTCGTGTTCAGCACGCACACCCTCGCGTGGCGCAAGCAGGCGCGTGAGACGTTCGCAGCCATGACCGGCGTCACGCCGGTGTATGTGCAAACGAGCACCGATCCGTTTCTCGCGTGGGACGCCATTCGTCGCCAAGGCAATGTGCGCAGCGTGGTGACACTCGACGTCGCGACAGGACAGGTACGTGAGTCGATCCCTGAACTCCCGCTGACCAACTACACGCTCGCCGAAGATGGCAGCGCCGTGTCATATCTGCAGGACATTGTGAAGAAGACGGACTACGAATCGCTCGGTGGTGCAGAGACGTCGCTTCGTGTGCGCGACGCCGCGGGTACCGAACGCGTACTCCGCGCCACGACAAAGGGCATGCAACTGCAGTGGGCGGATGACGGCAAGCACTACGCCTATTCGTCGAACGGGCGCGTTTATCTCGCGAGTATTGCGGACAGCACGTCGCGGATGATTGCTGGCGCGCCCGAAGCCAAGCGCGGTGAAAGCGCGGATACGTCGAAGGCGGCACGCGATAAAGCGGCGCTCGAGCGCTTCAGCGTGGTGCGCTTTAGTCCGACGGGTGATGCGGTGCTGATGTCGAACCGTGAGGGGATGTGGCTGGCCGACGCGACGACGGGCGTTCGTGAAAAGGTTGTGGCCTCGAGCGATTCGAGTGAGACGCTGCCGCGGGTGAACTTCGCCGCGTGGAGCGCCGATGGGCAGCATCTGTTTCTGACGACGGCGTCGCGACAGAAGTGGGAGCGCGGCATTCTCCGTTACGACCGACCGACGAAGCAGCTTACGGAGCTCGTGAAAGACGGTCGCTCGTACTCGCAGCTCAGGCTCGCGAAAGATGGTAAGACGCTCGTCATGAATATCGCGAGCGGTAATCGTCCGCCCGACGTGTACGCTGCCAATACAGATCTCAGCGATCTGCATCGGTTCGTGGAAACGAATCCGCAGCTTACGGCCAAAAAGATAGGACCGACGCAGCTGGTATCGTTTTTGAATGCGGATGGACACGCGAAGAAGATGGTCGTGTACTATCCCGCCAACTATGATCGCAGCAAGGCGTATCCGACGGTGTTTGAGATCTACGAAGATTTCTACGACGATACCTTCGACGTCCGCGCCAACGTGCTGGCCGGTGCAGGCTACGTCGTCGTGCATCCGAGCGTGGACTTCGATATCGGCTATCCGGGTGAGGCGTGGGCCAAGGGCGTGACCGCCGCCGCGAACAAACTGATCGAAATGGGTATCGCCGATTCAACCAAGCTTGGTGTGCAAGGGCAAAGCTACGGTGGCTTTGCGACCAACTTGCTTATTACGCAAACGAATCGTTTCAAAGCCGCCGTCAACATCAGCGGCAAAGTGGACATGATCAGCTTCTACACGGACAGTCCGCGACTCGGTGTCCGCAACGTCAACGCCGCCGAAAAAACGCAGGATCGCATTGGTGCGTCACTGTGGTCGCAGCCGCAGAAGTATGTTGCGAATTCGGCGATCATGTTCGCCGACCGCATCACGACGCCGCTCATGCTCGTGACGGGCGAACAGGATTCCAACGTACCCGCAATCAACACGCGCGAGATGTACTACGCGATGCGTCGTTTGGGGAAGGACGTGATCTGGGTGAACTATGCCAACGGTGGACACGGCGGCGGCACCGCGACCGCGAGCGATTTTGTCGACATGCAGCAGCGCATCGTTAGTTTCTACGACGCGCGTTTGAAGTCCACCAAGCCGAAGATCGGAGCCAACTGAGATGCGCTTTTTCTTTCCACTTGCGACGGCGAGTGTCCTATCGGCAATTGGCGTCGTGCGCGCGCCCGCAGCGCCGTTGACGATCGCTGCAGTCGCACCCGCTCCCGCACCATGCGTGACCGTCGCCGGTGGATGCGAACGGTGGATTACGTTCGGCGCCGGTCCTGCGCGGTCAATGGTGTACGCCACGTATGCGCTCGACAAGCCAAACCCTGCGTTGACACGTGCGCTGATCATGGTGCATGGGGCCGGCCGTAACGCCGACCACTACTTCGAGACAGCAAACGCGGCCGGATTTCTCGCGGGCGCACTCGAGAACACGCTCATTCTTTCGCCCCGCTTCATCGCGGGGACCGACAAGCCGTCGCCGAACGAAGTGATGTGGCCGGAAGGTGGCACCTCCTGGCGCGCCGGTGGCTTCTCCCCCAACTATCCCACCATTACGTCGTTCGATTTCATCGACGAGCTAATTCGCAAGCTGTCGAACAAGAAGAACTTTCCGAACCTCACCAAGATCGTAGTCGCCGGACATTCGGCGGGTGGTCAGCTCGCCACCCGATACGCGATGACAAGCAAGGTCCACGACACGCCCGGCGTGCAGATTACCTATGTCGTCGCTAACCCATCCAGCTACGCGTGGCCGGCTACGGTGCGTCCGCTGCCCACAGGCGATGCGGATTCGGCGACCGCAAATAAGGAAGCGTTAGGAAAAGAAGGTGAAACGGTACACACCAACTACACATTTGGTGCGGCCGATGCCACCAAGGCACCGAACTTCAACAAGTGGCCCTCCGGCCTTGAGAATCTCGCCGGCTACGCGGCCACCATGAGCGCGGAAACGCTCGTCAAACAGATGGTCGCGCGTCCCACGACGTATTTGCTTGGCCAGGTCGATGTGCTGCCGCTGGGCGGCTTCGACGCATCACCCAACGGTATGTCACAAGGTCCAACTCGTCGGGCACGGGGCGAGGCGTTCTTCAAATACATCACCGAAACACTCGGCGCGAAACACACCGCGATGATCGTGTCGGAGTGCGGGCACAACGATCGGTGCATCTTCACGACGAACACCGTGTTCCCCGTGATATTCCCAAAGTAGCGCGTTCGACTTCCTGCCCGCGCGCGTTCCACACAGCGTAATCGACATGCATGAACTCACGGTCACGCGCACGATGCCACAGCCGATTGCGGCGGTGTATCGTGCGTGGACCACCGGATGGGCGTCGTGGTTTGCGAAGGCGGATACGATGCGCGTCGACCCAACGGTTGGCGCGCCATTTTTTTTCGAAACCCTCGAGACCTTTGAAGACGATCGATCACCGGTGCGGCATCCGCATTACGGTCGGTTTGTCGCGCTTGTCCCCAATACGCTGGTCACGCTGACGTGGGTGACGGGCGCATCGGGAACCGATGGCACAGAGACCACCGTCACGGTACGACTTGAACGCGCACCGATCGGCACGCTGGTGACGCTCATTCACGCGGGATTTCGCACGGTCGAAGCGCGCGACCAGCACGCCACGGCGTGGACGATGATACTCGCACATCAGGAGGCGCGATTGCTGCTGCAGGCGCACGATCCATCTACACCGGATGCGATGGACGCCGTGTTACCACACAATCGCTCTATCCCGGAAGCTGCGCTCATTCCGGTACGCAGCTACCCAGATCTCGATGCGGCGGTGGCTTGGCTGTGCGACGCGTTAGGATGCCGCGAGCGACTGCGCATTCCGGGGCATCGCGTGCAGCTCACCGTTGGAAACGGAGCTGTGATCGCTGCCGCGTGGGATCCGGCACTTACGCCAGCGAATGGTGGGCGACCGCCCGCAACATTGATGTTGCGAGTCGATGATATCGACGCGGTGTTCGCACGCGCGCTTGCACTCGGCGCCACTGCGCTTTCGGCACCCACGGATCAGGTATTTGGTGAACGGCAGGCAGTGTTGCGCGATCCCGCGGGCCACTCGTGGACGCTGACGCAAACCATCGCCGACGTGGACCCGGCGACCTGGGGTGGTGAATTGGTACGTTAGGGCGTTCGACGATTTATCGCTGAACCGGCCCGACAATGTCCCACGTGCGCGGATCTTCGAGGCCTAAGAGCCACACTGAATATCCGCGCAGCTTTAAGCTGGACACGAGCGACATTTTCGCCTTGAATGCGCGCGCGTCTTCAATCCACGCGTGTTCAAACACGCCGCTGCGCTCCCACATCGCGTACCACGCCTTTTGCTTCGCATCCCACACCGGCACGCCACCGCCGTCGTGAATGATGCGCATCAGCGACGGATAGCTGATGTCGTCGCCACGTGTACGCGCCTCTCCGGTTTTTGGATTGTAGTACGGATACCAGTAGTCGGAATACGAAGGAACGCCGAGCGAGATCTTTGAGGGCGGCACACCGAGCGCGAGCACGTATTTGAGTGAGGCGCGCATCCACGGGTATCCGGCCACCGGCCCCGGCGTCGAACCTCCGGTATGCTGCGCGTACGTCATGTACGACAAGAAGTCGAGCGACTCGGCGAGCGCCTTGTAGTCGTACGCGCCGCGCCAGTAGTCCATCATCCACTGGTGGTAGGGCAGCGGGCCGTGCGTGGTGTCGGTGCGCGGAACAACGGCGGCTGACAATTGGCATCCGGCGGCATGTACCGAATCGGCCAGCTCGCGCGCGAAGATCGTAAACGCATCGCGATCGCTGACGTGCAGATTTTCAAAGTCGAGTTGAATACCGTGTACGTGTTCGTCGCGGCAGATCTGGGCCATGCTCCGCGCCGACGCCGTCCGAGCAGTCGGGTCGGTCGCAATGTGATGCAATACCGCGAGGTCGAAGCCGGGGTTCATCACCAACGGCATGAGTTTAACGCCGTATTGCCGGGCTATGCTGACGATGCGCGGATCAGTGCCGCCGCGAATCGTGCCGCTGCTGTCGATGCTGTACACTTGCGGCGCGATCACGGAGATGTGTCGAGCGTTCGCGGCGAAGCTGGCAATGCCGTCTTCGCTGTTGCGGATGTACCAAATGGCTTCAGGTGCGTTTGACCGTGTCTGCGTTGGCGCGCGCACAGCCGCGTTCGAATGAGGCTTCGTCTGCGCGCCCGCGCGTTCAGGCAGACCGACAAACACCAACAGCCAAGCGGCAGCACGGAGTGCGAGATCAGTCAGACGCATGGCGCTCAATACCGTGGAGTGTGCAACCGCTATCGCTTGGTGCTCGGCTTCAACCCTAACGCACCATTCAGCCAACGAATGAACGGCACCAGCGCCTCAAATGTCTTGGCTACAGTGTCCGGCAACTTCGCACTCTCAAACTCGGCCTTGGGCATATCGCGCCAAGTCGTAAACGACTGATAACGCAACCACTTGCCTGCCGGATGCTCCGGATCGAAGCCGCGCGGCATCCGTGTCAGCATCGCTTCATCATCGAGCGCACCAAAGCGGCGCTTGAATCCGCTCGACAAGACGATGTCTTCAAACCCCTGATAGTCGTCAGCGAGATGCTGGCGCAATTTCACCAGCGTCGGCCGAGGCGGCATCCAGATTCCGCCGCCGCAAAACGATTCGGTCGGCGAGAGGTGGACATAAAAGCCCGCGCCACCATGCGCCGCGTCGCCACCCACACCATGGCCCGCGTCGCGATGAAAAAACCAGCAGGCAACGTGCGTCTTGTACGGCGACTTGTCCTTTGAGAACCGCACATCGCGGTGAATGCGAAACGACGACTTCTTGGGCGATCCGACGATTTCTGGACAGATCGTCGCGAGTCGTACGTCCACCTCTTCAATGAGTTGCGCGAGCGGTGCCTTGAGCAAGGTCTCGTATTCACCACGATGCTCCTCGAACCATTCCTTGCGGTTGTTCTTCGTCAGGCCGCGCAGAAACGTCAACGCTTTGGGGGCAAAGCCGGCAAATCGATCCATGGGCGTGTCGCTCGCGAGTCGTCGTCAGTGGGCAGGAAACAAAAAGCGCAGGAACAGTCCGGTGCGTTCGCCCCAAGCGCGTTCGTCATGCCGCGCACCCTCGGCCTCGAGATACTCCAGATCAACGCCCGGTGTCCATCCTTTCCTCATCAACATCCGATACAGCAGTTGCGTGCCCTTGAGCATACGTGGTTCACCCGTGCCGACATCGAGCCAGATCACAAGTGACGGACGATTGTCGTTGCTCGCACCAAGCTGCCGCACGATCCACCGATCATCCCACCACACCGACGGCGACAGGAGCGCGAGCTTACCGAAAATCGCGGGATGCGTGAGCCCGAGATGCAGCGTGAGCAGCCCGCCAAGTGAGCTGCCCGCAAGGCCGGTATGCGATGGGCCGCGCTTTGTGCGATAGCGACCGTCGATAAACGGTTTGATCTCATACACGAGCATCTGCCCGTAGCGATCAGCCATCCCACCAGCATCGTGCGTGGAGTCTCGCGTCGGTGTGTACTCGTCGATCCGATCACGACCCGCATTGCCGATGGCGACGATGATGAGCGGTTCGATCACATCCGCATGCATCAGTGCACGTGCGGTCGTATCGACCCCCCATTGCACCCCAAACGGCGACATCGGAAAGTCATCGAACACATTTTGCCCATCGTGCAGATACAGCACCGAATACGCGCGATGCGGCTCGCGCTCGTAGTTGGGCGGTAAACACACGACGAGATCGTGCACGTGCGGCAAAAAACGCGACCGCACTGCGGGATAGTGCTCGAGCGAGCCAGTCCGCTGTGGTTCAAGCGGACTGCTGGCGAGATCGTCGGGTACTCCGGCGTGGATCGTCATCGCATGCGCAACGTAATGCGCCGCACGCCGCAACGGGCCCGCGATGCGCTACACGCGATGTGCCATGCGCCACTCGCAATAGCCAACGGACGTTACGCCGGTCCGACCAGATCTGGGGGAACGTGTCCGGCGACGAAGGCGTCGATATTGGCCAGCGCGCGCATCCCCATCGCAGTCCGCGTCTCCACGGTGCCACTGCCTTGATGCGGCAGCAACACCACGTTCTCGAGCTCCTTGAGCTCCGCCACGACCGACGGCTCGAACTCATAGACGTCGAGGCCCGCCCCGGCGATGCGTCGTTCGCGCAGCACCTCGGCCAGCACGTACTCATCGACGATATCGCCGCGTGCCGTGTTGATCAGACACGCTGTCGGCTGCATCATCGCGAGCGCATCGGCATTCATGAGGTGACGTGTTTCTGCCGTCGCGGGACAGTGGAGCGACACCACATCGGCGCGACGCAACAGCGCCTCGAGCGAGTCCACGCGTTCGGCCTGATGGGGACCGTCTGTTGCCGCATCGTCTATACGCGGCGTACGTGGCGCATACCAAATCACCTTCATGTCGAATGCCGCTGCCGCACGACGAGCCACCGCGCGTCCGATACGCCCGTATCCGACGATGCCAAGCGTCTTTCCGTGCAGACTGCGCCCAAGCAAATGTGTTGGACGCCAGCCGGACCATGCGCCGCTTCGCACATGTCGTTCGCCTTCGCCGAGCCGACGCATGCTCATCAGCATCAAGGCGATCGCAACATCGGCCGTATCGTCGGTCAGCACATCCGGCGTGTTGGTGATGGCGATGCCCGCCGCCTGAATCGCCGCACGTTCGATGTGATTGACGCCAACGCCAAAGTTCGCCAACAGCTTCGTGCGCACACCGCCACCGCGCACATGCTCCACGCGAATCTTGTCGGTCACCGTGCAGAGCACAATGTCCACTTCTCGTAGTAGTTGCGTGATCTGCTCGCTGCTCAGCGCAATGTCCGTGCGATTCAGTCGCACGTCGTACCGCGATGCGACCGCCTCTTCGACCTCCGGCGTTAACTTGCGGGTAATCGCGACGATCGGTCGATCGCTCATGTCATCACGCGGGCACGCGCCATAACGCGAGTGCCGCGCCAACGCCTGCTCCGAGTGTGATCGGCACCCCAACGTCGGCGAGCGTCATCTCGACGCCGCTCAATGCTGCAGCGAGCGTAAGCGCATTCGTGTCACCGAGATGACCGATCCGAAAAACCTTACCCGCGACTTCGCCAAGTCCTGCGCCGAGCGACATGTCGTAGCGCTTGAACGCGATGTCGACCACACGCGACGAATCAAACCCCTCGGGCATCACCACCGCCGTGAGCGTATTCGACTCGATCTCTGCACGCTTGGCACACGGCGTCAGCCCCCATGCGCGTACTGCCGCACGTACGCCGGTCGCCAATCGCTTGTGACGCGCGGCAATGTTCGGCATCCCCTCTTCGAGCAGCATCGTCAGTGACTCGTCGAGTCCGAACAGCAACGAGAGCGCCGGCGTGCTCGGAAAATATCCGTTCGCATTCTGTACACGCATCGGGCGCAAGTCGAAGTACGCACGCGGCGACGTTGCACCGTCGACACGCGCCAGCGCCTTCTCGCTTACGTACAAAATCCCGAGACCGCCCGGCAGCATGAATCCCTTTTGCGAGCCAGTAATCGCGAGATCGACGCCCCACGCGTCGAACTGAAACTCGAGACTCGCGATCGAACTCACGCCGTCCACATACAACAGTGCTGGATGCTGCGCCGCATTGATCGCCGCACGCACGCCCGCCACATCGCACGTGACGCCGGTCGCGGTTTCGTTGTGCACCAACAATACGCCCTGAATTTCGTGCGCCGTGTCTGCGCGCAAGGCGGCTTCGATCTGTTCGTTGGGCGCCGCTTCGCCCCACGGCACTTCGATCACGTCAACCGCGTAGCCGAGTGCGCGCGCGGTGGCGATGAACAGATGTGAAAACTGACCGAAGCGAATCGCCAGCAATCGCGCGCCGGGATTGAGCGTATTCACCAACGCTGCTTCCCACATCGCGGAACCCGACGCGGGAAAGACAAACGCCTGTCCGTTGGTCTGGTTCACGATCTGTGGCAGTCGCGAGAGGATCGATCGCGTCAGCGTTGGAAACGCGGACGACCGATGATCTTCCTGCTGGCGATGCATCGCGCGCAACAAACGTTCGGGTACCGGAGTGGGCCCCGGAATCTGGAGAAAGTGCCGACCGGCCATGCAGTAGTCTGATGAAGAAGGGGAGTGTACGCGAACGCGTTACAGCGCGTCGACGTGCTGCACGTTGTCGGAAACCGGATCGTGCGATGATTCGCTATGTGGCAAGACGATCGGCGCCACCTCACGCGGCGCGTCCTCGTTTTCTTCGCTGTCGTCCGACTCTTCGTCGTTCGGGTCTGTCGACAAGTCCGTCGGATCGAGCACCTTGAGCAGTCGACGGCAGAGGCGCGCCAATCGTGCGCGCTGCTCACCGGTCAACTCACTCATCAGCTCCACGATCGCGGTGGCACGCGCCGGCGTTGCCTCGGCGTGCAGTTGCTCGCCGCTCGGCGTGAGATGAATCGTCATGAAGCGCCGATCGGTGGCATGTCGTTCGCGACGAACGAGTTCGCGCGCTTCGAGTGCATCGATGATCGCCGTCATTTGCGCTTTGCTGCGCCCGAGTGCGACCGCCAACTCCTGCTGATGTACCGACCCTCGTGTCTGCAGCGTGTCGAGCACACCGAATTGCGACGCGGTCAAGCCGAACGTTTGCGTCGCCTGCTCGACGCGCACCGCCGACAGCGCCGCCGCACGTTGGAGGCGACTGTACGCATCGAGTGCGCGCCGCCGTTTCTTTTCACCTTTGCCGCTCATACCGTCCGCTCCCTGGTCACCCGCGCGTGATGCCGGCATGTCGTGTTGCCATTCGCTCGGCAAGCACCGACGATACCGCCATGATGGTTTCCTGCGGGTTCACGCCGAGCGCGGTCGGCAGCACGGACCCATCGGAAATGTATAGACCTCGTACCCCGTGGCGCTCACCGTCCGGCGTCGCACCGCTTGTTCGCGGATCAGTACCCATGCGGCACGTGCCGTTCACATGCGCGGAAAAGAGCCCCATATCGTTTGGGGCGAGCGACACACGCTCGAGCTGGGCCAGATCGGCTTCGCGGCGGATGCGCACTGGTGCCGTGTGCAGCGTCCCGACCTCGCTGGCACCGTTCGCGAGATGGAGGCGCGATGTGGCCACGAGCGATGCCCGCACGCGTTGCGCGTCCTCCGGCGTCAGCCGATAGCGAATGCTCGTCCTTCCCCGTCGATCGACCGAGACGCGACCGCTGGAGGTCGTGGTGTCGGCACCATCGCGCGTCAGACCGATGAACACCCCGAGCTGATTGAGCTCCCGCATACGCTCCGCGTGCGGTCCGCCAAAGCCCGGGAGCGCTGCTGCCGCAAACGATGGCAACATCGGCGGACACTGAATCCAGAAGCCATAGTCGGTGTTGTTCCAGCGAATGAACTCGTCACTCATGCTCGATAGCGAGATGCCGGTGCTGACGCCGATCTCGCGATCGTAGCGGCCAAAGACGGCCGTTGTCGGATGCAGACGCAACCAGGAGCCAACGCCCCCGCCGCCAAGTCCCGAGCGCTGGAGCAGTGTCGGGGTCCCGATCGCTCCGCCTGCGCTGACGACGATGGGCGCCTCAACGGTGATGGAGCGTGTGCCGCCGTCATCGCCGCGCACGATGGCATGCACGCGCTTAAGCGGAGGCGTGCCTTGGCCGGTCTCGCGTTCGCGCAATTCGATGCGGGTGACGTGCGCATTGGCATACAACGTCGCGCCGGCCGCCAGCGCACGCGGTACGAAGGTGCGAGTGGTTGACTGTTTCGCGTCGTGTCGGCAGCCAACACCGCAATGCCCGCAGCGAACGCAGCCTTTGGCATTTATGAACGCCGTCGTCGCGCGCCATCCCAGTGCGGCGCTACCGTCGAGAATGAGCCGGTTGTTGGGCGAGTGCGCGTCGTTCGGCACTTCACGCGCGTGCACCGCCTGTTCGATTTGGTCGAACACCGGCGCCATGTCGTTCGGACTCATGCCGTACACGCCCGACTCGCGCGCCCACTGCTCCAGCACGTAGGGCGGCGTGCGGAGCATGATCATCCAGTTGACCGTGGTCGATCCACCGACCGAACTCCCCTGCACCAACGCCACCGATAGATCGTCAGTGGTGCGAAGTGCACCCTCCGCGTACAGCCGTTCGGTCAGCTCGCCTTCTGGTGCGACCAGGTCGGCTGCGGCGAAATAGCCGCCCTCTTCGAGTATGACGACCTCGTACCCCGACTCCGCCAGTCGAGCGGCCGTGACCGCGCCGCCCGCCCCAGAACCAATCACAACCGCGTCGGCCCGTCGCACGACGTCGGCATCGATCGTCGCTGCGGTGTAGATGCCGGAAGGAACAGGCGATGGTAGAATCGTGCGTGGCAGTACGATTCCACCGCGTCCGACCGGCTCGGTGTCTGAGCGCGTGCCGGGCAGCGGGCCTTCCCATGGCACGGTGGGCGCCCGGAACTGCAACGGGCCCGCGTAGCCCGTCGCGACGGCGACCTCGACGCGCGCGTAATGGACAGCCAAGACGAGACGTCGCACGGCTTGGGCGGCCGTGCGCAACTGCGGTACGCGCGAGCGAGTAAAGG
Organism: Gemmatimonadales bacterium; assembly: GCA_038319245.1. Lineage (GTDB taxonomy): Bacteria > Gemmatimonadota > Gemmatimonadetes > Gemmatimonadales > Gemmatimonadaceae > Gemmatimonas. The sequence continues at coordinate 20,504 of JBBQDB010000042.1, forward strand.
CGTCGAAGCAGCGCGATTGTTCGGTGGCGGACAATCTGGCAAATGCAGTGGCTCGACCAATGGCCAACAGCGCACCGAGGCGGCTCGACAGCACGTCGATGGCGGTGCCGAAGTCGCGGCGCTTGTGCATGGGGAGCGCGGTCAGCCGCGCGTCGCAGCGCAGGGCAAACTCGGCGCTCGATTCGGTGGCCGGTGGCGCACCGATCAAGAGGCACTGCACAAGGATTTCGAGTCGCGCGCGCTGCGCAGCGGAGAGCGTTGTCACGCGGGTAGGCTAGCCGCCAAGAACGGACGGCGCCAGAGACAAGCGGCGCGAACCGGTCGAGTCGCGCACCAGTAGTTTCTTTGTGTCGTTCCCTGCGCGTCAACCGCGATACATGCCCCTCAAACCTGCCTCACGACACCATGCCCTCCATCATCCCCGCACAAGCGATCGATTTTCCGCATGAGATGACGACCACGGGCTTCGAGCTGCCTGGGTTCCGGATCGACGTATCGCTCGGCGTCGTACGGGGCGTGGTCGTGCGATCGCGTTCCGTTTTTGGGACGATCGGCGCCAGCTTCCAGACGCTGGTCGGTGGCAACATCTCGCTCTTTACCGAGCTAGCCGAGCGTACACGCGCACAAGCGTTTGATACGATGATGCACCAAGCGCATTTGGTGGGTGGAAACGCCGTGATCGGCATTCGCTACGACGCCAACGAGTTGATGAGCGGCGTGACCGAAGTGCTGTGTTACGGCACGGCCGTGCGCGTGCAGCCGGTGCAAGCATAGCGGCGCATGGCGAACTGCCGCGCGATGGCGACGGCGTGCGACGGATTGCGGTGAGCGATGCGGGACACGCGCCGGACAGTCAAATGACAGTCGCATGGCTGCGCTGACATCGACGCGGGCCGTGCTGTTTCACACTGATGCAGACACTGATGCTGCACAATGATCCACCGTTGGCTGCCGCACGTTGATGCACCAAGGGGCCGCGTTGCCCGATTCCTGCAGCAACGCGACCCCTTGTCGAACAACGATTCGTTATTGATTCGCTATTGATGCACGAGCGATGCGTTTACATCGCCATCGCGAATTCGCGCTGCGTTTCGTCGTTGAGCAGTACCCAGAGCGAGTACGCGCCGAAGATGCTACCGAACGGCCAGCGGAACAGGCGCAGCGCCGACACCACGATGATGACGTAGCGCGCCCATGACCGGTGATTGAGCAGGCCAAACCCGGCAATGATGCCGAACAGGCTCAGGCCACCGAGGATGACGCTGCCGACCACGCTCGCGACGGTCACCGCGAGAAAGCTGAACAGGCCGCCCGAAAACAGGCCGCCAAAGATACCGCCAAGCAGCACACCGGCGGCCGCGACGAGACCGAGCACGCCGTACAGGATGTTGACGATGGCTACGAACTTGATGTGCCCGCGCATGACGGCGTCCCCGAAAATGAGTGATGTCCAACATGATCGGCGCGAGCTCGGCGACAGCCGGTCTGCTTCAATCACGAAGGACCATACGGCAAACATGCTGCTCGGGATTCGCGAATCCTCGCGTTTCGCTATTTGACAATCGTTCGCGGAGATTGAGACTGTTGTTGTTGGCGGTCGCTGCCTACGCGTCTGGTCGCACTTCGGCTCGAGCCGTGGGCTACCGTTTCCGGAGCTGCCCGGCGAGCGAGACCAAGGCGACGCTCCCAACGATGATAAACATTGCCAGTACGCCGCGTGGCGGTAGCGTTTCGCCCAAGAGCAGGACGCCCAGGATCACCGCGACCACCGGATTGACGTAGGCGTACGTGCCGACGGCAGTCGGGCTCGCGACGCTGAGCAGCCACATGTAGGTGCTGAATCCGACGAGCGACCCAAAGACAATGAGGTAGACGACCGCGAGCACCGATGCGGTTGTGACGTGCGGCGCCGACCAGAACGGAATCGCTTCGCCGCTGACCAACGAGAGCGCGAGCAGCAGCGTACCGCCAACCAGCATCTGCATCGCCGACGCCATCGACGCCGGCTTGGCGAGCACCGCTTGTCGAGAAAAGAGCGAACCGATCGTCCAGGACAACGCGCTGACGCTCAGCACCATCGCACCGATCGGGTCCACGGCGGTATTGTGCAGATCGCCGTCGACCGGCAGCACCAACAGACCGACGCCCACCAACCCCGCCGCGACCCCGAGCAACTTGGCGACGGTCGGTCGATTGCCGCGCACCGCTTCGGACAGCACCAGCCAGAGGGGCACGGTCGCGACCAGCAGCGACGTCATGCCGGAGCTCACCCGCTGTTCTGACCACGACACGGCCCCGTTCCCGATGAACAGCAGCAAGCCGCCGACGATCGCCGCGTTCCGCCACTGTAACCCCGTCGGTTTAGGAGCACCTCGCCAGCGACTCCACGCATACAGGCCCCCGCCCGCGACCAGAAAGCGCACAGAACCCAGCACAAAGGGCGGGATATTGGCTAACGCGACGCGGATCGCTAGGTAGGTCGAGCCCCAAACGACATAAATGACGGCGAAGCCGATGGCCAGCCGGAGTCGGGTCACGCCGAGTGGATGGGCGGACGCGGTTGGCACGAGGCGCTCGTCGGCGCCGTCAGTCTTTCGGGCGGTCACGGAGCGAGCGTATAGCAGCGTCGCCGGCGGCAATGCCACCGACCAAGATGTAGATGTAAAACGTGTAGAAACGCCACCAGATCAGCGTGGCGGCAAAGATGCCCCCAGGGATCGCGCCCTTGAGCGTCGCCGCAAACGCGCCCTCGATGAAGCCGCCACCACCGGGCGCGGGGACGACCACGCCGCCATAAAACAGGGCGAGCGGCCAGAGCACCAACGGGGCCAGCGAGTCCATCGTCAACTTGAAGGTCGGGTCGCCCAGATAGACCAGAATCGGCAGCGTCGACACCTTAAAGAGGACATGCACGACCGAACCCAGAAAGGCCACAAACATCAGCCCGGGCTTGGCCTGTTTCAGTGAATCGACGGAGCTGCGAAGCTGACGCAAGGTGCGCTGAATGCCGCGCCACCGGCCAGCGTTGAGGCCGAGTCGCTTGGCCCAGCCAGGTGGGGGACCGTTCGCGCTGTTCCGTGCCAACAGGAGTCCGATGGCCCCAGCGCCCAAGACCGCGGTGCTGTATCCGCCGACCAGGCCGAGCAGCCCACCAACCGACGCGCCACGTCCCCGAAAGAGCCAGGCGAGCCCGAGGCAGACGATGGCCAGCGAGCACATTTCGAGGAAGAGTTCGAGAAAGAGCAGTAATACGCGGCCGGCCGCGCCCATGCCGCTTTCAGCCAATACCAAAAAGCGGGCAGGTTCGGCGCCTGAACGGGCCGGGGTGATGGCCGCGGCAAAATCGCCACCCAAGCAGACGCGGACGGCGGTACCAAAGCGCAGCGGCAAGCTTACCGCGTACGCCGACGCCTGAATCTTGCAGGAACGGGTGATGACCTCGAGCATGGCCGCCAAGAGCGCGGCTCCGTGCGCTGCCCACGCCAATGACGGCATGCCGCCTGCCGGCCAATTTGTCGCCACGACCCAGACCGAGGCGCCGATCATCAGCGCGAACGATAGGATCGTGATCAGCCAGCGAGTTCGATTCATGCCAAACGGAAAAAGTCACGCGATTCGGGGACGGCGTGTAAGGTAGCGACGTAGAGCCGACCGACGGTGCGTCTGGGTGCTGCGGGCAACACCCTTTTTGCACCCGAGGTGTCTTATGTCCGGTTCAATCTCCCGCCGTCCTCGCGCAAATTCCGCGGCCGCTCAGCGCAACTTTCATTAAACTCCGCGAGCAACGGGCGCAGCTCCTTCACATGAAATGCGCATCCGTCCTGCGTGGGATCGACACCATGCTGTGTGAGGCCGATGGTGACCGAATCACGGGTAAGTCCGGCAGTCGGAACAGGACTTTCAACGCGCGAGGCTAGTTGAAATCCAAACACCGTTTCAGAAAAGGGAATCGCCGCCGCAAGATCCGGCACGGGTAGCCGCATTATGTCGGCGCAATATCCAGAAGCCTTCTGCGAGACGGCAGACATGTCACTCGTGAGGTTGACGATGAACAGCGGTCAGACGCGCCATCTTAGACGTGACGCATGTAGCGCCCGGTGCCCACAAGGACACGCGACGGATCAGGCAACGAGGCGCCATAAAAAAATCCTATACTTACGTGCGACGTAAATACGTTCACGTAGCCGAACGGTGCGTCGTCTACGCATGCAACCGGACATCCGTCACCAGAGAATCGAAGCAATGGGTACATTACGCGCGTCTCCTGATTCACGACTAGTTCTGTAGGAGCATAAAAACGAGTGCACGCGCCAGCGACTTACCCGTACACGCTGAAGCAAGTGCGATAGACGAACATGCTGGGCAATAGACGCTACCGGTGCTGCGTTGCGGTGCGCTTCGTCGTCACAGCATGCTCTCTAAACCCGCAGTCCGCAGCAATCGCGCGTAGCGACGATCCACCGCGAGTCCGCGGCGATCAAACGGCAAATCGGTGAGCACGCGAATCAAACGGCCCGGGCGCAAATAATATCCGCGCTCGACCCAGTCCATCGCACGATTCCATTCGCCGATTTCGCCGTACGCGATGATCAGTCGATCTGAAAGCTGCCGACTACCCTGCGGATCCTTGAACGGATCTTCCGTAACGCTGCGCGCGAGCAAATCCGTCAGTTCGGCGCGTAAATCTTCCTCGCGCGTCGCTTCCCATCCGATGCTGTCGAAGTTGTCAGTAAGTCTGCGTAATCGATCAAACTGACGTCGCGTGCCGAGCAGTGTCCGTCGTGCGGCGAACGCGTCATCGAAGCGGCCACTGCGATGACACGCCATCTCCAATCGCTCCGTTGCTTGCTCGTACGTTGGCGTCTGGCGTAGTGCCGCCTGTAGTGGCGTGATCGCTTCAACGTACCGACCAAGTGCGATGAGAACATCCGCAACGGCCACTTTGATGTGCGGCGCATCCGGTGTGAGCTCTTCGGCTCGACGCACGTGCTCGAGTGCTAGGTCAAATTGTCCGGACATCTTGAGCCAACATCCGTAGTGCCGATGTGCACCGCCATCAAATGTTGCGAGCTCCACCGCGCGTCGGAGATGTGTACCCGCCCGCTGAAAATCATCTTCCCAGTACAGCGCCATGACGCCGAGCGACGAATGCAGCTCACTGATTGTGTCATCGATCGCGAGCGCACGGAGTCGTAGTGCACGCGCCCGTTCAAACGATGCTTTCTCCTCATCAAAACCGCGAAAACCGCGGACATGCGCCACGTCAGAAAGCACGATCAGCGCGCGCGCGTTCAAGGCATCGAGTGCGACCGCCTTCTCCGCGTAGACGAGTGCCATGTCCACCATGCCGCGCGCGCCTTCGCCTCCCTGCACAGCTCGATTAAAGAGCGCGCGCGCCTCGGCGGCCAGCCGCTCACTCTCGGTGGCGACGGGCGGATGTACCGGCGTCGCCGACGACGAACCGAACGCCCGTTTCTCCGCCGCGCGCGCGCCGGACAGCCCACCGTCGATCGCACGCAACTCTTCGATCACCACCGCGGCCGAAGCTGGCCGACGCTCCGGCTTCTTGTTCAGCATGCGCGTCAACAGATCGATCAACTCGGGCGGGTAGCCGGGGAGCAGATCGGACACACGCGGTACGGTAGACAGATGCTGGGCGAGCACAGCCATCGGCGTGCTGCCAGTAAACGGCGGCGCTCCGCTGAGCAATTCGATCATTACGCAGGCAAGCGCATACAAATCTGAGCGCCCATCGATATCGCGTTCACCAAACGCCTGCTCGGGACTCATGTACGCAACCGTGCCGAGCACGACGCCCAAGTCCGTGAGCGCCGCAGTAGTCGCGGATGGCTGTCCGTACGAGTCCACACGGCGCGCAATGCCGAAATCCGCGACGAGTGCGCGCCCATCGCTGCAGAACACGTTCTCCGGTTTGATGTCGCGATGTACGACGCTCATCGAGTGTGCGTACGAGAGCGCCTCTGCAATATCGCTCACCTGTCGCAACGCGTGTCGCAGTTCAGTCGGAGCGCGTTCGGCGATCTGATGCCGCATTGTTTTCGCCTCAATGCACGGCATCACATAAAAGCGTTGGTCGCCCGTCGTGCCAGTATCGAACAGCGGAACGATTCCCGGGTGAACAAGGCGTGCGGTTAACCGGATCTCGCGGTCGAAGCGCGCCTGATCATCGGTAGACGACGCGTCCTCGTGGAGCAGCTTCACCGCCACACTGCGATCGAGCACGCGATCATGCGCACGATACACGGTTGCCGAACCGCCGCGGCCGAGGACTGATTGAATGTCGAAGCGGTCGGCGAGGAGGATGCCCAGAAGATCTGTCATCCGAGAAGTATTGTGACGGGTCCTCCGTGCGTCGAGAGGCGCGGCATCGCAGCGGGCATCCACTCACTCTGCCACTCACTTTGTCACTCACTCTGCGACGTACTCTTCAGCCCTCGACCCTCGCCGCCGTGCGCTCATGCCGGTGTGCGGAACCGACGTTGGCGTTGACTCGCCCATCTGGTTGACGCGATTCACTGGCGCGGCGCGCCAAGCCACCATCTGCTGGGCGCGGTCCACGCGCCGACAGCGCTACTTGTACGTTTTGATGGCTACGTGGCGCGAGGTGGTGAGCACATACAGCACGGGTTTAACGAAGCGCTGGCCACGTGGATTGGGAAACCAACAAGTGTATCGCCCGATGTCTCGAACGGTGCAGCTACTGGTGTGGCGGGAAAGATAGTGACGGCGCATCGCGCCAAGGCGCCGAGACGCCGACTCGCGGCGGAGCATCCGCACCGAGCGTAATCCGGTTGCGACCTGGCGCGCTTTGGACATCACACTTCGACGGACGACCACCAACATGGCAGACGGAATCTGCTCCCGGAACGATCGCGGATGGGGCTGTCTAACGCTGGCTGTACGAAGAGTCTCGTTGCGTCGCGCAGCCCAAGCTGATTCCGATCGATCTCGCGGCGCCGTTGCTGCCCGGCACCTTCGAGCATGTGTTGCATCACATGCTCGATCACGCGGTCGATCTGTCGCACTTCGATGCGCGGTTTCAGAATGACGAGTCGGGCGCGCGGGCGTATCCGCCCGGCTGTTGCGCAAAGTCGTGCTGTTCGCCTACGCGCAGGGCATCGTCAGCAGCCGCCAGATCGCTTGGATACTGGACGATTTTTTCATGGTTGGCGCAGGAGACCAGCGTGAGTTTCCCTCCGTTGAATACTGCGGAGTGCAAGGCGAAATGAGTCACTGTCATGCTGGATTTTCGGCGTTCGGCGCACAGCGGTGCATCCAATGCCCTATCCGGCACGAAGGCGTCTGGGCGTACACTTCGCACAGCATGTTTTCGCACCCGCCCCGGCCGATGGAGCTGATCCGTGTACACCCTCAATTCTGTTTTCAAGCGTTTGCCGTGTCTCGCGATGGGTGCGGCACTGTTCGCCCCGTCGCTGGCGTTGTCGCAGGGCACGGCCACGGCGCAACTTGCCGGTGAATGGGTCTTTCAGATGGATGGTGACAATCAGCCGCAGCGCGTCGTACTCACCGTCGATCGTGACAGCATTCGCGGACAAGTGTACGGTCAGAATTTTTCTGGCGCCGTCGTCGCGTCAAAGCTCACGTTTCGTGTAGGCGAGTTCGTCTGGCGTGGTATCGTCCGTGGCGACTCACTCGCTGGTTGGCTGGGGATCGCCCCCGATTCGTCAGCCTGGCATGCCCGTCGTTTTCGCCCACCGCTCACCGCGCGTGCGTTCACCTTTGAGCCATCCACGTTTCATCGCGCGATTAGCAACACGGTCGCCCCCGCATTGCGTCTCTATCCGGGCGACACGGTCCGTACAACGACCATCGACGCAGGCGGGTGGGGGCGCGGTGCGTACGGCGCGCGCGAGAACAAACGTTCGGTCGGCGGAAATCCGCTAACTGGGCCGTTTTACATCGAAGGCGCGGTGCCAGGCGATGTACTGGTCATCACACTGCATCGCGTGCGACTGAATCGTGGTTGGGCATTCAGCGGTACATCAATCACGGACAACACGCTTGACGTTGGATACGCCACATCGCGCAAAAATGAGAATGTCGACAACAAATGGACGCTCGACACCGCGGCGGGGGTCGCTCGACTCACGGCAGCACCGGAAGCGTTACGCGATTTCACGGTACCATTGCGACCGTTTCTCGGGGTGATCGCCGTCGCGCCCGGTGGTGATGGCACACCAAGTTCACGCGACTCGGGGCCATGGGGCGGCAACATGGAGTACGCCCAGCTGCGGGAAGGCACCACGCTCTACCTACCCGTCACTACACTCGGCGCGTATCTGTACCTCGGTGATGGACACGCCGCGCAGGGCGATGGTGAGCTCACCGGCGACGCCATGGAAACCAGCATGGACGTCACCTTCTCGGTTGCAGTGAAACGGTGGGGATTTGCCGATATCCCGCGTGCCGAAAACGCCGATTTTATTATGACGCTGGGAACCGGCGGTTCGATGGACCAGGCGATGCGCCATGCAACGACCGATCTCGCTCGCTGGCTGGAGAAAGACTACGCGCTGACGTCCAGCGAGGCGGCGTTGGTAATGGGATTTGCCGTCGTCTACGATGTCCCCGATCTGGTGCCGCCATTTTTTGGTGTGTCTGCACGACTGCCCAAGTCGGCGTTGCGGATGTTGCGTCGTGTTCCGGCCAAATGAGACGCAGCGGTGAGCGGCTGTCTGGGTGTCGAAGGACGATCGCGCCTTCGCCACCTGCTCGCCCGGTACTGTGCCCGGCATCCCGTCGCGCGGGAACGGCGCACCGACGACCGC
>JBBQDB010000043.1:0-29071 GCA_038319245.1 Gemmatimonadales bacterium
TGCACGCCTCTGGCGAGCGGCAGCGGCTTGTCGGGCCAGCGTTTGGGGAAATTGTAGTGATTCATGAAGCTGTTGAAGCCCTCGTCCATCCATCCGTAGATCCGCTCGTTGCTCCCCACCACCATCGGGAACCAGGTGTGGCCGAATTCGTGATCGGTGACGCTGTAGAGCGCCACCGGATCCACGCGCTCGTGGCAGAACACGATCATCGGGTACTCCATCCCCCCCTCGATGCCGTTCACGTTGATGGCGACCGGATAGGGGTACGGCGCCCACTGCTGCGAGTAGTTCTCGATGGCCGTTTTCGCGTACTGGCTTGCCTCTTTCCATGCGGGCTCTGCGCTCGGCGGATAGAAGCTCATCGCCAGGGTCTTGCCGCCGTTCACTCCAACCGCGTCCCACACGAAGTGCCGGGCTGCGGCCCACGCGAAGTCCCTCACGCTGTCGGCCGTAAAATGCCAGGTAAACGTCGGATAGTCCGTCGGAGGACGCGAGGCGGGGTCACCGATCTCGTCCTTGCCGCGAATGACGACCGTTTCGCTGCTGGTCTGCGCCCGGGCGAGTCGGGCGCGCTGCGCGGCCGTGAGCACTTCGTCGGGGTTCCGCAGCGTACCGGTGGCGGCGACGAGCATGTCGGCCGGTACGGTGATGCTGACGTCGAAGCTGCCGTACTCGAGATAGAACTCGCCCCGCCCATAGTACTGATCGGTGTTCCACCCTCGCACGTCGTCGTACACCGCCATCCGCGGGTACCACTGTGCCACTTCGAATACTGGGTTGCCGTCGACGTCCTCCGTCCCCATGCGATTGGGGCTCAGCGGGAATGGGAAGGACCACGCGATATCGAGTTTCTGCTTTCCCTTTGGCGGGAGGGGTGCGGCCAGGTCGATACGCATGACCGTCCCGTTGACCAGGTAGCGAAGGTCGGTGGCGGCGGTGGCGCGCTGTGCCTTCGATTTCGCTGGGGCGGATTGCGCCACCTTGAGCAGCCGCACACCTGCCGGCGGTCCCGGTGGGCCGCTCACCGAATCGCGGGCGCCCGCCGATGTGCCCGGCAGCGTTCCGAAGAGCACTGCTCCCCGGCTGGTCGGTGTGAAGAGGTTCTGATCGAGCTGAAGCCAGACGAAGCGGAGCGTATCGGGGGAATTGTTCGTGTAGGTAATGGTTTCCTCGCCCCGGACCGTGCGGGCGGCAGTATCGAGCGTGGCGTGAATGACATAGTCGGCTCGCTGCTGCCAGTAGTCCTTGCCCGGCGCGCCGCTCGCGCTTCGAACGCCGTCTGGCGTCGGGAGCGAGAGTCGACGGAATGCCGACGAGTCCCCCGGCTCGGAGCTCGGAACCCCGCCGGCTGCGGATGACGGCTGCTGCGCCGTGAGCGTAGCCGGAATGAGGCCGAGCAGCAGGAAGACGGAGCGGAGGCGCATGGGGTGCCCTGGCGTGGACTGAATCACTGTGTGCTCGTGCCGGGCAGCTGCCAGGCATCGTCGGATGGATCGACGTCGGGAAACGCGCCATCGGGATTCACCCGGGCCGCGACAAGACGTTCGTCGGGCGGGACGCGAAGGCGATACCGGTCGCCGAAGTACCAGATTTCGACCGGCAGTTTCAGTAGTTGCGTGGTACCGTCCTCGAACGAAAGCTGCAACTCTACCGGCATGACGGCGGATCCCTCGTTGCGGATCGTCACGAGCGCCGAGCTGTCGCGCCCCAGTTTGACCGACTCGACCGCCTGGTCGAGCGAGGAGGTCGTGAAGAAGAAGCTCCGCCAGAACCACGACAGATCCCGGCCCGATACTTCTTCGATCGTCCGGAAGAAATCGGCGGGCTGCGGATGCTTGAACGCCCACCGCCGGGTGTATTCCCTGAACGCGCTGTCGAACACCTCGGGGCCGAGGACCTTGTTCCGGAGCGCGAGCAGCATGATGGATGGCTTCACGTAGGCGAGGCTGCCGAGATTGTCGTTGTTCCGGTACCGGTTCGCCGGGGTCATGATCGGCTGTGCCGTGGGCGACTGATCGAGCGACGTGACGTGCCGCGATTCGTTGCGGCGGACGCCGGTATCGTCCCGGTTCCAGTAATCTTCCTCGGAGAAGGTATTGATGAAGGTGTTGAACCCTTCATCCATCCACGCATAGCGGCGCTCGTCCGAGCCGACGGTCATCGGGTACCACATGTGGCCGATCTCGTGGGTGATGACGTTGTAGAGGTCGGCCGGGTCGTCCCCCCTCGCCTCCATCGCCACCATTGGATACTCCATTCCCGATACCGGGCCTTCGACCGCCGTGATCTGCGGGTACGGATACTGAAACCAGTGAGTGCTGTATTCCAGGATGGAGAACCGGCTCATCCTGGCGGCGTCCTTCCATGTGGCCACCGAGGACGGCCGGTACAATGCCTGCGCGAGGACGCCGTTCCATCCCGACGCATCCCACAGAAAGTCCGGCGACGCCGCCCAGGCCACGTCGCGGACCCGTTCCGCCTTGAAGCGCCAGGTGAGCGTGCCGTCGGTGCGCGGGCGTGCCGCCCCGGCGCTCAGCTCATCGGCGGTGACGATCGCCATGGTGCTGTCCGACTTGACGGCCGACGCCAGCCGGGACCGCTCGGTCGGCGTGAGGACCTGAGCGGGGTTCTGGAGGACGCCCGAACCAGCCACGATATAGCCCGCGGGCAGCGTGATCTCGTAGTCGATGTTTCCGTACTCCAGATAGAACTCGCCCTGACCCAGGTACTGATCGGTATTCCACCCATGTACGTCGTCGTAGACGGCCATGCGTGGATACCACTGCGCCATTTCGTACAGCGCGCCATCCCGGCCCATCCGGTCAGCGCCGTGCTCCGGAATATTGAAGGCATACGAGAGGTTGAGGTGCGCGGTTCCACCCGGGGCGAGCGGGAAGGCGAGCTCGACGTACATCATGGTGTCGTCGACCCGTGTCCGGAGAGGGGCCGGCGCGACCGATTTTTTCGCCACAATTGACTTCGCCTGGGTGACGCTCTCGATCTCGAACCCGCCTTCGAACCCCGCGCTGCCGAAACGGCTGTCCGATGGGAAGAGCAGGGAGCCGACGCTGCCGGGCCGGAAGAGATTCTGGTCGAGCTGCATCCAGACGAAACGGAGCGTATCGGGGGAGTTGTTGGTATAGGTGATCTGTTCGCTGCCGGCCAGCCGCCTGGTCGCCGTGTCGAGCGAAGCCTTGATGGAGTAGTCGGCGCGCTGTTGCCAGTACCTGGGGCCGGGCGTTCCAACGGCGCTGCGGAACTCCGTGGCCGGTGGCAGCGGGAGCGGGCTGAAGATTCCGGTGTCGCTCACTGGCGGCCGCAGGGCCTACTGCCGGGGTGGCGGTGGAGGGGCGGTCTGCTGGGCGTATGCAGGGGACGCGGCGAGCAGGGCAAGCAGGAAATGGTGGCGCATCGAGAGTCTCGGTCCTGGTGGGGGTCGTGCGACTTAAAGCTTTGGAAGGGTCACGCCGGTTTGTCGCTGGTACTTGCCGGCCTTGTCCGCGTAGCTGACCTCGCAGAGGTCGTCCGGATCGGCCTCGAAGAAGAGTACCTGGCAGATCCCCTCGTTGGCGTAAATCTTGGCCGGAAGCGGCGTGGTGTTCGAGATCTCCAGCGTCACATGGCCTTCCCACTCAGGCTCGAATGGGGTCACGTTGGTGATGATGCCGCAGCGCGCGTAGGTGCTCTTCCCAACAGTCAGGGTGAGCACGTTGCGGGGAATGCGAAAGTATTCGACGCTCCGCGCCAACGCGAACGAGTTGGGCGGCACGATGCAGACATCGCCTTCGAATTCGACGAAGCTCTTCGGATCGAAGTCCTTCGGGTCGACGATGGAGCTCAACACATTGGTGAAGATCTTGAACTCGCGCGCCACCCGCATGTCGTAGCCGTACGAGCTGACGCCGTACGAGATCACGCCTTCACGCACTTGGCGGTCTTCGAACGGTTCGATCATCGCATGTTCGCGCGCCATGCGCGTAATCCATCGGTCGGAGCAGAGCCCCATGAGTCCTGAGGGTCGGAGGGTGAGCCGAGATTGATGGGTCAGACCGCGTGGTCCGCCCCTGTCGCGTGTTCAGCGGTAAGGTACGGATCAGGCGTCGGTCGTGCCACGGTGGTGACGGGATGTTTACGGCAACCGGTCAAACACTGTGAGCAGGTTACTTCATATCAGACCGCTCGCGCGCACTTGTTGAGTGGCCGTGGTCCCGTTGCTACTTTGCGTTGCAGTCTATTGTGAATTCTTTCACGAGGACGTCGACTATCCGCTCGGTTCGGACCTGATGCTTCGAAATTACCTGCCGGTCCTCTTGCTCCTCGGGTTCGTGATTCTCAACGCCGTGGTCATCCTCGGCGTCGCGCATCTGACCGTGCGCGCGCAACCGACCGCGGTCAAATCGCAGCCGTATGAGTCAGGCATCGCGCCGCTGGGCGATGCGCGCGATCGCTTCTCCGTCAAGTTCTACCTCGTCGCTATGCTGTTCATCGTCTTCGATATTGAAACGGTGTTCATGATTCCGTGGGGCGTGCAATATCGACAGCTGTCCTGCCTCGTGCCGATGGTGTCCGACGCGTGTCCGACCGGGCAGTTGTCCTTCTTCGGTCTTGGCGAAATGCTCGTCTTCGCCGTGATCCTCGTTGTGGGTTTCGTCTACGTCTGGAAAAAGGGAGCGCTCACGTGGGAGTGACGCCCGCACTCGATCGCCGCTCTGTGCCGGTCGACCCGAAGTCGCAGGATGGATGGATTACGTCGCGACTCGATTTTCTCGTCAATTGGGCGCGCGCGGGTTCGCTGTGGCCCATGCCATTCGGCACCGCGTGCTGCGCCATCGAATTCATGTCGACCGCCGCCAGCCGCTTCGATCTCGCGCGTTTCGGCATGGAACGGTTGAGCTACTCGCCGCGACAGGCCGATGTGCTGATTTGTGCGGGTCGCGTGCCGTACAAGCTCGCACCGGTGATTCGGCGCATCTACCAGCAAATGCCGCAACCGAAGTGGGTCATCTCGATGGGCGCCTGCGCGTCGACCGGGGGCATGTTCGATAACTACGCCGTGGTGCAGGGGATCGACACGATCATTCCAGTAGACGTGTACGTGCCTGGGTGTCCACCGCGCCCCGAAGCGCTGATGCATGGTATCCTGATGCTCCAGCAGAAGGTGATGCGCGACCGTTTACGCGATGGCAGCTTGCACGTCGAGATCGAGCCGGATCCGACGAGCCAGCTCTACATCCCGCCCGCGCGGATCGATGAACTGTCCGAGCCGTTTGGTAACTCGGTGAATCAGACCCGGTCCAATCCGTGACGGCTCCGATCACGAGCGCTACGGCGTTGCATGCCGACGCCGCGCTACCGGCCACCGAGCGCAACGTGCCCCACCACGGCGGTGCGATCAATCCATCGGTCGAGGCGCTCAAGCACACGTTCGGCGACGCGATTGTCCGCGCCGACGTGATGTGGGGCGAGACCACGGTGTTCGTGCACGTCGATCAACTGCACGCCATCGTGCAGTGGTTGCACGACGATCCGTCGCAGCGCTATGACTATTTGGTGGACGTGACGGCGGTTGAGTATCGCGATGCGCTACGTCCGATCGAAGTCGTCTGGCATTTGCGCGCGTTGGGCTATCGGCGATTCCTTCGCCTCAAGGTCGAGCTCCCAAAGCGCAGCACGATGATCGTACCGTCTATCATCGATATTTACAGCGGTGCGGATTGGCTCGAGCGCGAGTGTTACGACATGTTCGGCATCAAGTTCGATGGGCATCCGGATCTGCGTCGCATTCTGCTGTGGGACAGCTACAAAGAAGGCCATCCCCTGCGCAAGAACTTTCCGTTGCGTGGTCGATTCAGTCGCGCCGAGCAGTTGAAGCAGGCACTCGCACAGGATCCTGAAGCGCGATATTCGATGAATGAACTGACGATCGCGGAAGCGTTCAATTCATTGCCGGAGGACATGCGGCGACGGCTCGCGGCAGAGCGGGCAGCGCGCGGTGGTGAAGAAGGTGGCGAATGACTGATCGCATGACGGGCGAACGTCGCACGATCGAGATGGCGCTTGGCACGAGCGGACTCGATGCGCAGGGGCAGCCGTTGCGCGCACCGTTGGTCGTGCAGGGTGGGAGTGCGGTCGCGCTCGAGACGATGTCGACCGACGAGCCGGACATGAGTGCGGATCACATGTTGATCAACATCGGTCCGCAGCATCCGGCGACGCATGGTGTGTTGCGGTTGGTCCTTGAACTCGATGGTGAAACGGTGGTGCGTTGCATTCCGCACATCGGCTATCTCCATTGTGGCTTCGAGAAAATTGGCGAGTATCGCCAGTACAATCAGATTATTCCTTGGACCGATCGCGAAGACTATCTCAACTCGCCGGGGAACAACGTCGCCTTCGCCTTGGGCTGTGAGCGACTGTTCGGCGTGGAGATAACGCCGCGATGCACGGTGCTGCGCGTGATCGCGATGGAGTTGGCGCGGATCATTTCGCATGTCGTGTGGTTGGGGACGACGTCGGTCGACATCGGCGCCTTCACGCCGTTTCTCTGGTTGTATCAGGAACGCGAGAACGTTTACAATTTGCTCGAGGGGTGGGTCGGCGCGCGGCTCACTACGTCGATGACGCGGGTCGGTGGCATGGCCGCGGACATTCCCGATGGCTGGCTCGACGGATTGCGGGCGTTCATCAAGGGCTTCTCGAGCACGCTCGAAGAGTCGGTGCGGATGCTGGAGACCAACGCCATTTGGGCCGGCCGCACGGTCGGTCTCGGTGCCATGAGCGCCGAAGAGGCGGTGAATGCGGGGCTCTCAGGCCCGATGCTCCGTGCGTCCGGCGTCGCATACGACGTACGCAAGGACTTCCCGTATCTCGACTACGAGACGTACGACTTTGATGTGCCTGTGGGAACGGCGGGCGACGTGTATGATCGCTTCTTGGTGCGCGTCGAGGAGATGCGGCAGAGTATTCGCATTCTCGATCAGGCCGTGCGCCGGTTGCCGGATGGACCCGTCAACGTCGACGATCCGCGACTGATTTTGCCGCCCAAGCACAAGGCAACGAGTGAGATGGAATCGATGATTCACCACTTTAAATTGGTGATGGAAGGACCGCGTCCACCTGCAGGTGAGTGCTATGTCGCCGTTGAAAGTCCGAAGGGCGAGAAGGGGTACTATCTCGTGAGTGATGGATCGGCCAAGCCGGTACGCTGGCGTATTCGCCCACCATCATTCGTCAACTTATCGGCGATCCCCAAAATGGTGGAAGGGCACTTGCTGTCTGACGTGATCGCGATCAACGCGAGCATCGATATCGTGATGGGAGAAATCGACCGGTGAGTCACGGCCCGTCAGCGAGCGGCGGCTCCATCGTAGCCGCGCCACCGCACGGCACGCATCACGACGAGCCGCATGTGCCGATATTTGTCGGAGATCGGCGTGCCGAACTCGATCTCATCATGTCGCGCTATCCGAGTAAACAGGCCGCGTTGCTGCCCGCGCTCTGGATTGTGCAGGACGCGCGCGGTTGGGTGAGCGAAGCGTCGATGGAAGAAGTGGCGAACGTCCTGGGCATTACGCCCGCGTACGTCAAAGGCGTGACGAGCTTCTATACGATGTATCACCAGCATCCGGTCGGTCGCCACTTTATTCAGGTCTGCACGACGACGCCATGCAACGTGTGCGGCGCCGAAGATGTGGTGCAGTCGCTGGTTGAGCATTCTGGCTGCGGCGACCTCGGTCTCACGAGCCCCGACGGTCGCTTCACGATCGTTGAAGTGGAATGCCTCGGTGCCTGCGGCTTCCCCACGCCGATCATGATCAACAACGACTTCGTTGAGTCCGTGACTCCGGAATCGGTGCCCCGCATTCTCTCGGAGCTGAAGTAATGGGATATCCCAATCCGTCTCACCCGCGCGAAACGCCGATACTGTCCAAGTATTTCGGCGATGCCGGTGCACGCACAGTCGAAGGGTGGCGCGCGCGCGGCGGTTACGAGGCGTTGCAGCAGGCGCTGAATACCGATCCGCAGGAGCTGCAGACGATCGTTAAAGATTCCGGATTGCGTGGCCGTGGCGGCGCCGGATTCCCGACTGGGTTGAAATGGTCGTTCATGAAGCCCGACGGAAAGATCCATTACATGCTCTGCAACGCCGACGAATCGGAGCCGGGCACCTTCAAGGATCGCGAGATCATGCGCTGGACTCCGCACGGACTCGTCGAAGGTGTCGCCTTGGCGGCATACGCGATCTATGCGGAAACCGCCTACATCTACATTCGCGGTGAATTCACGGAGCCCTACAAGTACGTGACGCAAGCGGTTGAGGATGCGTACAAGGCGGGAATCCTCGGCGCCAATGCGATGGGCTCGGGCAAGCGCCTCGATGTGCACGTGCATCGCGGCGCAGGCGCGTACATCTGCGGTGAAGAGACCGCGTTGATGAACTCACTCGAAGGTCGTCGTGGCAACCCGCGCATCAAACCGCCGTTTCCCGCGGTGGCGGGTCTGTTCGGCAAGCCAACCACGATCAACAACGTGGAAACGCTTGCGACGGTACCGTACATCATCAAGAACGGCGCCGAGTGGTATAAGCAGTTTGGTCGCCCGGACAACACGAAGAGCATCGGCACAAAGTTGTTTTCGGTGTGCGGCAATATTTCGCGCCCGGGCAACTACGAAGTCGCGATGGGATTTCCATTTAAGGATTTCCTCTATGACCTCTGTGGCGGACCGCTCGTTGGTCGCGAGATCAAAGCCGTCATTCCCGGTGGATCATCGGTGCCGATCCTCACGCGCGAAGAGGCCGAAGGCGTACTGATGGACTATGAGGGCATGGTGGCGGCAGGCACGTTGCTCGGCTCTGGCGGCGTCATTGTCTTCGACGACAAGCAAGACATGGTGCGACAGATCGCGCGCCTCGTGCGCTTTTATGCCCATGAGAGTTGCGCGCAGTGCACGCAATGCCGCGAAGGCACCGCGTGGACGACACGCATCATGGAGCGCATTCGCGATGGCGAAGGCACCGCGGAAGACTTGGATACGTTGCTGTCGATCGCGGATAACATGTCTGGCAAGACGATTTGTGTGTTGAGCGATTCGTGCGCGACACCCGTGGTTTCCGGACTCAAAAAATTCCGACACGAGTTCGAGGCGAAGATCGGGGCCAATCGCGGCATGGTTACTGTGCCGAACACGTTCCGCGCTTCGGCGGCTTGAGGCGCTTATGGCAGATGTGAAGATGGTCAATCTCACGATCGAAGGGCGCCCGGTGACGGTGCCCGACGGAACGTCGATTCTTGAAGCGGCGAAAGTGGCGGGCGTGCTCATCCCGCACTACTGCTATCACCCGGGGCTACCAGTAGCCGGCGTGTGCCGCATGTGCCTCGTGGAAGTCGAGAAGTTTCCGAAGCTTGCGCCCTCATGCGCGACCACGGTCGGCGAAGGGCAGGTAGTACATGTGCATTCACCTAAAGCGCTCGAAGCGCGCAAGGGTGTGCTCGAGTTCCTGCTGATCAATCATCCGCTCGACTGTCCGATCTGCGATCAAAGCGGCGAATGCGAACTGCAGGACTACACGTTCGCAGAAGGTCGCGCGGATTCGCGATATCGCGAAGCGAAGCGCTTCAATCCCGTCGAAGATTTTGGCGGCGACGTGTTGTACGTGCAGAATCGCTGCATTCTCTGCACGCGATGCGTACGCTTTATGGGCGACATCGCGCAGGAGCCGGTGCTCAACGTCTCCGAACGCGGTGACCGTGCGTTCATCGGCAAAGCCGACGGACACGATCTGACCAATCCGTGGGCCGGCAATGTGGTGGATCTGTGCCCGGTCGGTGCGCTGCTGAGCAAGGATTTTCTCAATAAGGCGCGCGCGTGGGAGCTCGATCGGGCTGCGACGATCTGCACAGGCTGTAGCCAAGGGTGCAACATTGTCGCGGAAACGCGCGACAACGTCGTCGTTCGCATGCGTCCGCGTCCGAACGACCAGGTCAACCAGTATTACATGTGCGAAGTCGGCCGCGCTGGCTATCGAGAGTTTAATCGCCGTGATCGCGTCGAACAGCCGCACGTCCGCGTGGGCCATGCTCTCGTCATCGCCGAGTGGGATGAAGCTGTGCGAACGGCATCGCGTGCGCTGTCGGGAAAGCGAATTGTGGTGCTGGCATCGGCAAACCTTTCCAACGAAGCGCTGTTCCTGCTGGAGCGCATCATCGCACACTCCAATGGGCAGGGCGTATTTCGCGTAGACACGGGCGCCGAAGTTGCGCTGCCGGGTGCGAACGACCTCGCATTGCGCAGCGAACGTGTGGCGAACGCCGCCGGCGCGCGGCTGCTCGGCTTTTCGGAGGTCACGCCGCCGCTCGCGACGCTTCGTGACGGCGACGGGTTGTTGATTGTCGGCGAGATGCTCGACGGCCTGGTTGGCGCAGACTTCGATCGCGCAGCCACGATCGTACATATCGGGACGACGCTGCCGGACGTGCTCGCCGCGCGAGCGCAGATCGTCTTGCCCATCACGAACACGCTGGAAGAAGAAGGGACCCTGACGAATCTTCGCGGTCGTGTGCAGCGCTACCTGCAGGCGAAGGCGGCGCCCGGAGTTGCGCGGCCAACGTGGTACGTACTGGCAGATCTGTTGGCAGCGCTTGGCGGCGAGGGCGCGTACGAAACACCCGCGCAAGTATTCGAAGCGCTCAGCGCTTCATCGCAACCGTTCGCCACACTCGACTACGACGCGCTCGGCTTGCTCGGCTTGCCTGTGCTGGACGATTCGACCTTGGTGTCGGACGTGACGACATGAGCGAAATACCGTTGTTCCTCCTGCAGGACGTTGCATCGCTCTTTCCGCACAGCGACCCGCAGGCCGCGCCAACGGCGATCGGCACGTTCGTTCTGGCGAGCGCGATCAAGATTCTGGTCATCTTCGCTTTGTACATGCTCGGCGTCGCGATGCTGACACTCGCGGAGCGAAAGGTCGCCGCGTGGATCCAGGATCGCCGTGGGCCCAATCGCGCCGGACCGTGGGGATTGCTTCAGCCGGTAGCCGACGGCGTCAAAAACTTCATGAAGGAAGAGACTGATCCGGCCGATGCGGATCGCTGGCTCTTTCTCATTGCCCCCGCGCTCTCGTTCATTCCCGCGATGCTGACGTGGGCGGTGTTGCCATTGGCCGCACCGCTTCCGACGCCGTGGGGACTCATCGATATGTCGGTGGCCAACCTTCCGGTCGGCTATCTGTTCACACTCGCGATCTCGTCGATCGGCGTCTACGGCATCGTGCTCGCGGGTTGGTCATCAAACAATAAGTACGCGCTGCTCGGCGGACTGCGCTCGAGCGCGCAGATGATTTCGTACGAAATTGCGATGGGTATGTCGACGATTCCGATCTTGCTGCTCGCTGGTAACGTCTCGCTGACCGCGATCATCGATCAGCAGGCGCACATGGGTTGGAACGTGATCTCGCTGACGGTGGCGTGGTTCACGTTTCTGGTGGCCTCGTTCGCGGAGACGAATCGGCTGCCGTTTGACTTGCCTGAGGCGGAATCGGAGCTCGTGGCAGGCTATCACACCGAGTACAGCGGCATGAAGTTCTCGATGTTCTTCATCGCCGAGTACGCGAACATGGCAACCGTGAGTGGACTGACCGCGACGCTGTTTTTCGGTGGCTGGGACATTCCGTTTACGCAATGGGACAACATCCCACCATGGACGCTGCTTAAGACCGTACTGACGCTGGCAACCTTCGCGACGAAAACCGGTCTGTTCCTGTTCGTCTTCATGTGGGTTCGCTGGACGGTGCCACGCTTCCGCTACGATCAACTGATGTCGCTCGGCTGGAGCGTCATGCTGCCGATCGCTCTTGCGTACATCGTGATTGTCGCTGCAGCGACGTTGGGACTCGACGCACTCGGCGTTACCCGTGGCCCGCTCTTCTCACTGGCGCTGCTGGCAATGAACGTCGTGATCATCACCGTCCTGTTGCGGTGGTTGGATCGAGGAAAGCTGATCAGCCCATCGAGCGCGCGAGTCGGGCCGACCGATCTGGAGCGGTTACGCGCTCGTGGTCTGGATTTGTCTCGACGCCAGTTCGCCGCGGAGCGCGCGAAGGCGCGTACCATGCAGCCCGTGCTACCGGACGCCGAGACTCTCGCGCCGGTCCTCGTTGGCAACGTTGCGGAGCGCGTCTGATGGCAATCGGTGTGAAGGTGATGAATCGCCCGCTCGAGCGGGTGAGCTACATTCGGGCGACGCTCAAAGGCATGGCGGTCACGCTCAAGCATCTCGTCGATCCGCATAAAGTGACGATGCAGTATCCCGAGACCAAATGGGATCTGTCGCCGCGTTGGCGCGGCACGCATCGAATGCTTACGACAGAGACCGGCAAGGCCAAATGCGTCGCATGCGGTTTGTGCCCAACCGTCTGCCCCGCCAATTGCATCAAGCTCGTGCCAGGTGAAGACGAACAGGGCAATCGCTTCCCACTCGTGTTCGAGATCGATGAGTTCCGCTGCATCTTCTGCGGCTATTGCCAGGAAGTGTGTCCGGAAGAAGCGATCCATCTCGGTCGTCACTACGAGAACGCGGAGTTTGATCGCGCGGCGTTTGTCTACGACTTGGAGCGTCTCACGGCGCAGACGCATCCCGTGAGTGAATTGTGGGATCCGGCAGACCCGAAGGGCGAATGAACGGATTCTACGAGTTTCAGTTCTATCTGTTCTCGCTGATCGCGATTGCGTCGGCGCTGCTTTTTGTGACACGACGCAATCCTGTTCCCGCTGCACTTTGGCTCGTGAACGTGATGTTTGCGTTGAGCGGACTTTACGTGATGCTGGATGCCCCGTTCGTGGGCGTGATCCAAATCCTGGTGTACGCGGGCGCGATCATGGTGGTGTTCGTGTTCGTCGTGATGCTGCTCAACCTCGGCCGCGCGGAGATCTCGGACCTGCGCGGTCTTGGTGCGCGACTTGGGGCAGGCTTCGTTGCCCTCGCTTTGCTTGCGAATTTGTTGGTCGTGCAGCGCGATCACGTGCCCCGTGTCGCGTTGGCACCCGCGCAAGCGAATGCCGTCACACCGGTCGCGACCTCTCTCTTTACCGATTACCTCGTGGGCTTCGAGTTGACGAGTCTCGTCTTGCTGGTGGCCATCGTCGGCGCCGTGCTCCTCGCGAAGAAGCGAGTCGTCGCGTGATTAGCGAAGCACTCATCGTTTCCGCGATTCTCTTCTGCATCGGCGTGATTGGCGTGCTGACACGTCGCAACGCCATCATCCTTTTTATGTGCGCTGAGCTCATGCTTAACGCCGTGAACCTGTCCTTCATCGCGCTGGCAAAGCTGCACGGCGTCACCGGGCACGTGTTCGTGATTATGGTGATGACCATCGCTGCGGCTGAAGCAGCGGTCGGACTCGCCATCGTCATCTCGGTGTTTCGCCAGTTTGGCACGGTTGAGATGTCGGCGCTCCGGACGCTGCGCGGATGATGACCACTCCGCTCTCGATGCTCGTGCAGTCTGCGGCGACGCCTCACGACAGCGCCATTCCGCTGCTGCTGGTCTGGTTGCTACCGCTGTTTCCGTTTGTCGGATTCCTGATCAACGGTACTGTCGCGTTGACATCGCGCGGCCGTGCCGGCGCGAATGTCGCTACGACCGCTCGCAGCACGATCGTATCCCTCGTCGGTCCTGGGGCCATCATCGCGGCCTTCGTGGCAGCCGTCGTGATCTTCACGCAGATGTGGCGCGTCGCGGGCGCCGGCGCCGGGGTACTTGATGCCCCGCTCATTTTGCGTGGGCCGCTCTGGGTGCACGTGGGCGCACTGCGATTCGGGTGGGACCTGCAACTCGATCAGCTGTCGATCCTGATGACGTTGGTCATTACAGGCATCGGGTCGCTTATCCATCTCTTCTCCGTCGGCTATATGCGCGACGACGCGAGTTATGCGCGCTACTTCGCATACCTCAACTTGTTTGTCGCGTTCATGCTCGTCTTGGTATTGGGTGCAAGCTATCCCGTCATGTTCGTGGGGTGGGAAGGCGTTGGGTTGTGCTCGTATCTGTTGATCGGCTTCTGGTTCAGCGATCGCGCGAATGTCGAAGCGGGCAAGAAGGCCTTTGTTGTCAACCGCGTAGGTGACTTCGGATTCCTGATCGCGATGTTCCTCATCTGGACCACCGCCCAATCGCTCGATTTCACCTCCGCGCACAGTGCGCTCGGCGCGATGGCCGGATCTCCAGCCGTTCTCGCCATCGCCCTGTGTCTGTTCATCGGCTGTGCCGGCAAGAGCGCGCAGCTGCCGCTCTACATCTGGCTTCCCGATGCCATGGCGGGTCCGACACCCGTGTCCGCACTCATCCACGCGGCGACGATGGTGACCGCGGGTGTGTATCTGGTAGTGCGCGCGGCGCCGATCTTCTCGGGTGCACCTGCGGCGTCATTGTTGGTCACACTCGTTGGCGCCGTCACCGCGCTGTTTGCGGCCACGGTCGCGCTCCGTCAGTGGGACATTAAAAAGGTGCTCGCGTACTCCACCGTCTCGCAGTTGGGCTACATGTTCATCGCGGTGGGGAGTGGTGCGTACACGGCCGGCATCTTTCATCTCGTGACTCATGCGTTCTTCAAGGCGCTGCTGTTTCTCGGCG
The DNA here is from genome assembly GCA_038319245.1 of Gemmatimonadales bacterium. Taxonomy (GTDB): domain Bacteria; phylum Gemmatimonadota; class Gemmatimonadetes; order Gemmatimonadales; family Gemmatimonadaceae; genus Gemmatimonas. The sequence continues at coordinate 14,632 of JBBQDB010000043.1, forward strand.
CCGGCTCGGTGATTCACGCGTTGCATGCCGCGTATCATCACACACACCGACACGAAGACGCACAGGATTTGCGGAACATGGGCGGTCTCTCGCGCTTCATGCCTGCAACCGCCGCGTGTATGGCGATTGCGACGCTGGCGATTGCCGGAATCCCTCCGTTCGCCGGTTTCTTTTCGAAGGACGAAATCTTGTCGTCCGTCTTTGAGCGCGCACACGGCTCGCCGTTGGCCGACGCGTCGCTTGGCGGTGTTTCAGGGAGCGTGATCCTGTACGCGGTGTATGGCATCGGCATTGTCACCGCGTTGCTGACCGCGATCTACATGACCCGCATGATGCTGCTCGCGTTCTCCGGCGCGAATCGGACCGGTGACGCAGAACAGTCCGCGCTGCACGAAGCGCCGGCGCTCATGACGGTGCCCGTCGTCATCCTTGCGTTGCTCACCACGGTCGGCGGTTGGCTCAATCTGCCGACGCTCCTACCTTGGGGACCGACGGAAGGATTGGAGCATTGGTTGTCGCCCATTACTCGACTGAGCGCTGAGCGTCTTGCTGGGCACGCAGAACCCTCGCGTCAAACGGAAGCGATCTTGATCGGCGTCGCGATCGCCACAGCGCTCATCGGCATTGCCATCGCTGTCGCGCTCTACCGCAAGCAGAGCACCGACAAAGCGCATGCGCCCGCCGACGTCGGGTTGGCGAAGCTGCTTGGCAATGCCTATGGCGCGGATACTGCAGTCGACGCCGTCGTCGTTCGTCCCCTCAACGCGTTTGCTGACTTGGTTCTCACTCGTGGCGTGGACGTGGGAGTCGATCGCGCTTTCAGCGGCGGTGGCCGGTTCGTTGGATGGATCGCCTCACGCTTCGGTCGCGACATACAGGACGGTGACGTTGGTAAATACGCATGGATGGTGACGGCTGGTGCCATCGCTGTTCTCGCCGCACTCACGCTGAGCTGACCGATGCGCGACTTCTTCCTCTCGCTCGGCGCGCAGCAGTGGGTCTTACCAGCACTAGTGCTCTGGCCGCTACTGGCGGCGCTTCCCGTTCGATTACTCGGCCGCGATCCTGACGGCGAATCGCGGGGCATCGACGCGCGGGTGCTGACACTCTGCGCACTCTCAATCGAAGCCCTGCTTGGATTCGTGCTGTGGTGCGTGTTCGATCCTGATGGCGCGGGCTGGCAGGCGCGTGTCGATCTGCCGTGGATTCCCGACATTGGCGCGGTATTCAGCCTCGGTGTCGATGGGATCGCGATGCCGCTTGTGGTGCTGACGGCATTCCTTGTGCCGCTGTCGCTGATCGCGACGTGGAATAACGTGCGCGTGCGCATGCCAGCGTTCGGTGCGCTGGTCCTACTGCTCACGTCGGGCTTGGTCGGCATCTTTGTGTCGCTCGACTTGTTGCTGTTCTATCTGGCGTGGGAGTTGATGCTGATTCCCATGTACTTCCTCATCGGGATCTGGGGCACCGGGGCGAGTGCGAAGGCGAGTTTGCGCTACGTGCTGTTCACACTCGTCGGATCGTTGTTGATGCTCGTGGCGATCATGGCGCTCTGGACGCTCGGCGGCGGCACGTCCTTCCACATCGATCATCTGATCGCGCTCAAGCTCGATCATCGTATGCAACTCTTGATGTTCGCCGCTTTTTTCACCGCCTTCGCGGTGAAGTCCGCCCTCGTGCCGTTCCACACCTGGCTGCCCGATGCACAACGTGCGGCTCCGACGCTCGCCGCGGTCGCACTCGGGCTCAAAGTCGGCACGTACGCCATCCTACGGTTTGCAATTCCGCTGTTTCCAGCAGCCGCCACAGATCCAACAGTTCGCTCCATCATTCTCGTATTGTCCGTCGTCGCCATTGTGTACGGTGCACTGCTCGCGATGTCACAGGACGACGCCAAACGCATGGTGTCGTATAGCTCGATCAGTCACCTCGGGTTCATCATGCTCGGCTGCTTTGCACTCACGCAGCAGGGCGTGCAGGGTGCCGTAATGATCATGGTGAATCACGGCATTACCACCAGCGCGCTCTTCCTGCTGATCGGCATGTTACAGGATCGCGGCGGCACGACATCGATGGCGAGTTTCGGCGGTTTGGCGCGTGTCATGCCGATGTTTGCGGTCGTCTTCACGCTGTCGATCCTCTCAACGATCGGGCTCCCCGGGACAAACGGATTCGTCGGCGAATTCCTCGTACTCATCGGCACCTTCGGCGAGCATCCAGTGCTCGCCGTGATCGCCACGTCGGGTGTGGTGTTTGCGGCCGTCTACGGCCTGCGTGCGCTGCAACGACTGTTGTTCGAACCGAATGGCAGCACCACGATCGCGCAGATGCTCGACTTATCGCTGCGCGAGCGCGCGGTGATGGCCGTGTTCGCGGTCGCAATTATCTGGCTCGGTTTCGTACCGCAGGCGGTCCTTGGACGGAGCGAGCGAGCTGTGCGTAACGTGGTCGAAGGCGTGCGCTTCGGCCCGAACGCCGCGCCGCCATCGAGCAAACTTTCCATGAATCCCTGACCGATGGGCGATCTCGTTTCTGCCAGCGGGTTGTTGCGTGCGCTCGCGCCAGAGCTGCTCCTGGCCTCGGGCGCCATGGCCTTGTTGTTGACGACCGTTTGGCATCCGCAGGCGAACATCGTCGGGCGCGCTGAAGGAGCCGAACGCACATCGATGATGGCGCGCTTTGCGATGGTGCTTTGTTTGTTGGTGGCGATTGTCGTGGTGATTGCGTGGGCCGACGGCGTCGCAGGTACCGCCGATCAACGCATCGCTGGCGATGGGTTTCGTTGGGCAATCGACTTGGTCGTGCTGCTCGGAACCGCGTTCGCCTTGATGTTGCTCGACGCCGAGCATGCGCGCAGTGCGGCGTATAGCCCTGAAGTCCCGGTGCTGATGCTGCTCGCGACGTGCGGCATGATGATGCTGGCCGCGGCGCGAGATTTGATGTTCGTCTTTCTGGGCATCGAACTGATGTCGCTCGCCGTGTACGTCCTCGCCGGTGTCAATCGCCGAAGCGCGCGCGGCGCCGAATCGGCTATCAAGTATTTCCTGCTCGGCGCGTTCAGTACCGGTTTTCTGCTGTACGGTATGGCGCTGATCTTCGGTGCGACCGGTAGCACACGCTTGGTCGATATCGGTGCATGGGTGGCACAGGGGCAGGGGAGCAGCAGCGCGATGTTCGTGGTCGGCTTAGGGTTGCTGATCGTCGGCTTCGCCTTCAAGGTCGCCGCAGCACCGTTTCACCTGTGGACGCCCGACGTGTACGACGGTTCGCCGCTCCCGATCGCCGCGTACATGGCGGCCGTCGTTAAAACCGCAGCATTCGCGACGTTTGCGCGCGTGATGATCGAAGCGATGTCGGGCGCGTCCGCACGCTGGCATCCCGCCGTGTGGTGGCTCGCCGCAATTACCATGGTGATCGGCAACGTCTTGGCGCTGTCGCAGCGCAATCTGGTTCGCATGCTCGCTTATTCGAGTATTGCTCACGCCGGCTATTTGCTCGTGGCCATCGTCTCGAACTCGGCTGCCGGCATCAGTGCGTTGGTGTTTTACACGGTGTCGTATACACTCGCGACGATGGGCGCATTTGCCGTACTCATCACGATCAACAACGGGCGTGATCGCGCGCCGACACTGTCCGACCTCGAGGGCTTGTGGTTGGTGCGGCCCGGCTTAAGCGTGGCGATGGCGGTGTTCTTCCTCGCGTTTCTCGGTATGCCTCTCGTTGGCGGAATGGGATTCTTTGCGAAGTGGTACGTGCTGCAGGCGGCGTTACAAGGCAGCGCGCCGCAAACGACCTTGGCGATTGTGCTGGTGCTCTCGAGCGTGGTCTCGGCGGCGTACTATTTGACAGTCATCTCGTCGATGTTTATGCGGCCGCGTGCGGATGACTCGGCCGTTCCGCCGATCGGCGCCCTCACGCAGGGGCTGATCGCCTTTGCCGCGGTGGCGCTGTTGATCTTCGGCGTCTACCCGACGCCGATCGCGCGACTCGCACGCGTTGCGATGCCATCCAGTCTGGTTGCAGGCGCAATTCCTCCCGTACCCGTACGTTCGATTCCACTCAGCACCGCCAGCGCGAAGCGCTAACCCGCCGATCGCGTGCGCGCCGACGTCAGCACGTCGCCCTCCGTAACGCTCCCGCCTGATCTCCCGAACGCTCTGTCTATGTCGATCAGTCAGACCATTTTTCGCCAGTACGATGTGCGCGGTATCGTCGGCCAGGACCTCACAGACGAAGTCGCGTACGGCATTGGCCGCGGGTACGCCGCGTACCTCGCATTGCATCAGATCTCCGGCGCGGTGGCGGTCGGTCGCGACAATCGCCCCAGTGGCGATGCGCTGCGAGACGCGCTCGTGCGTGGGCTCACCGAGTGCGGCGTCGACGTCGTTGATGTCGGCGTCGTACCAACGCCGCTGTTGTATTGGGCGCTGCACCACGAGAACGTCGTCGCCGGCATTCAGATCACCGGCTCACACAACCCGGCGGAATACAACGGCTTCAAGATGTGTGTGGGCACCGGGTCGCTGCACGGCAGCGAAATTCAGGCGCTGTATCGCTTGATCGTCGGTGGTGTATTCCCGGCTGGCGCGGGACAGGTGCGTCACGCGGAAGTCATCGATCGCTATGTCGCTGATATCGCTCAACGCGTAGGCACGCTGGCGCATACGGACGGTACCCCGTTACGCGTCGTGTACGACTGTGGGAATGGCGCGGGCGCGCTCGTCGCACCACAACTCATGCACGCGCTTGGCGTGGACGGCATCGGTCTCTTCACCGAAAGTGATGGCACCTTTCCCAATCATCACCCCGATCCGACGGTCCCGGAAAATCTCGAGGACTTGATCGCCGCCGTGCGTCGCGAAGGCGCCGAGATCGGCGTGGCATTCGATGGCGATGCCGATCGTATCGGTGTTGTGGATTCAACGGGCCGGATCATCTGGGGAGACCACATCCTGATTCTCTATGCCCGTGATGTGTTGACGCGCACAGGAAAGGGACAGCCGATCATTTTCGACGTGAAGTGTTCGCAAGCGCTGACCGACGAAATCAAAAAAGCCGGCGGAGTTCCCGTCATGTGGAAGACCGGGCACTCGCTCATCAAAGACAAGATGAAGGAGACGCACGCGCCGATCGCGGGTGAGATGTCAGGGCATATGTTTTTCACCGAAAGCTTCTACGGACACGACGACGCGTTGTACGCGGCCGCGCGACTGCTTCGCATCATCGCCGACTCCGGCCAGACAATCGACCAACTGTTGGCCGACGTGCCGCACTTCGTGTCGACGCCGGAAATTCGTATTGATACCGATGAAGAAACGAAGTTCGCCATCATGGCCAAGGCCGTACCGCACTTTTCCGCCACGCATGACGTGATTGACGTCGATGGCGTGCGCGTGCTGTTCGGCGATGGGTGGGGGCTGTTTCGCGCGTCCAACACGCAACCGGTCATCGTCGCTCGCTTTGAGGCGCGCACCCAAGAACGTCTCGACGAAATTCGGAACGAGATGGAAGGGTGGATGCGCGCGCAGGGCGTACAGCTCTGAACCCGCACGTACGCAGCTGAGAATGCGACTGCGAGGCTGGCTCGTCATCGGCGTGGCCGTCGCGGCGGCGTTGCTGCTGCTCGGGCGCGCCGTCACGTCGCTTGTCGTCGAACACGCGTGGTTCATCGCGATGGGCGTGCCCGCGCTCTGGTGGGAGCGCGCCATCAATACCGCCTTGTTGCAAGGTGGCGCGTGCATCGCCGGCGCAGCGTTCGCGTTTGCCAACCTGCACGCCGTGCGTCGCACGATCCTCGCCGTTGCAGTTCCGTCCCGCGTCGCCAACATCGAGTTGACGGCGATGATTCCCGCTCGTCGCCTGCTGTCGCTGACAATCCTCATGGCGATCTTCATCGGCATCGCGCTCGCTACGCCGCTCGATGACTGGACGCAGGTCGCAATGGCACGCCATGGGATTCCATTTGGCGAGATCGAAGGATTTCTCAATCGCGACCTCGGGTTTTACGTCTACTGGGTGCCGCTCGAAGAGTCCTTGTATGTGTGGGCACTCGTGAGCGTTGTGTCGATTAGCCTGTTGGTCATGGTACTGTACGCGCTCACGCGCAGTCTGCGACTGGATGGGCGTCGCGTCGTTGCGACTGCGCACGCACGCCGACACATCAGCGCGCTCGGTGCACTGGTGCTGCTGCTGCTCGCGTGGAGTTACCGTCTCGATGGCTTCGACCTGTTGCGCAGTGGCAGTGGACCCGATGGCGCATTTCTCCGAGTCGATCATGTGGTCAGTCTGCGCGTGGACGAACTGATGACGCTCGTGAGCGCGCTCGGCGCCGTGTTGATCCTGCGCGCGGGTTGGATGAGCCAATTGCGACTCGCGTTCATCACGCTCAGTCTCGTGCTTGTCGGCGCGATCGGCCTACGCCATGTGCTGCCGTCCGTCATGTCGCGCAGCAGCGTACTCGGCGATCCGCAGCGACGCGATCGCGACTATCTCGAAACGCGGACGCTGGTGAGCCGACGTGCGTACGACGTCGATGGAATTCGATTCGGTGGTACGGATTCGCAGCCGCGTGTGAGTACTCGACTCAAGAGCGGAGATCTGGCGCGTTCCGTCAGCCTGTGGGACGGTGCGGCCGCGCAGCAGCGCAGCACCGATGCCGCACGCGGCACCATGGTACCGGCTCCCACTGCATGGACCGTCGGTGGCAATGGCGCCGTACACGCGCTGATTGCACGACGCCCGATCAGCGGCGAGGAGCGCTGGACGCTGTCGCTGAGCGATGCGACGCTGCCCGTCTTGCGCGATAGCGCGATCGCGCTCGCGAGCGATGGTGATGACAGTGGCGGGATCGTGCCACGCGCTGCCGTCGGTCCTGGATTCAGCGGTCACGCACTCCTCGTCGATCCGACTGGCGCGGTACTCGGCACCACACTGCGCACGATCGAACAGCGTATTGCGCACGCATGGGCGGCGCGTGATCCAGACCTGCTGCAACTCGAGTCCGCCGCGGACCCATTGCCAGTCTACGTGTCGCAGCGTGACGTGCGAACACGGGTGGCAACGCTGGCCCCAGTCTTCGCTCAGGGCAATGACGTGACGCCCCTCGTACACGACGGCTCGCTGTATTGGACCGTTAACCTGTACAGCACGTCGGACAGCTATCCGCTGAGCCAGCAATGGCAGCTCGCGGGCGAAGTGCGCAGCTACTTTCGTTTTGCTGCAACCGCGCTCGTCGAATCGTCGACCGGACGTGTGCGCTTTGTGCCGGCCGACCATCTCGACCCGATCGCGCGGACGTGGATGGCACGCGTGCCGTCGCTGGTGGTGCACGATGGCGAACTACCGGATGAACTGATCGATCAGTTGCCGCCAGCCACGGAGGCAGCGATTGCGCAGCTTCGCACGTTTGCTCGGTATGGGTCTCGCGTCGAAGGCAGTGCCGTTCGCCATCTGCCCGACAGCGCATTTGCCGGTGATGGTCCGCCGCCGCACCTGCTCCCCACGGAGCGCGGTTCAGTCGTGGCGTGGAGCGTGCCGCTGCTTGACGCGGGCGATCAACTCGGCGGGGTCATATCGGCCGTTGGTGGCCGGTATCGTCGGACCTATTGGGACAGCACCGTCACGCCTCGACCGCGGTGGAGTGCGTTGACGGAGCATCTGCGCACCGCGCTCGACAGTGCGCGGGCGCTGGTACCTGATGGCAGTCGTCGCGAACCGCGCATGCGCCCCGGCCGACTACAGATCGTGCCCGGTGAACATGGTCCGGTTGCGGTCCAATCGTTGCTCTGGAATCGGACGGAAGGCGCGACCGTCGTCAGTCGCGTTGCTGTCGAAGACGGTGGCCGGCTCGCGATTGGCGGCACACTGTCGGATGCGCTTCAGCGGATGGGATCGTCGCGCGCGGTCGTCGCAACGAAGAGCGGCACGACGCTACTCGAGTTCGAGCCAAAGGATGTCGCGACCAGTCGACTGTACGACGCCATGCGGCAAGGCATGCGCAGTGGCGACTGGGTACGCTTCGGGGCAGCGTTCGACAGCCTCGGGAAGGTGTTGGGCAAACCCGCACGGTAGTTTCGACGATCATTTCTTTTTTCATACCGGAGAACGCGTGAACCTTCACGAATATCAAGCGAAAGAGCTGTTGCGGGCGGCGGGCGTGCCGATTCCCGCAGGCGATATCGCCACCACACCGGCGCAGGCGCAAGAGATTGCGCAGCGACTCGGTACGGCCGTCATGGTCAAAGCGCAGGTACATGCCGGTGGTCGTGGCAAGGCCGGCGGTGTCAAGTTTTGCAAGACGCCCGCCGATGCGTTCGAAAAGGCCACGGCGATTCTCGGCATGACGATCAAGGATCTCGTCGTCGAGAAGGTGCTCGTCACCGTTGCCGCCGATATCGCGTCGGAAGCCTACGTCGGCATCATCGTCGATCGTGCCACGAAAAAGCCGGTCTTCATGGTGAGCGCGGCCGGTGGTATCGACATCGAAGAAGTTGCGGCCACCACGCCGGAAAAGATTCTGTATCACCCCGTGGACACGCGCTACGGCCTGCTGCCCTTCGAAGCGATGCGCATGGGCTTCTTCCTGTACAAAGACGTCAAGCTCGCGCGTCAGGCCGCGAAGATCATGTCGCAGCTCTATGCTGCGTTCATGGCCGCTGGTTGCTCGCTCGCCGAAATCAATCCGCTGGTGATGACGCCCGACAACATGCTCATCGCGGTTGACGGTAAGATGGTCATCGATGACAACGAACTGGATCGACTGCCGCTGATCGCCGCGTTACGCGATGAATCATCGGAAGCGCCGAGTGAAGTGGAAGCACGGAAGGCGAACCTGACGTTTATCAAACTTGATGGCAACGTCGGTTGTGTCGTGAACGGCGCCGGTCTCGCCATGGCGACGATGGATCTTGTCAAATACTACGGTGGCGATCCCGCAAACTTCCTCGACATCGGTGGTTCGTCGAATCCGGAGAAGGTCGTCAACGCGCTGCGCATCATCACTTCTGATCCAAACGTGAAGTGCATTTTGTTCAACATTTTCGGTGGTATCACGCGCACGGATGATGTGGCGAATGGCATCGTGACGGCCACCAAGGCGAATCCGCTCAAGGTACCCATCGTCATTCGACTTACCGGGACGAACGAGGAGATCGCCGTGAAAATTCTACAGGACAACGGCTTCTCCGCCTCCAACGACATGGACGCCGCTGTGCAGCGGGCCGTCGAACTCGCGACGACGGGAGCCGCCGCATGAGCATCTTCATCGATAGCAGCACCAAACTGATCGTGCAGGGCATCACGGGTCGCGACGGCTCGTTCCACGCCAAGCAGATGATCGAATACGGCACGCACGTCGTGGCGGGCGTCACGCCAGGGAAGGGTGGTCAGTTCTTCGAAACGACCGTCCCGATTTTTGACACCGTGTATGATGCCGTGCAGGCGACCGGTGCCAACACGTCAGTGATCTATGTGCCACCGATGTTCGCAGCAGATGCGATCATGGAAGCCGCCGCAGCCGGCGTGAAGTTCATCGTCTGCATCACGGAAGGATTGCCCGTGCTCGACATGACCAAGGTCTATCCGTTCGTGAAGGAGCATGGGGCACGTTTGCTGGGCCCCAACTGCCCGGGGCTCATCACGCCGGGACAGTCCAAGGTTGGCATCATTCCGGGACGCATCTGCTTACCGGGCAACGTCGGCGTCGTGTCGCGCTCGGGTACACTCACCTACGAAATCGTCAACCAGCTCACGCGCGCTGGCATCGGGCAGAGCTCGTGCGTCGGTATCGGCGGTGATCCAATTAACGGCACAAACTTCATCGATTGCCTTGCTGCGTTCGAAGCCGATCCGCAAACGAAAGCCATCGCGATGATGGGTGAAATCGGCGGTACGGATGAACAGGAAGCCGCGACCTTCATCAAGGAGCACATGAAGAAGCCAGTCGTCGGATTCATCGCTGGACAGACTGCCCCACCGGGGCGTCGCATGGGACACGCCGGTGCCATCATTTCCGGTTCGGCGGGAACGGCGGCAGAAAAGATCGAAGCGTTTCACGCGGCAGGCATGGGCGTCGCGAAGCGTCCCGTGGACTTCGTCGACCTGATCAAGGCGCGTCTGGCGTAAGTACCCGCGGCGTTGCACGCGACGTTTTCCAACTCGTCGCGCATTGCGCGAGAGACGACCGTCGGCGCGAATGTTACCTCGCGACGACGGTCATCTCGTCTAGCATGTAGCGTATTACACCGGCATTGCACTCGCGCCGCGAAATAAGAGGATCATCGTGCAGCACGAACCACTTCGCCTCTCCGACTTGCTGTCCGCACGACGCGTCCGGCTGCCGCTCAGTGCCACGTCCCTCGTCGAGGCGACGGAGAAACTCGGGGCGACGCTGGTCACCGACCACGCGCCGCTCGATCTGGACGCGCTGCGCGAGCGTGTCGAAGAAGCGCGTCCTGAAGACATCGTCGGACTCGGCGACCGGGCCTTTGTCCTGCACTATCGCACCGATGCCGCGCGCGATCTGTGTGTCGCGATGGGCATTGCGCCGAAGCCGTTGTGTCGCGATCTCGGGGACGACGGATCGCAGTGTGCGCGCATCGTCATACTGGTGTGCTCACCGCCACGCCAAATGGCGCGGCATCTGCAAGTCGTCGGCACCTTTGCGCGCGCGCTCTCGAAGCCATCCCTCGTCGATGCCATTCTCGCCGCCGACGATGCCGTTGCGGTCGCCGCGCTCTCGCAGTTTCACGATGCCGTCCTTCCGGAGCAGCTCACCGTGCGCGACCTCATGACCGAACGGCCTCGCACCGTCGGACCCGATGCGTCGCTCCGGAGCGCCGTGATGGATATGCTGCGCGCCGGTGTTGGTGGGCTGCCCGTGGTGGACGACGGCAACCGCGTGGTCGGCATGCTCAGCGAGCGCGAGCTCTTGCGCGATCTCGTGAGCCATTATCTTCCGCGCGCTGGGGGCGCAGTCGCGTCTCCACCACCGCCCGCCTCGGTTCGGCGTACGGTGCGCGACGCCATGACCCGTCAGGTGCTCTGCGTCGCACCCGAGCAACCGTTGGCCGAGGTTGCTTCTCTGATGCTCAACAAGGACGTCGAGCGCGTTCCCGTCGTGAAGGAAGGGAAGTTGGTTGGCTTCCTCACCCGCGGGGACATCGTTCGCAAACTCATAGGATTCTGACACATGGCCGGAACGCGTACGCTGACCATCATCAAGCCGGACGCCTTTGCCAATGGCAAGGCGGGTCTTATTCTGGCACTGCTCGAAAAGTCGGGTTTCACGCTGAAGGCCGCCCGTGTTCTGCATCTGACCACGGCACAAGCCAGCGAGTTCTACGGCGTGCATCGTGAGCGTGGCTTCTTCGGCGAGCTCGTTGAGTTCATGACGAGCGGCCCGTGCATGCCGATGATCCTCGAGCGTGGCGACGCCGTGGCGACGTTGCGCACCGTGATTGGCGCCACCGATCCGGCGGAAGCCGCTGAGGGTACGGTGCGCAAGTTGTACGCTGAATCGAAGGGTCGGAACGCGATCCACGCCTCGGACTCGGACGAGAATGCCGCGGTTGAGTCAGGCTTTTTCTTCACCGCGCTCGAGTCGCTCTAGGCCGCAATGTCGGATATGTTCGTGTTTCTGTTGAACCGCGGCGTGTAACTCTGCGTCGCTGCGCCACTTGGCTGTGCTGTTCGGAGTGCGGCAGCCCTTGTGCCTGACTGGCTGCCGCTCTACGTTTCATGGCTATGCTGTACTTTGACATCCGCAGTCTGGAAGCCCGCGCCGAGAGCGTTGATGGTGTGCTTGACGGGGCAGATCCGGTGTGGGAAGGTGACGATGTGCGTCCCCTCGGTGACGGGGTTCGCGTGCAAGGCCGTCTTTCCGGCGCCGGACAAGGGCGCTTTTATTTCACGGGCACGCTGGAAGGCTCGGCACAGACCACGTGCCGACGCTGTCTGGTGGACGTGACGCAGCAGGTGGTGGGAGACCTGCAGTTCCTCTTTGCCGAAGCCGGATTGGACGAGGCAGACGAGGATGATGTTGTACCAATCCCTGCGGGTGCACGGGAACTGGACTTACGTCCGGCGATTCGCGAGGAGTGGTTGTTAGCCACGCCGGGTTTCGCGCTCTGCCGTGAGGCGTGTCTGGGACTGTGTGTGACCTGTGGTGCTGATCGCAATACCGGGGCGTGTACGTGTGCTCCGGCCACTGATCCCCGTTGGGCGGGGCTGCGCGACGCGCGCGGCACCGACGCCTGACGGATTTTCTTGTCTCGAACGTTCAGGTCCGTCTCTCATGGCCGTTCCAAAGCGCCGTACATCGAAGCGTCGCAAGCGCGCCCGTAACACGCACAAAACGGCGCCAGCGATCGTCATCCAGACGTGCCCGCAGTGTGGCACGATGAAGCGCCCGCATCGGGTGTGTTCGTCCTGTGGGTTCTACGCGGGCGAGCAGCGAGTTACTGCACAGGAAGCATAGGGTTGGCGCGCATCGCGGTGGATGCCATGGGGGGCGACTTCGCTCCCCGGGCGCCCATTGCGGGCGCTCTCCGCGCGCTCGCGTCGCTCGACGCGATTCACGACATCGAACTCGTTGGCCGGCAGGAAGAGGTCGAGCGTGAACTCGACGTGCTGTTGCGTGATGAGCTCGCGGAGTTGGCGCACGTACGCCATCGGTTGCATGTCGTGCATGCTCCTGATGTCATCGAAATGACCGACCGTCCGACGGTCGCGCTCCGCTCGAAGACCAACAGCTCGATGGTCGTCGGCCTGCGGCGCGTTGCCGACGGACTCGCGCACGGGTTCGTGTCCGCTGGGAACACCGGCGCGCAAATGGCCGCGTCGCTGGTCGTGCTTAAGCTCTTTCCTGGGCTCACACGTCCCGCCATTGCGACGGTCTTTCCCACGGCCGCGTTGCCGGTTCTGGTGCTCGATTCGGGTGCGAACGTTGACTGCTCTCCCGAAGAGTTGGTCCAATTCGCGCAGATCGGCACAGTGTACGCGCGCGCGCTGCTTGGACGTGAAAATCCGGCGGTGGGGCTGCTGTCTATCGGCGAAGAGGCGGCGAAGGGCAACGCCGTCGTCAAAGACGCACACCAGCGACTGCTGCAGGCCGATCTCAACTTTATCGGGAACGTCGAAGGACGTGACCTGCCACGCGGCACCTGCGATCGCGGCGCGATCGACGTCGTGGTGTGCGACGGCTTTGTCGGCAACGTGCTGCTCAAGTTCTACGAGAGCCTCGCACCGATGCTGATTGGGATGGTCTCCGACAGCGCCGGTATCGATCGTCGGCAATTATCGGCCGCGTTAACGCATCTCGATGTCGAAGAGCAAGGTGGCGCACCATTGCTTGGCGTCCAAGGCGTGTCGATCATCTCACATGGTACGAGTTCGCCCAAAGCGCTGATGAATGCCATCCACGTCGCCGTCCGTGCCGTGGAATCGGGGATGACCGGCGAAATTGGTCGGCGGCTCGCCGAGTCGACCGCGAACGCCAGCGGGAACGCAGCGTGAAGCGCCCCGTCGCGTACATCGCCGGCACTGGCCATGCCGTGCCAAAGCGCATCGTGACCAACAGCGACATCGCAGCCATGGGTCTCGAGACGAGCGACGAATGGATCGTCGAACGTACGGGCATCCGGCAGCGACACATCTCGCGCGACGGTGAGTCGGTGCGCTCGCTATCGTCCGACGCGGCGCGCCAAGCGATGACAGCGGCGGGGGTGGAAGCGAAGGACATCGATGTCATCATCCTCGGTACTGCGACGCCGGATCGTTTGCTGCCATCAACGGCCGTCGACATTCAGTCTGAGCTGGGCTGCACGCGCGCGGCCGCGTTCGACGTGTCGGCCGCCTGTTCCGGATGGCTCTATGGCACGATCGTCGGCGAATCGCTGATTCATTCAGGTACTGCGAATACGGTCTTGGTGATTGGCGCCGAAAAGTTGAGCACCATCGTCGATTGGACCGATCGCAACACCTGTATTTTGTTCGCCGATGGCGCGGGCGCGACGGTGCTCAAGCGCAGCGTGGCAGAGAAGGGGATTCTCTCGACCTTCATGCGCTCAGACGGCGATCTCGCCGAACTGCTCTGGCGTCCGGCTGGTGGAGCCGAAGAGCCAATCGCCACCCAAGAACCAGCGAGCCATCGCCAGTATGTGCAGATGGCCGGTCGCGAAGTGTTCAAGCATGCGGTGCGCGCGATGACGGAGTCCACCGATCGCGCGCTGGAAGCTGCGGGACTGACCGCGGCCGACATCGACCTGCTCATTCCGCATCAAGCGAACATTCGCATCATCGAAGCGACGGCCAAGCACGCCGGTATCAGCATGGACCGTGTCTTTGTCAATGTCGATCGTTTCGGCAACACCTCGGCTGCTTCCATTCCCATCGCGCTCAACGATGCGATGCAACAGGGACGGGTCAAAGAAGGAATGACCGT
>JBBQDB010000044.1:0-28976 GCA_038319245.1 Gemmatimonadales bacterium
GTGTGGGAACGCATCCGCGTTGCCTACGAGAGCGATCAGCCGGTCACCGGTACCCTGGTCAAGAAGATCAAGGGTGGTGTCGTCGTCGATCTCATGGGTGTGGATGCCTTCCTCCCCGGCTCGCAGATCGCGCTGCGTCGTGTGCCGAACATCGACGAACTGCTCGGCCAGACGTACGACTTCAAGATCATCAAGCTCAACAAGCGTCGCCGCAACATCGTCGTGTCGCGCCGCGTGATCCTGGAAAACGAGCGCGCCGGCAAGCGCGAGAAGCTCATGAAGGAGCTGGAGAAGGATCAGGTGCGGAAGGGCGTCGTCAAGAACATCACGGACTTCGGTGCATTCATCGATCTCGGTGGCGTCGACGGCCTGCTCCACATCACGGATATGTCGTGGGGCCGCATCTCGCATCCGAGCGAGATGGTGCAGATCGGCATGGAACTCGAAATCAAGGTGCTCGACATCGATTGGGAGCGCGAGCGCATCTCCCTCGGTCTCAAGCAGCTCCAGTCGTATCCGTGGAAGGACGTCGCGGCCAAGTACCCGGTCGGTACGCGCGTCAACGGTAAGGTCGTGTCCATCACGAACTACGGCGCATTCATCGAGTTGGAGCCGGGCATCGAAGGCCTGGTGCACATCAGCGAAATGAGCTGGACCCGTAACGTCCGTCATCCGTCCAAGATCGTCAGCATCGGCGAAGCGATCGAGGCGGTGGTGCTCAAGGTCGACGAGAGCGAGGAGAAGATTTCGCTCGGTATGAAGCAGACCGAGCAGGATCCGTGGGTTATCCTGCCGCTCAAGTACCCGGTCGGCACGCGCATCAACGGCAAGGTTCGCAACCTCACCAGCTTCGGTGCGTTTGTCGAAATCGAGCCTGGCATCGACGGTCTCATTCACATCTCCGACATGTCCTGGACCAAGCGCGTCCAGCATCCGTCGGAAGTCGTGAAGAAGGGCGACGCGGTCGACGTGGTGATCCTCAACATCGACAGCGAGAACAAGCGTATCTCGCTCGGCCTCAAGCAGGCCGAGGAAGATCCGTGGCTTCGCATTGGTGAGACGTACCCGGTCGGTACGGATTTGCCAGGCAAGGTTGTTCGCTTGATGGACAAGGGCGTAGTCGTCGATCTCGGTAGCGACATCGAGGGCTTCGTGCCGGTGAGCCAGCTCAACCCGGAAGGCACCGTCACCAACCCGGCGGACTTCGCTTGGGAGACGATGAACCTGACGATGCGCGTGCTCGAGGTGGATCCGATTCACCGTCGTATCGTGCTCGCCGTGACTGGTGTGCCCGAGGAGCAGCCGCCCAAGCCGGAAACTCCGAGCAAGGTGCATAGCTCCGAAGACGAGATCATGGGCCTCTAAGCCTTCTGCTCTGTGCAATACGAAGGCCCCGCCGGTTTTCCGGCGGGGCCTTCGTCGCACTCAAGTGCCAAACGCGAACAGTACCGTCGCTTACGCCTTCTCTTGTCCGACGATCAGGCCAACACCCTTTTCCGCCTTCTTGTTCAGGAATTCAGGACGCTTTTTGCTTGTCAATCCTGCAAGCGCCATGACTAAGAACGAGGGTACGAACAGCACGCTCACGATTGTCACACGGATCGTTGCCATGTTGAAGGAGTTCATCTGTGCCGATGGCACGATCTTCCTGAACTGCAGCGCGTCCAGCGCGAACAACGCAACCGATAGCGTCAGTGCCACGCCAAACAACGCGCTGAGCACTCCGGCGATTCGAGTCGCAGACGTGTTCTCGGACGCGCGCGCGACACAAAGCATCAGCGCGACACCGAGAAACGGCAACAGCAGTACACTCGACAACGAGTTCGCAGCGGAGAGGCGCCATTGGATATTGCCCAGTTGCAACGGCCATAGCTGCGAGCCTGCCTGAACGAACGGAACGACGAGGAGCAGGATGGCCCCGAGGTAGAGGACGCGTCGAATCGACGGGTCATCCTCGAGTCGGAAGGAGGCGGACATGTGGGGATTGTGAGAGCGACCAACGAACATTGGACCGGCGCTTTGCCGGTCCGCGCGACGAGCCACCAACGTACCGGGGCAGCGCCCGGAGCAGCCAACAGCAACGGAGCTTCCTCCGCGTTCCGACACAAACGCAAGACGGATGGACGGCCCATCCCGTCACCGACCCGGCCTCCACAAGATAGAGCGTTCTGGGCAGAAAGGGGAGAAAGCACCGCCAATGAAACGGTTTCGCTGCCTACGGTGATGAATGCTAAAGCTCAGTCGGTGATGCGTCGATAGTGATTTCAGCGTTGAGGCCGAGCCCGGATTCATGGCACGAGCCGACGCGTTTGCCGAGATCCGACGCTGGATTCGGACGATTACCCGACTGTCGCAAATCCCGCTTGGAGACCAGTGTAATGACGCTTCGTTCCGTTCGCCGTCTGCTCGTACCTGCCATCGTTGGCGCCCTGTTCGTCGGCCCCTTCGCGGGCACCGCGGCGGCGCAGGACGACAAGGTCTATCCGATTGCTGAAGTGACCAATCCGCCAAAGCTCGCCTCCGCGTCGTTGGCCGCTCGCCTGATTCAAGAGTCATACCCGGACGACCTCAAGCGCCGAGGTGTTGGCGGCATGGTCGAGTTGCAGTTCATCGTCGACAGCAAGGGAAAGGTCGATCCTGCGTCCGTCGAAATCATCGATGCGACCCAAACGGCACTTGGTGAGGCCGCAAAGAAGGTCGCGGCTCGTCTCGAATTTCAACCAGGCAAGTTGAATGGGGCCAATGTGCGCACGCGCGTTGTCCTCCCGGTGATCTACAAGGCGCAGTAGTCGTTCGTTGCGCGTGCTGGTCGCTGTTACGCCGGAGTAGTAGCTTCCCGCATTATGTCGATGCGAGAAAAACTTGAACGTCTGGCCGTCGCTCGCGACGCCGCAGAATTAGGCGGCGGCGCGGCGCGACTCGCTGCACAACACGCGAAGGGCAAACTGTCTGCCCGTGAGCGTCTCGATGTCTTGCTCGACGAAGGCTCCTTCGTCGAGCTGGACCGTTTCGTTACGTCGCGTTCCGTGGAGAATGGTGACGCACCGATTTACGGCGACGGCGTCGTTACGGGACACGGTCGAATAGACGGTCGACTGGTCTACGTGTTTTCGCAGGACTTCACGGTCTTCGGTGGATCGTTGTCGGAGGCGCACGCAGCGAAGATCTGCAAGGTCATGGACCTCGCGGTGCGCAACGGCGCGCCGATGATCGGCCTCAATGATTCCGGCGGCGCGCGCATTCAGGAAGGTGTGGTCTCGCTCGGTGGTTACGCGGACATCTTCTTGCGTAACACGATGGCGTCTGGCGTCATCCCGCAGATCTCCGCGATCCTTGGTCCGTGCGCCGGTGGTGCCGTGTATTCACCGGCGATCACCGACTTCATCTACATGGTGCGCGGTACGAGTTACATGTTCGTCACCGGACCGAATGTGGTGAAAACGGTGACGCATGAAGATGTGACGATGGAACGACTCGGCGGTGCGGATACGCACGCGAGTACGAGCGGTGTCGCACACTTTGCCTGCGATTCCGAGTTGGCCTGTCTCCAGCAAATTCGCGAACTGTTCCGATTCGTGCCGTCAAACAACGTGGACGCAGCACCGCGCGGCGCGGGGACCGATGCGCACGATCGTCGAGACGAGGCGTTGTTGGACATCGTGCCCGACAATCCCAATAGGCCGTACGACATGCACGACGTGATCAAACGCGTCGTCGACGACGGTGAGTTCTACGAAGTCATGCCCGACTACGCCGGCAATATTCTCGTCGGCTTCGCGCATCTCGGCGGCGACAGTATTGGCATCGTGGCGAATCAACCGTCCGTGATGGCCGGCGTGCTCGATATCAACGCGTCAACGAAAGCGGCGCGCTTCGTTCGCTTCTGCGATTGTTTCAATATTCCACTTTTGACGTTTGAAGATGTCCCGGGTTTTCTGCCGGGCGTCGCGCAGGAACACGGCGGCATCATCAAGCACGGCGCGAAGCTGCTCTACGCGTACTGCGAAGCAACCGTCCCCAAGCTCACCGTCATTACGCGGAAAGCGTACGGCGGCGCCTACGACGTGATGAGTTCGAAGCACATTCGCGGTGACTTCAATGTCGCGTGGCCAACCGCCGAAATCGCCGTCATGGGGCCGAAGGGTGCCGTTGAAATCCTGTATCGCAAAGAAATCGCGGATAGTGCAGACCCGATAGCCGCGGCGGAGCAGCGCGTCAGTGAGTACACGGAAAAGTTCGCCAATCCATACATCGCGGCTGCGTTCGGTTACGTCGACGATGTCATCGATCCACGCGAGACGCGACCGCGGCTCATCGCTGCGCTCCACACCCTGCGCGGCAAACGCGATCGGAATCCGCCCAAGAAGCACGGGAATCTCCCCCTGTGAGTAAGCCGCCGTTCGGCAAAGTTCTGATCGCCAATCGCGGTGAGATTGCGCTGCGCGTCATTCGGGCGTGCCAGGAACTCGGCGTGCGAACGGTCGCCGTCTACTCTGACGCGGACGCGCAGGCGCCGCACGTGCGTGAGGCCGACGAAGCGGTCAACATCGGCCCTGCGCCCGCGGCACAGAGCTATTTGCTCGGCGACAAGTTGATCGAAGTCGCGCTGCGCACGGGTGCAGAGGCGGTGCATCCAGGCTACGGTTTTCTGTCCGAACGCGCGTGGTTTGCACGCGCAGTGCGCGATGCCGGATTGGTCTTTATCGGACCGCCCGCTGAGGCCATTGAGGCCATGGGATCGAAGACCGCGGCGCGGCAGCTGGTCATTGCGGCCGGTGTACCCGTGGTACCCGGCACCACCTCGGCACTTCGCGACGCCAACGAGGCGCTCGGCGTCGCGGAAACCTTTGGTTACCCGGTGCTGCTCAAGGCGGCCGCAGGTGGCGGCGGCAAAGGTATGCGGGTGGTGCGCACCGCCGCCGAACTGCCGGACGCACTCGCATCGGCACAGCGAGAGGCACGGAACGCGTTCGGTGATGATGCCGTGTATGTCGAGAAGTACATCGACGGGCCGCGACACGTCGAGATTCAGGTACTCGCGGATGCGTACGGGAATGTGCTGCATTTAGGTGAACGTGAGTGCTCGGTGCAACGCCGCCACCAGAAGATGATTGAAGAAGCACCGAGCGTCGCGGTGTCTCGTGAGTTGCGAGCGCAGATGGGGGCGACGGCGGTCGCGGCGGCGCGTGCCGCTGGATACGTCAACGCCGGCACCTGTGAATTCCTGCTCGACAGGTCAGGGGCGTTCTACTTTCTCGAGATGAATACGCGTATTCAGGTCGAGCATCCGGTGACTGAGCTCGTTATGGGACTCGATCTGGTGCAGTGGCAGATCCGTATTGCGGCCGGTGAACCGTTGCCATTTGGGCAAAAGGACTTTGCACCACGCGGCTGGGCGATGGAGTGTCGCATCACCAGCGAAGATCCAAGCAATGGCTTTCTTCCGTCCACGGGGCGCGTCGAGTATCTGCACGTGCCGAGTGGTCCGGGCGTTCGATGGGATGCGGGCATCGAGTCGGGGAGCGATGTCGGACTTTTCTACGATCCGATGCTGGCCAAGCTGATTGTGCATGCACCGACGCGCGCCTTGGCGATTGCGCGCATGCGACGCGCGCTGCACGAGCTGACCATCGACGGCATCGAGACGTCGCGCAGCTTTCACTTGCGCGTGATGGATCACCCAGCGTTCCAATCCGGCGACATTTCCATTCAGTGGCTGGAGCAGACCTTAGCGGAACTGACTGCGCCAATCAGCCATCCTGCCGCACTCGAACTCGTCGCCCTCGCGGCGGCGTTGGCGGCCGACGCTGAGCGGATGAGTGGCCCGAAGGGCACACGGAACGCAACGTCCGCGTCGCAGGTCATTTCGGACGATCGAGCCGCGTGGATCGCGGCCGCGCGTACCGACGCTATGCGGCGCGCATGATGCGAAGCACATGGATCAGTCGTGCGCTGCACGAGGCGCGAGCAAGCCGGTCGGGCGAGGTGCACTCCGCTGTGCTGGTCGATCAACTCTTCGAGTATCGGATATATCACTTTTTGCGGCGGAGCTGCTGATGTCGAAGCGCGGAGGACGTGCGGTTCGCGAGGCGCGCGCGGCGAAATCCCCAGTGGCGCGGCTTCGTAACGCGCCCGAGACGGTGGCCACGCTGCGCATTGAGAGCCTCGCTGCCGGTGGCGATGGCGTTGGACGCGTGGATGGCTTGGCGTGTTTCGTTCCGCGCACCGCGCCTGGCGATCTGGTGCAAGTCGCGTTGCAGACGCACGCGCGCCATGCACGCGGACGCGTTCTGCAACTGCTGGAGGCATCGCCGCTCCGCGTCGAGCCGACCTGTCGACATTACGATGGTGATCGATGCGGTGGCTGCCAACTGCAACATGTGAGCGACGTCGCCCAGCGTGATGCTCGGCGCGCCATCGTGCGCGACGCGCTGCGACGCATTGGTAAGCGGGATGTCGAACTACCGGAACTGGTGTCGGGTGCCTCTTGGGCCTATCGTGGCCGACTGACGCTAACGCTTCGTGCGCGCGGACAGGCATGGGTTGGGGGGCTGCATCCGTACGACGACGCGAGTCGTGTCTTTGCGCTCGAGGAGTGCGCGATCGCACAGCCGTCACTCGTGCTTGCGTGGCACGCCGTCCGGACGCTCGCGCGCGGTCTTCCAAGTTCGCCGCTCCTGCGCCTGTCGCTACGGCGTGTAGACGGCACGTTGGGTACGCCCCCGGGCGCCAGCGGCACGGCCGGCGCTGACGCCGTGGCCATTCTGATCAGCGGCGGTTCTGCGTGGCCCGAGGCAAATGCATGGGCTGCATCGCTGATGCGCGCACAGGCCAGCATCGTCGCGGTGTGGTGGGAGCGTGATGATGGCGCGCGGACATCGTTGGCGGGTGCACTCGCCGCCGATGCGGTCGATCAAGGATTTGCGCCACCCGATCGCGCGCGTGACGACGCTGCCCTCGATGCGCCCCCCGATGCCGACGAGGCGCTCGCATTCGCTCAGGTCAACGTCGAAGTCGCCCAAGCGTTGCGCGCGTTCGTCGTCGAACAGGTCCAGTCGTTTTCGCCGCGATCGGTCGTCGATGCGTACGCCGGCGTAGGCATGCTGAGTGAAATTCTGTCATCCGCCACCACCTCGGTCACCGCCATCGAAGCGGACGCGGCGGGCGCTGAGCAAGCGGGACGGCGGTTAGCGTCGTTCCCTGGCACGCGCGTCATTCGTGATACGGTGGAGTCCGCGATCGTCAATGTGCTTCCCGCCGACGTGATCGTGCTCAATCCGCCGCGTCGTGGCGTTGATGTGCGCGTCACCGCAACGCTTGCCGATGCAGCGCGGCACGGCGTCCGCGGCATCGTGTACGTCAGCTGCGATCCCGCGACGCTCGCGCGCGACCTCTCGCGACTTCCCGCGTGGCGGATCTCGGCTTTGCGGTGCTTCGACATGTTTCCGCAAACGGCGCACGTTGAAACCGTCTGTGTGCTCGTGCCCGAGGTCTTGTGAAGTACGTCGTGGAAGTGAACGGGACACGTCTTGAGGTTGTGCTCGACGGCTCGCGTGCGATCGTCAATGGACGCTCGGTCGAGGTCCAGTTGACGGCGATTCCGGGCACGCCGGTTCAGTTGCTCCGCGTGGGCGAGGAAGTTCATCGGGTCATTACGCGTCGCGGCGCGCGTCGGGGGGCGTGGCGTATCGACGTGGATGGTGTCGCGTACGCCACGGAAGCATTGAGTGCGCGCATGCGGATCCTCCGCGATCTTGCGGATGCCGCAGCGGGTTTCAGTGGGCCGACTCCGCTACTCGCGCCGATGCCAGGAATGGTGGTTCGTGTGTCCGTCGCAGTCGGCGATGTCGTGGCCGCCGGTCAGGGGCTCGCGGTCGTGGAAGCGATGAAGATGGAGAACGAACTGCGCGCATCGACCGCCGGTATCGTCACGGCGGTGCGGGCAGTCGTCGGCACGGCGGTGGAAAAGGGAGCCGTGCTTGTCGAATTGGGGCCGGTTGCAACCGAGGGTTAATTGAAATTTGGTCGAACGGTCGACCCGAACGTGCGCTGGGTCAGCTCTTGGACGGCGTGTCGCTACGCATACGATTCACGGCCTTGATCACCATGAAAATGGTAAACGCAACGATCAGGAACGTGATGACCTGATTGACGAACTGGCCATAGTTGAGCGTCGCGACGTTCGCTTTTTTCGCATCTTCCAGCGTGGTGTACGGACCTGAGCCGCCAAGCGCGACGAATCGATTTTTGAAATCCACCCCGCCCGTGAGCAGTCCGACCACTGGCATGATGAGATCGTTGACGGCGCTGTCCACGATCTTCTGAAACGCGCCACCAATGACCACGCCAACGGCCAAGTCCATGACGTTGCCCTTCATGGCGAATTCCTTGAACTCCGACATCATTCCCATCTAAAGCCACCGGTCGTAGGGGGATCGCGGGTTACCCGTCGTCGGGCAAACCGTGTAAGCACGGCATATTGTGGGACAGTCCGCAGCGCGGCAAGCGGGGCCGTGATCATTATCATCGTGATATCGCACGCCGGCGGCGACACCGAGTGTCGGATTGACAGCGGAAGCGAGCCGGGATATGATTACGGTCTGTCACACATCCGCCCGCGGTAGGACAAGCTGCATTGTAGTTGTTCGCGGGGGATTACTACCGGTCGATCGTGATCGCATGTGCGTGACCTGCCAGGCATTTTTATGTCTTGTGGCGGTTCACGAATTCTTGTGTCGCGTTTGATGCGTTCCCCGTTTGACTCCAGTACGGTCCGCCCGCTCCGGGCAGATCTCGTTCCGGGCGCCTGTCGGGCGCCTCAACAAGACGCACGAATGAAGACCTACAGCGCGACTCCGAAAGATATCGATCGGCAGTGGTACATCGTGGACGCCGAAGGCATGGTCCTCGGTCGCCTCGCGACCGAGGTGGCCCGCATCATCCGCGGCAAGCATAAGCCGATGTTCACGCCGCACATGGACACTGGTGACTTTGTCATCGTGATCAACGCGTCCAAGGTGCAAGTCACCGGACGCAAGGCTGAGCAAAAGACCTATTTCAGCCACACCGGCTACATGGGCCACGAGAAGCACACGCCGTTTGCGTCCGTGCTCGCCTCGCACCCGGAGCGCGTGATCGAGAAGGCGGTCTACGGCATGTTGCCGAAGACGGCGCTCGGTCGCCAGGTGTTGCGCCGGAAGTTGCGCGTCTATGCCGGTGCCGATCATCCGCATGTGGCGCAGATCCCCAAGACGCTGTCGTTCTCCAACGCTGAGGCCAAGTAATGTCGGACCAGATTCAGGCCGTCGGCCGTCGTAAGCGCGCCGTCTGCCGCTTGTACCTCACGCCCGGCTCCGGCAAATGGGACGTGAATGGACGTACGCTGGGTGACTATTTCCCACGCCCGACCCTGGTGTCGGCCATTCAGCAGCCGTTTACGCTGACCGACACGCTCGGACGCTTCGACATCAAGGCCGTTCTCGACGGCGGCGGTGTTGCCGGTCAGGCCGGAGCGGTACGGCTCGCCATTGCGCGCGCGCTCGTCAAGCTCGACGAAACGAATCGCAAGAAGCTGCGTGAGTTCGGCCTCTTGACGCGTGATGCACGTGAGGTCGAGCGTAAGAAGCCAGGCCGTTCGGGCGCTCGCAAGCGGTTCCAGTTCTCCAAGCGTTAACCTGTTCCAAACGGTGTGGCTGGCGGCAAGTGCCGCCGCCCACCGTATCCTGCACGCCTTCTGAGCCTGGTGCGGGTGCCGAGATTCTTCCGAATCCGGTCGCATCGGGCGATGACGAAAGCGGACGAACCCAACACCTTCAGTCGTTACCCTCATGTCAAGTCCGACCCTCGAGCAATTGCTTGCCGCGGGCGTTCACTTCGGGCACCAGACCCGTCGTTGGAACCCCAAGATGCGCCGCTTTATCTTCGCGGAGCGCAACGGCATTCACATTATTGATCTCCAGAAGACGCTCCGGCAGATCGAACTCGCGCAGAAGCTCGTGCGCGAAGTCGTGCTGCGTGGTGAGCAGGTGCTTTTCGTCTGCACCAAGCGCCAGCTCGCCGCCATCGTGCAGGCTGAGGCAGAGCGCGCTGGCGCGATGTTCGTGACCGAGCGCTGGCTCGGTGGCATGTTGACGAACTTCCAGACCGCCAAGAAGCAGATCCGCAAGCTCAAGGAGCTTGAGGCCGGCGCGGAAGATGGTACGCTCTCGAATTACACGAAGAAGGAACAGCTCCTCATGTCGCGTCAGCGCGAGAAGCTGTCCAAGTATCTCTCGGGCATCAAGACGATGACGCGCCTCCCGGGGCTGCTGTTCATCATCGATTCCAAGAAGGAACGTATCGCCGTCAGCGAGGCCAACAAGCTCGGCGTACCCATCGTCGCCATCGTCGATACCAACGCTGATCCTGATCTCATCACGGTGCCGATCGCCGGAAACGACGACGCGATCCGGTCGGTCGAATTAATCGCCAAGGCGATTTCCGACACGATCGATGAAGCCCGCCGTGAAGCGCCGAGTCGTCCGTCCGATGAAGAAGCCGAGAGCTATGTGTACAGCACTGATCGCGGCGCTGAGCCGGCTGGTCGTGGCGATCGCGGTGATCGTGGCGGTGCCGCACCTGCTGGTGCCGGCCGTGGTGGCGAAGACGAGAAGCGTCGTCGCCCGCGTCGCCGCCGTGCCAAGCCCGAGGCCATCGCGGCGCTCCGGAAGCCGGGTACTGAAGGTGCTGCTCCTGAAGATGCGGGCGAACCTGGTGCTGACGCGGCGGAAGTCGCGGAGTAAGCCTGACAGCGCGTCAGCACGAGTGACGCGCTCGCGGTGATCGGTGGAAACACGCGCCGCCGGCTACAACCGGCGGCGTTTGTGCAAAGCAGGCAGCGCTCAACGACGTAGTTCCCGCGTAGCTGTGCGGGGGTTCCGATACCAACGACGACATTTTTCACATAGGCATGACGATGACGACACCGATCACGGCCAAGGCTGTCTCGGAACTCCGCCAGCGCACCGGCGCGGGCATGATGGATTGCAAGAAGGCCCTCGAAGAGACGAGCGGCGACATGGACGCGGCCGTCGAGTACCTCCGCTCGAAGGGTATCGCCAAGGCGGAGAAGCGCGCGGATCGTTCGACGAGCGAAGGGATTGTCGGTGGTGAGCTGCTCAACCACGGCCATTCAGGCGTCCTCGTTGAAGTCGCTTGCGAAACGGACTTCGTAGCTCGCAACGAAGACTTTGGCTCGTTCGTGCATACGCTGGTCGCCCAGATGGCCAAGTCGACCGCGAAGACGGCCGACGAGTTCCTCGCGGAGACGTATCATGGCGACGCGACGCAGACGGTTGATCAGTACGTAAAGATCACGGCGGCAAAGACGGGTGAAGCCGTCAACGTGAAGAAGATCGCGCGTTTCGACGCCGGTGAGTCCGGGCTGGTCGGGATCTACCGTCATCACAACGGCAAGCTCGGCACGCTGGTGCAGATCACGGCGTCATCGCCGGACGTCGCGAAGCACGAGTCGACACATCAGTTGGTCAAGTTCATCGCGGAGCATATCGCGGCGTCGGCACCTCTCGCGGTTGATCGCAGCGGCGTGCCTGCTGACAAGATCGAAAGTGAGCGGCGCATCGGGGAAGAGCAGGCCCGCGAGGCCGGGAAGCCGGAAGCGATGATCGAGAAGATCGCGACTGGTAAGGTTGAGGCGTTTCTTAAGGACGTGACGCTTCTCCCGCAGGCGTGGGTTCGTGACCCTGCTATTACGATCAGCGCCCTGGTGAAGGACCACGCGACGCGCGCTGGTGGCACGATTACCGTCGACGGCTTCGCGCGTTTGCAGCTCGGCGCAGACTGAGCCCGCCGGTGAGCGATTCAACGCCCACAGAAGCCGGGAACGGCGCGTCGGTGGCTTCGGCCGCCGACGCGTTGCGCTATCCACGCGTCTTGCTCAAGCTCTCCGGGGAAGCGCTCGCCGGGGATCGCGGTGTTGGCTTCGACTTCGGTCGCATCGAATTCTTCGCCGAACAGATCCTGCGTGTGAAGGCACTGGGTGTGCAGCTCGGACTGGTGATCGGCGGCGGCAACATCGTGCGTGGATCGCAGCTCTCGCAGATGGGTATGGATCGGGTCGGTGCGGATTACATGGGCATGCTCGGTACCGTCATCAACGCGCTGGCCTTGCAGGACATGCTGGAAAAGAAGGGGCTTGATACGCGCGTCATGACGGCAATTCGCATGGAAGAATTGGCTGAGCCGTATATTCGCCGGCGTGCGTTGCGTCATCTTGAAGTTGGACGTACGGTCATCTTTGCTGCCGGCACGGGTAATCCGTACTTTTCGACCGACACGGCGGCCGTATTGCGCGCGATTCAGATGAAGGCCGATGTGATCATCAAGGCGACCAGCGTCGATGGGGTCTATTCTGCCGATCCGAAAAAAGATCCGAACGCCGTTCTGTACGAAACGATCAGCTATCGTGACGTGATGCTCGAAGAGCTGCGGGTGATGGACCAGACGGCCATCACGCTCTGCAAGGAGAATCAGTTGCCACTGGTCGTGCTGAACATTCACAGCCCGGGCGCTATTGAACGCGCTGTTCGCGGCGAACGCATAGGCACACTCGTTTCCTGAGTATTGCATGAGCACAATCGCACAGATTCTGAAGGACACGAAGTCGGGCATGGAGAAGGGCCTCGAGAACTCAAAGCGTGAATTCTCGGGCATTCGCTCCGGCAAGGCGTCTCCTACCATGCTCGACACCATCAAAGTCGAGGCATACGGCAGTTTCGTTCCGCTGAATCAGGTCGCGTCGGTTTCCGCGCCTGAGCCGCGCATTCTGATGGTCACGCCGTTCGACAAAGGCCAGGCGAAGGCCATCGAGAAGGCGATTCGAGAATCCGAGCTCGGCCTCGACCCGGCGCATCAGGGTGGTGTGATCCGCGTGCCGTTGCCGTCGATGAACGAGCAGCGTCGCAAGGAACTGGTCAAAGTGCTGAACAAACTTGCCGAAGACGGTCGCATCGCCATCCGTCACGCGCGCACCGATGCGCGCGACAAAGTGAAGAAGCTCGATGGCATCTCGGAAGACGATAAGAAGCATGCAGAGAAGGATCTGCAGAAGCTGCACGACGACACCATCGGCAAGCTCGACGCGCTGCTGAAGACGAAGGAAGCCGAAGTCATGGAGGTCTGAGTCCGCATCGCGGATCAGATCGTTATGTCCCCGTCCCCATCGGCTTCGAAGCCTGACCCTGAGTCGGAGCTGCTAGAGCGCGTGCGCGTGCATGGCGCGGTGCCGCGGCACATCGCGATCATCATGGACGGCAACGGTCGATGGGCGCGGAGCCGTTTGATGCCGCGTCCGTTCGGCCATCGATATGGAATGAAGGCCGTTCGTCCGGTGGTGGAAGGGTGTCTGGAGGCGGGCGTCGAGTGGTTATCGCTCTTTGCGTTTTCGCAGGAGAACTGGCAGCGCCCCGCCACGGAAGTCTCCGCGCTGATGTCGCTCCTCGAGGAATACATTGCGCGCGAAATGGCCGAACTCGCGGCACAAGGCGTTCGCGTTCACGTATACGGCGATCTCGATCGGCTAAGTCCTTCTGCGGCTGCGGCAGTCGACCGCTTGATTCGCGAGACGGCAGGCGGCAGCAAACTCGGGCTCAATCTGTTCATCTCGTATGGCGGTCGAGCGGAGTTGGTGCGCGCGGCGCGGTTGCTCGCCGAAGACGTGCGAGCGGGACTGCTGACACCCGAATCCATCGACGAGGATGCCTTTCGCGCTCGGCTCTATACGTCCGACTGTCCTGATCCGGACCTGTTGATTCGTACGTCCGGCGAACAACGCCTTTCGAATTTCATGCTGTGGCAGGTAGCGTATGCGGAGCTGTACATCTCAAGCGTGTTGTGGCCAGACTTCGACCGCACGTCGCTCTACGAGGCCATTCTCGATTTTCAGCGGCGCGATCGACGTTTTGGTCGCGTCACAGCGTGACGTGACGCTGCCAACTGGTGCTGTGTATGTGTTGTGCACTGGTGCGTGTCGTACGCGCGCGATTCGTCATGTACGCACGTTGACGCCGTGAACGAGACGCTCCGACGGGTCATCGTTTCTGTGATCGGTGCGCCGATCGCGATAGGGCTGATTTGGTTGGGTGACGCGCCCTTAGCCACGCTCCTCAGCGCGCTCGCAGCCGTTGCCGCCTGGGAATTCTTTCGCATCGTGCGTGAGTCCGGCGCGACACCCTTGGCCACGATTGGTATCCTCGTGTCGGCGCTTATTCCGCTCGGCACGCATGCGCAATTCCTTGGTGTCGCCCGCTTTTCGTTGGTCGTGTTGCCGCTCGCGGTGCTGAGCATCATTGCGGTGGCCATTTGGGCGCGCACGGTCGACGAAAAGCCGATGGGTGCCGCAGCGACAACAGTGTTGGGCGTGTTGTACACGGGCGGTACGCTGAGCTTTGCGTACGCATTGCGCTACTTCAACTACGCGGTCGGCGAGACCGCGGGCGCACTGGTCGTCATTTTGCCGGTGCTTCTCACCTGGTCGAGCGATACGGGCGCGTTCTTCGCAGGCCGGTTGATCGGAGGGCGCAAGCTGATGCCATCCGTGAGTCCCGCCAAAACGATATCCGGTGCGCTTGGTGCGATCGTAACGACCGCGGCGATGTGTGCGCTCTATGTGCACTTCGTCTTACGTCCGTATGCGCAGTTGGCGTTCAGCCCGTGGGGACTGATGCTGTTTGCCGTGGGCGTGAGTGTGTCGGCGCAGATTGGTGATTTGGCAGAATCCTTGTTCAAGCGCGAGGCGCGAGTGAAGGACAGCGGAGGCATGTTTCCTGGTCACGGCGGTGTGCTCGATCGGCTGGATTCGCTCTTTTTTGTCCTGCCAGTGTCGTATGCGCTGTACGGCTGGTTGCTGTTGCCCGCACCGCAGTGAGTGTCGACGAGCGCGCGGCCGTGCACGGGGCACCAGTTGGCGTGGCGATATTGGGGTCGACCGGTTCGATCGGGACCAGCGCGCTTCGCGTCCTTGAGCGTCAGGGCAATCGATTCCGACCGGTAGCGCTAACAGCGCACTCGAACGCCTCGGCGTTGGCGGCGCAGGTCGCGGCCTGGCATCCGGCATTCGTGGGCTTGGTGAGCGGTGCGGTGCCCGATGCGAGCTCGTGGGCCACTGGCGCGGAGTGTTTGGTTCACGCTGCCACACTCCCCGAGGCCGGTATCGTCCTCAACGCTGTCGTGGGCGCCGCCGGTCTTCCGGCGACACTGGCAGCGCTGCGCGCGGGCAAGCGCGTGGCGTTGGCCAACAAAGAGACGCTGGTGGTTGCGGGCGAGATCGTGCAGGACACGGCGCGGCGGCACGGCGGCTCTCTCGTACCAGTCGACAGCGAGCACTCCGCCATTTTGCAGTGTCTTGCTGGTCGGAAGCCGCATGAGGTGCGCCGCCTCGTACTCACCGCTTCAGGCGGACCGTTCCGTACCTGGACGGCGGATCGCATCGCGTCCGCGACGGTGAGTGACGCGCTCAAGCATCCGACTTGGCAGATGGGGAGCAAAATCACGATCGACAGCGCGACGCTCGCCAACAAAGCGCTCGAGGTGATCGAGGCGCACTATTTATTTGGCGTGCCGTACGATCGCATCGATGTCGTCGTGCATCCCCAAAGCATCATCCATTCGTTCGTAGAATTCGTGGATGGGAGCGTTTTAGCGCAACTGGGCGTTCCATCGATGGAATTGCCTATCCTGTTCGCGTTGACGTTTCCGGAACGCGTGCCGGACACCGGCGTACCACAGTTTGACCCAGTCGCTTTGGGTGGGCTTTCGTTCGAGGCAGTGCGCGCCGACGATTTTCCCATGTTGCCAATCGGCATTGGTGCTGGTCGTGCCGGTGGCGCAGCGCCGGCGGTGTTCAATGCAGCAAACGAAGTTGCGGTGGCACACTTTCTCGCGGGGCGACTTCGTTTCGGCGAGATCGCCACGCTCGTTGCAGGAGCGCTGTCCAATCTGTCCACGATGTCGGGGGCCTCACTCGAGGACCTCTTGGTGGCGGATGCGGCGGCGAGACGTCATGTGAACGCTGAGGTTGCATCGCCGTGAGTGTGCTCTCGTCCTTTTCGCCGTACGTCGCGCCGCTGCTCGTTTTCGGGCTCGTGGTCTTCGTGCATGAACTTGGCCATTTTGTCGCGGCCAAGATGATGGGCGTGTACGCGCCCGTATTCTCCCTTGGTTGGGGGCGCCGCATCTTTGGCGTGCGACGTGGCGAGACCGACTACCGCGTTTCCCTGATTCCGCTCGGCGGCTACGTGCGGATGGCGACGCGCGAAGATGAAACGATGGCCGGCATTGAAGGTGGGGCGGATCGCGGTTCGCTCGACCCGGCGACGCAACGACCAGCAGACGTGTCCGAAGTGCTCTGGGACCCGCAGGCGATGGCGCCGTTCGGCCCAAAGGCTGTACCGGAAAATCGCTGGGTCGAGAGCAAGTCGGTGCCGGCGCGCGTGTTTATTTTGTCGGCCGGTGTCATCATGAACATTCTGTTGACGCTGGTCGTTTCGAGTGGAATTTTCTACTCCTACGGCACTTCGTATCGCCCCGCCGTGATCGATTCCGTTGTAGTAGGTGCACCGGCCGCAATCGCAGGATTGCAGGCAGGTGACCGCATTGTCGGCATTGGCGGTAAGCCGGTGCACGCGTGGGATGATGTGCTCGAGAAGGTGGCCCCTGTGACGACTGGATCGTTGCAGTTCGAGGTGGAACGCGCCGGCGCACGGCAATCGTTTACCGTGTCACCCAAGCCCGCGGACGTCGATGATCCAGCGTCCGGAAAGAAGCATCGGGTCGGTCGTGTCGGTATTCAGGTTCGCGATACAGTCGCGCATGAAGAGGTTGGCCTCGGCGAAGCGGTCTCGTTGGGTGGACGTGCCACATGGCTGATGGCGAGTGGTGTGGCGCACGTCCTCACCGGTCTGTTTTCCGGCCAGGTTTCGGCCAAGAATTTGGGCGGACCAATCGCCATCGCGCGTACGTCGGTACAGGCCGCACGGAACGGCGCTGAGATGTTGTGGTCGCTCATTGCGTTGATCAGTCTCAATATCGCGATCCTGAACCTCGTGCCAATTCCGGTGCTCGACGGCGGACAGATCGCGATGGTCCTTGCCGAGGCGGTGAAGGGGAGTGCGTTCTCCTTCCGCACCCGCGAAACGTTTGCGCGCGTTGGTGTGCTCGCGGTTGCTGCGTTGCTGGTGATTGTCATGTACAACGACATCGGCCGCCTCATCGGCGACCTGTTTCCCAAGTAGACGCAGAGAGAGCATGCGCGCGCGGCGAAATGACTTCGTGTTCTGTCGCGCACGGGCGCTGCGTGCATCCGTCCTCCGGTCTGTAGTTGCCTGCACCGCAGCGCTCGTTGTGGGCGCGTGCCACAACGGCGCTTCTCCCGCAAATGAGTTGGCGCTGCCGCGAGTACCGCGTGACGCCGCTCGCTTCGAGATCGACCTGGCGGACGACAGTACAGCGACCTTCCGGCCAGCCGAGTCGCGATGGCTGCGAACGGGCATGTACGCGTATGCGGTCGATCCGAACAATAGGGATGCGCTCGTCGCGCGGCTCCGCTTGCAGACCGATGACGGAATTCGGATGACCGCATTGGTCACCTCGCAGGTCAAGCGCGTGAACACCTCGCACGTGCTGCTCATACCGCGTCCCAACGTGCCTTGGTATCGTGCACCTCGATTCTGGTTTGGCGCGCTGACCGGCGGCTTCGTAGGGGCGAGCGCCGCGATCTTGAGGCGCTGATCGTGTCGCAGTGCGGAGCTTTCGCGCTCGACTCGCAGTTCGTGCGCAACTTCGCGCCGCGACATGCAGACGAGTGCAGGGGAGCCGCCGCGACGTTGCGTTACGTGCGTCGCTCATGCGTCGCTCATGCGTCGCTCATGCGTCGCTCATGCGTCGCTCATTCAGCGGCTACGGTCGCCGCCCAGCGTGCAAGAGAGTCGCACGCGCAACAGAGAGTCGCCCTGCACCGTTGACGTGAGGTTCAGCGAATCGCGGTATTCGGAGCAACGCGGAAGGTTGGCCACCACGTCGTAGCGGCCGAGCGGCAGCAGAATACCTGATGCGCTGTCGGCGCGCACACGCACTGCAGTGCCACCGTCCTTTGGCGTGAAGAGCAATGACGCGTCTGTCGGCACGACATCAAGCCTCAGCAGTCGACAGTTAACCACGCGCAGCGTGATGGTCGTGCGTCCGGCCGACTTTGCGCGAACGATCGTGTCGCGCTGCGCGGAATTGCAGCCCGAAGGTGCCTTGTCGATGACAGCACGCAGTGTGATGTCGCGGTTGAGCGGCCGTTCACCGTTCCACGCACCAACGCCTACGCTCACCCCATCGACGAAGAGTTCGGCGTCGGCCGCGGTGCGGACGTCGAGGCGCGCGCGTTCTTTGGCGACCGACGGCGGTGGAGTCGTGGCTGGGGCGCTTGCATCCAGCGTGGGGCCTCGCGATGGTTGCGCCGAATTTCGCGCGGAGTCGCGCGCCACATCCAGCAGAGAGTCGGCTTTCACCTCGCGACCTGCAGAATCGCTCACCAACGAGTCACGCACTCGTGCGCTGATCTCGCTACTCCGACTCGAAGAACTCGCGAACCAAGCGGAGTTTGGACGCGCAACTCGCAGGAGTGTGCCGCCGACGATGATCACCAAGGCCGCGACGCCAATCGATCGCCACACCCAACTCCCGAATACCGACACCGGGGCGACGGCGTGCGTGTCCATCGTCGATGCAGCAAGCGCGGGAAACGGGCCAGCCGTGTCGTACGCAATGCTGGTACCTGACGGCGTCGCAATCGGCGCGTGCGTCGTCGATGCCGTTGGCAGCGACGCGAAAGCGGCGAGTAGCGCGTCGGCATTCGGATACCGGTCATCGGGCTGCTTGGCGAGGAGACGGAGCAGCAACTGCTCGAACGGTGCTGAGAGCGACGGTTCGCGATCGCGCGGTCGTGGCACGTCGGCCTCGATATGCTGTCGACCAACGACATACCAATCGTCGCCCTCGAACGGGAGTTGTCCGGTCGCTGCGCGATAGAGTGTTACGCCGAGCGAATAAAGATCCGATCGACCGTCGAGCGGGAGTCCTCGCGCCTGTTCCGGGCTGAAATAATGCGGGGTACCCATGACCTGATTCGTCGCACTGAGTCCCGAATCGCCTGAAAGCGCCCGAGCGAGTCCGAAGTCGGCGACTACGGCTTCGGCGGCCGGGCCGAAGAGGATGTTATCCGGCTTGATATCGCGATGGATGACGCCGGCCGAGTGCGCGGTGCCGAGTGCCGCGGCGACGTCCATGCCGATGCGCACAACATCGCGTTCAGGGAGCGTGGGGCGCGCGCGTAGACGCTGGCCGAGCGAGCCGTGCAGGAGGTCCATCGCGACAAAGGATGCACCATCGCTTTGCCCGACGTCGCGCACGATCACGATGTTTTGATGTCGTAAGCGCGCGGCTGTAGATGCTTCTCGTCGAAACCGGGCTTCGACGGTGCTGTCACCCGCGAACTCTGGGCGCAGCACCTTGAGCGCGACGGGAATTTCGAGATCCTGATCGATTGCCTCGTAGACCCACGCAAATGCGCCCCCGCCGAGGAGGCGGATGACGCGGTATTTTCCGATTTGCCTCCCCAAATAGCGATCAGGCACGAAGCGGTCCTTTACAGGAGTGGGTGAGGCGTGTAAACTCCCATGCTTCCTACGATTGCGCGCGAACAGCTGCGCATTTACTTGCGCAACGCGCATATGCATGCGCGGAGAATATTACGACGATGGCGTTCGAAAAAGCACTCACGATCGACAAGTACCGGGCCCACGAAGGGGACACCGGATCGACCCGCGTACAGATTGCCATCCTCACGGATCGCATCAACTACCTGACGGGCCACTTTCGTACCCACGCCAAGGACCATCACGGTCGGCGCGGACTCCTCAAGATGGTCGGCAAGCGCCGGCGTCTTCTCGACTACCTGAAGCGCACCGACGTATCGGAGTATCGCACGCTCGTTCAAAACCTTGGTCTCCGGTACTAAGCCGGACCACGCCATTTCGTCGCGCGGGGGCAGCAATGCCTCCCGCGCGATTTGCGTTCTCGTGAGGTCACAAAGCTGATGATGCATAGAATTGAACGAACATTTGCTGGGCGCCAGCTCAGCATCGAGACCGGGCGCATGGCTAAGCAGGCCGCCGGTTCCGCCGTGGTGCAGTTCGGTGATACGATGGTGATCGCGGCTGTAACGGTAAGCGACAACCAGAGCCCGCTCCCGTTCTTCCCGCTTACGGTCGAATACAAAGAAAAAACGTACGCCGCCGGTAAGATCCCTGGTGGGTTCATCAAGCGCGAAGGGCGTCCGCACGATCATGAGATCTTGGCGTGCCGCATCATCGATCGCTCGATCCGCCCGCTGTTTCCGGAAGGCTTCAAAAACGAAGTGCAGGTGTTCATCTACGTCGTCTCGGCTGACCAGGAGAACGATGCGGATGTGTTGGCGCTGCTCGCGACGTCGTTCGCGCTGAACGCGTCGCGCATTCCGTTCATGGGCCCGATCGGTGGCGTTCGCGTCGGTCGGGTGCAGGGCCACTGGGTCCTCAACCCGACCTTCCAGCAGCTCGCCTTTTCTGACCTCGAACTGATCGTCGCCGGCTCCAAGGATTCGATCGTCATGGTCGAAGGCGGCGCGCTGGAAGTCACCGAAGCCGACGTGCTCGAGTCGCTCAAAATTTCGCATGATGGCATTCGCGAACTGATCGACATGCAGCAAGAACTGCTCGCGAAGGTGCAGCAGCCGAAGATGGAGTGGAAGAAGGCCGAGCCGGCCGAACATGTGGTCGAGCGCACGAAGGCCGCCGGTTCGGCGCCAATTCGTGCCGCGTTGAATCAGGCCGACAAGCACACGCGCATTCAGGCGATCGAAAAAGCGAAGCATGACGTCGCTGCGTCGCTCGCCGCTGAATTCCCTGACAACGCGAAGGACGTCAATACCGTGCTCGGCGATGTCGAGTACAACGAACTGCGCGCGCAGGTACTCGACACGGGATTGCGTGTTGATGGCCGTAAGCCCGCCGAAGTGCGTGGCATTTCGATCGACACGACTGTGTTGCCGCGTGCACACGGTTCAGCGCTCTTCACGCGTGGCCAGACGCAGGCGCTCGTCGCCACGACGCTTGGTACCGCAAAAGATGCGCAGCGTCTCGATAGCATCAACGAGCCGGGTGAAACTACGCGGTCGTTTATGCTGCACTACAACTTCCCCCCGTTTTCCACGGGCGAAGTGCGCCCGATGCGTGGAACCAGCCGCCGCGAAATCGGCCACGGCAATTTGGCCGAGCGTGCGCTGCAGGGCGTGTTGCCCGACTTTGCTGACTTCCCGTATACGATTCGTATCGTGTCCGAAGTGCTCGAGTCGAATGGCTCGTCGTCGATGGCGTCGGTGTGCGGTGGTTCGCTGTCGTTGTTCGACGCTGGCGTGCCAATGAAGGCCGCTGTCGCCGGTGTGGCGATGGGGTTGATCAAGGAAGGCAAGAAGTACGCGATCCTCACCGACATCCTTGGCACCGAAGATCATCTCGGCGACATGGACTTCAAGGTCGCCGGCACGAAGGATGGCATCACGTCGATCCAGATGGATATCAAGATCGAAGGTCTCGATATCAAAATCATGGAAGAGGCGTTGTCGCAGGCCAAGGAAGGTCGGCTGCACATCCTCGCCGAGATGGACAAGGCGATGGCGACGCCGCGTGCGGAGCTTTCCAAGTATGCGCCGCGTATCGTCACGGTGCAGATCCCCGTCGACAAGATCGGTGAGCTCATCGGACCGAAGGGCAAGAACATTCGCGGCATCCAGGAAGAGACGGGCGCCGAGTTGTCGGTCGAAGACGACGGCACAGTGACCATCGCCGCGGTTGGTGGCGAGTCGATGGAGCGCGCGCGTCAGATGGTCATGGCCATCACGGCCGAAGCGGTCGTCGGCGACACGTACGAAGGCATCGTGAAGACGGTGACGGCGTTCGGCGCGTTCATCGAGATCATGCCGGGCACCGAAGCCTTGCTGCACGTGTCCGAGATGAAGCACGAGCGCGTCGACAAGCCTGAAGACGTCGTGAAGAAGGGCGATCGCGTAACGGTCAAGCTCATTGATCGTGACGAGCGTGGTCGCTTGCGGTTGTCGATGAAGGCGCTCTTGCCTCGTCCTGAAGGCATGCCGGAAGAAGTGCCGCAGAGCGAACGCCCGCGTCGTGAAGACAGCGGCGATCGTGGTCGCAGTGGTGGTGGTGGCGATCGTGGACGCAGCCGTCGCTGAGGCGTCGGCCGGACTGCATCGCACGGACCTCGCGAATGGCCTGACCGTGCTCTCGGAAGCAGTTCCGGGAGCGCGGTCGGTTGCTTTCGGGGCCTGGGTGCGGGCCGCGACGCTGCATGAGCAGGCAAGCGAGATGGGTGTCTCGCATCTGCTCGAGCACATGGTGTTCAAAGGCACGACGCAGCGCAGCGCACAAAACATCGCGCTGTCGCTGGAAACGCTTGGCGGTTCACTCGACGCGTACACGGAGCGTGAGCACACGTCGTATCAGGCGCGCGTGCTTGACGAGCATTTATCCGACGCGACGTCGGTGATTGGCGATCTGATTTTCGAGCCGACGTTGCGCGCGTCTGATCTCAAACTTGAGCGCAAGGTCATCCTCGAAGAGATCAGCATGGTGGATGACACGCCTGATGACGTGATCTTCGATGTGCACAATCGCGCGCTGTGGGGCGAGCATTCTCATGGCTTCCCGATTCTCGGCACGCGTGAGACGGTGAAGAGTCTGAACGTGTCGCATTTGCAGGCGTTACACGAACGTGCGTACCACCCCGGTCGTCTCGTCGTGGCCGCATCAGGCCGTGTCGATCATGATCAGCTGCTCGAGACGATGGAGCGCACTGGATGGATGTCGCGTGCGCTCGGTGATATGACGCCGTTCGTTGTGCCGCCTGCGGTCGCCGTCCAAGCGCACTCCATTCATGTCGAGCGCGCGGACATCGCGCAGACGCACGTTGTGCTCGGCGGTCGCGCCATCGCGCACGGTGACCGACGACGATACGCGTTCGCGCTACTCGGCATGCTGTTGGGCGGCGGGATGAGCTCGCGCTTGTTCCAGCGCGTGCGAGAAGAGTTGGGGCTCGCGTATAGCGTGTACACCTTTAGCTCATCGTACGCGGATGCCGGCGTGAACGGTGTCTATCTTGCGAGCGCACCGGAGACTGCGCAAAAGGCGCTTGATGCCGTGCGCGACGTGCTCGCCGACGTTGTACAGAATGGCTTACCGGCCGATGAATTGGCCGCTGGCAAGCGGCAGTTACGCGGACAGCTGGTGCTGTCGATGGAAGGCGTATCCTCGCGAATGTATCGCGCGGCGACAACGGCGCTCTATGGTGAGCCACATCGGTCGATTGACGAGTTGATGGCATTGGTCGATGCCATTGATGGTGAGACCGTTCTTGCGTTGGCACGTGAGTTCTTCGACCCTACGACACAGATCCTCGTGAGCCTCGGACCACAGTCGGTCGAGTGAGTTTCGCGCGACGATCTTCCTGACGCTCCTCATTTCCGGATTCCGCTCCCATGCGTGTCGGCGTACCCAAAGAGATCAAGACCAACGAAAATCGGATCGCGCTCGTGCCGGCAGGCGCTGAGGCACTCGTTGCAGCTGGGCATGAAGTGTTCATCGAAACCACCGCGGGCATCGGCAGCGGATTCGAGGACGAGGACTATCGCGCGGTCGGCGCGCAGATCGTGCCCGATGCGACGACTGCGTGGGGCAACGCCGAACTGCTGCTCAAGGTGAAAGAACCGATCGAGCGCGAGTGGGGATTTCTTCGCCGCGAGTTGACGCTCTTCACGTATTTCCATTTTGCTGCCGACGAGAAATTGACGCGTGCGCATCTCGCGAGCGGTGCGACGTGTATTGCGTACGAGACGGTTGAGTTGCCGAATCGCGAACTCCCCTTGCTGACGCCGATGTCGGAAGTCGCAGGCCGCATGGCGGTGCAAGAGGGTGCGAAGTATCTCGAAAAGTTGTACGGCGGACGTGGCGTGTTGCTCGGCGGCGTGCCCGGAGTCCCACCATCAAAAGTGGTCGT
Organism: Gemmatimonadales bacterium; assembly: GCA_038319245.1. Classification (GTDB taxonomy): domain Bacteria; phylum Gemmatimonadota; class Gemmatimonadetes; order Gemmatimonadales; family Gemmatimonadaceae; genus Gemmatimonas. The sequence goes on from JBBQDB010000044.1 coordinate 24,148, forward strand.
GCTTGGTGGCGGCGTCGTTGGGATTAATGCGGCAAAGATGGCGGCGGGGTTGGGCGCAACGGTCGTTCTGCTCGACCTATCGCTCGAGCGACTGCGCTATTTGTCCGATGTGATGCCGGCGAACGTACAACTCATCCATAGCAATCGGCACAACATTCTCGAACAGATCTCGCAATGTGATCTGTTGATCGGCGGCGTCCTGATTCCGGGCACGAAGGCGCCGAAACTCGTGCGTCGGGAAGATCTGGCGCGCATGCGTCCAGGCTCGGTCATCGTCGACGTCGCCGTGGACCAGGGCGGCTGTGTGGAGACGATTCACCCGACGACGCATGAGAACCCGACGTACGTGGTGGACGGGGTTATTCACTACGGCGTGGCCAACATGCCCGGCGCGGTGCCGCGCACGTCGACGCTCGCGCTGACAAACGCGACGCTGCCGTACACCCTGCAGTTGGCGAATAAGGGCTGGGCGCGAGCATTGGCGGACAATGGTGCGTTGCTGAAGGGGCTGAACATGTCGGGAGGCCGGGTGACGTATCGCGGTGTCGCGGAGGCCTTCGGCATGGAGTTCGTCGAGCCAGCGAGCTTTCTGGATTAGTGTCCGAAGTGTGATCGGCGTGGGGAAGCGGCGTGCGATAGGCTAGGTGACGCTGTCGCAATGGCTTGTTCGGGGTTGTCTCCACCGATACCTTACGCATTAACATTGCCCTCTGCCGTCTTTTATTGGCGCGTCGCGCCGTCGAGTACACTTTCGGATGTTCTGGCCCTTCAAGAAGGCAAATTCGTTTTTCCCAGCCAACGCAATCGCGGTTGACCTCGGCACAGCCAACACCCTGATCTACGTGAAGGGTGAGGGGATTGTGCTGAACGAACCCTCGGTAGTCGCACTCGATCGGGAGACGAAGAAGATTCGCGGGGTCGGACTCGAAGCGAAGCGCATGCTTGGACGTACGCCCGACGGGATCATGGCCGTTCGCCCGATGAAGGACGGCGTCATCGCCGACTTCGACGTCACGGAAAAGATGCTGCGCTATTTCCTGACGCTCGTCATCGACAAGCATGTGTTCAAGGTGAAACCGCGTGTCATCGTGTGCGTGCCATCCGGCATCACCGAAGTCGAAAAGCGCGCGGTCCGCGACTCGGCGCTTGGCGCGGGCGCGAAAGAAGTGTTCATGGTGACCGAGCCCATGGCCGCGGCCATCGGCGTTGGTCTCCCGGTCGAGTCGCCGACGGGCAACATGGTGATCGATATCGGTGGCGGCACAACGGAAATCGCGGTCATCGCGCTGTCGGGCATCGTGAGCGATACCTCGATTCGTACGGGCGGTGATGAACTCGACGTCAGCATCGTGCAGTTCATGCGCAAGAACTACAACTTGCTGATTGGTGAACCGACGGCTGAGCAGATCAAGATTCAGATCGGATCTGCGTATCCGGTTGGCGACGAGCGTGAGATGGAAGTGAAGGGGCGTGATCTTGTCTCCGGCATTCCAAAGACCGTGCGCGTGCACTCGAGCGAAATTCGCGAAGCGGTGCAGGAACCGATTCAGCAAATTGTCGACGCGGTTCGTCGTGCGCTCGAAATCACGCCGCCAGAGCTGGCCTCCGATATCGTGGATCGAGGCATCGTCATGACTGGCGGTGGTGCGCTGATTCGTGGCCTTGATGTGTTGCTCAGCCAGGAGACAGGGCTGCCGATTCACGTTGACGAGGATCCGCTCACGTGCGTCGTACGCGGCACGGGCAAGATTCTCGACGACGAAGAGAAGTACTGGTCCGTCCTGACGACCTGACGGCGCGGTGGCACGCAGCGTCCGAAACACAGGGCGAATCGATACGGCGCTCGTCGTCGCCTGCCTCGCGATCTCGTTGTTTGGTTTGGTCATGCCCGCGAAGATGCGCGCTACCGTCTCGACGGTCTTGCGTGGAACGGTACTAGCGCCATTTGTCACCATAGAGAGTCGGTCTGCGGGTGTGCGCGCCGCAATTGCATCCCGCAACGATCTGCTTCAAGTGCGAGGCCGCGTTGCGACACAGGCGCTGACCGCGCAATCGGTCGCTGACGAGAACGCGACGCTGCGCCGGCTGCTCGGCCTTTCGTCGCGGCTGCGCGATGGCTTTGTAGCTGCTGAGATCATTCCGTCGCGTGGCGTTGAGGATGATTTCACGTTGACGTTGAATGTTGGCTCTAACGCTGGCGTGCTGCCGTTTTCGCCGGTCGTGATGGCCGATGGTTTGGTGGGGATGGTGCAATCCGTCGATGCGAATACAAGCTTCGCGATCACTTGGGCACATCCCGACTTTCGGGTCAGCGCGATGAGCGTCAACGAGAGCGCCTTCGGTATTGTGCAACCGCACTTGGGAACCGGGGCCGAACGATGGCTGCTGGAATTGCGCGGTGTACCATTTCGCGCGAAACTCGACACGGGCACGTTGATTGTAAGTTCGGGATTGGGTGGCACATACCCGCGCGGCATTCCCGTCGGTACGGTGCTCGGTGAGATCGCCACGCCGGAAAAATGGGCGCGCACATATTTGGTTAAACCGTCGGTGCTGCCCGCAGCGATCGGCCCAGTGCTCGTGCTGCTGCCCCAGCGGGCCGTGCGTGGCGTGAACGGCGTGTGGGCTAACATGACATCCGCCGACAGTGCGGCGCGCGCGATTGCGGCTGCCGGTGATTCGTTGGCCCGTCGGGCGGCACTCGACGAACTCTTCGCGCGGCGCGCCGCGCTCGATTCGGCGAATGCTGTGAATGGTGTCACGGACAGCACCGCGCTGGTCGGCGCACCGCCGATCGCGCCGCCCACGGCCGGCGGACCGGTCATTCCACAAACGCGTACCGATTCGCTGCGCGCCGACAGCGTGCGTCGTTCGCAGGCGGGTCGTGTCGACTCCGTTCGTAAACCCACGATCATCCCACCGGCGCGTACGACTCCGCCGGCGGGTGCATCACCTAGCGGCAACGGCGCTCAAGTGCGTCCTCCGGCAACGGGTGTCCGGTGAGAGCGCGGGAAGCGTCGAGCGAAGGTGCAGATTTCTTCCGTGCAAGCATCGGGTTCGTGCTGCTCATTCTCGCGTACTTTGCGGTGCGTCCGCTCTTCTCGGGACGCGCAAGCGTCGACTTCCTCACGATCGCAATTCTGTTCACGGCTGTGCGCGTCCGACCAGGACTCGCCGCTGTAGTCGGGTTCTTGGGCGGACTGACGATTGATGCGCTGGAACCGACGACGTTCGGTGCAGCGATGCTCGTCATGACGTTGCTCTCGTACCTCGGCTCGCGGACGAAGACGGTGTTCTTCGCCGACTACATCGCATTAACGGGCTTATTCGTTTTCCTCGGCAAGTGGCTGTTCGACATTGGGTATGTGTTGGTGGGCCGTGGTGTGCACGGCGTGGATCTCGCCGTACAACTGCTGGTGTGGTCGCCGATCTCCGCCGCGATCACCGCCCTGGTCGCGTTGCTGCTGTTGACACTCGTGCGTCCGCTGTATCGCGCGCAGGCGACGTGACGTGACGACGCGCGACTGGCGATGAGTCATCATCCCAACGAAGTCCTGCGCCGTGCGCGTGTGGCGCGCGCGCTGCTGGTGCTGTCGTTCGTCGCGCTCGGCGGTGCATTTTTTCGCACGCAGGTACTGCAAACGGCAACGTACGCGCTGCAATCGGAGAACAATCGGTTGCGCGAAGTGCCGTTGCCAGGCGCACGCGGCATCATCTACGATCGCAAGGGCGAGATCATCGCTGAGAATTTGCCGGGATACTCGGTGTCGATACTCAGCCCAACCGAGGACTCGCTGCGAAACGCGCTGCGGACGTTGGCGCGCGTGATTACGATTGATTCGGCCCAACAAGAATTGGCCGTTCGTCGCTTTCGTCGCGCGCCGCAGCGCCCCGCCGTGATCTTCAATGACGCGTCGTTTCAAGTTGTTTCGATTCTCGAAGAGCGTCGCGTCGAGTTTCCTGGGCTGATCATTCAGAGTTCGCCGAAACGGTACTATCCAGATGGCGCAGCGATGGCGACGCTGGTGGGCTATACGGGTGAGATTTCGGAAGATCAGCTCGCGAGTGACAAATACGACGGCTATAAAGCCGGGCAACAGATTGGGAAGTTAGGACTTGAGCAGCAGTACGAGGCGCAGCTCAAGGGCAAAGAAGGGCGTCGATTCGTCGAGGTGGATGCGCGCAATCGCGTCGTGCGAGACAACGGTGTGCGTGCAGAGGAGCAGCCGGAAGCACCGCCGCCACTGCGCACGAATCTCGATCTCGATTTGCAGAAGTTTGCGCACGAATATTTCGGTGATTCGCTGCGCGGCGCGATGGTCGCGATGGACCCGCGTACCGGCGGGATTCTCGCGATGTACAGTGCGCCATCGTACGACGTGAATCGCTTCATCGGTGGCGTGTCGTCGAGCTATTACCAAAAGTTGCTCGACGATCCGCACAAGCCGCTGCTCAATCGCGCGCTTGTCGGTACGTACGCACCGGCGTCCACGTTCAAGTTGGCTACCGCCGTCATCGGCCTGCAACGTGGCATCGTTACGATGGACACGCGGATGCCGCAGCCCTGCACGGGCAGCTTTTTCTACGGCCGAGTCTTCAAGTGTCACGATCATCGCGGCCACGGGGACATCACGCTCGCGCAGGCGATTGCGAAGTCGTGCGACGTGTATTTCTATCAGCTCGGTCTGAAGATTTCGCTGACGAATTTGTTGGCTGGTGGCGTGTCACTCGGGTTCCGCGACAGCACCGGCATCGATCTGCCTGGTGAGAAGCGCCCACGGTGGCCGGCAACGCTGAAATATTTCGATCAGAAGTACGGGCCACGCGGA
>JBBQDB010000045.1:0-28835 GCA_038319245.1 Gemmatimonadales bacterium
GACGAAACGCGTGCTGGCCGAAGGGCATGAGATCGGCAACCACACGTTTACGCATCCTAACCTGTCGTTGCTGCCGAACACGATCGTCAAGTTCGAACTCGACTTTAATCAGCGCTTGCTCGAAGCGACGCTCGATCGCCGCGTGATCTTTTTTCGCGCACCGTTTTTTGGAGACGCCGAACCGACGACGGCAGATGAACTGGTGCCGGCGGCGATTGCCTCCGACCGCGGCTACGTCATCGCCGGGCTCCATCTCGATTCGGAAGACTGGGAGCGCCCGGGGGTCGACGCGATCGTGCGCAACGTCCTCGAGGCACGCAGCCGCGGCAATGTCGTGCTGTTGCATGACGGTGGGGGTGATCGCTCGCAAACGCTGGCCGCCATCGGGCCGCTGATTGATTCGTTGCGCGCGCGCGGCGATACGATCGTGCTGCTGTCCGCGCTGGCGAGTGATCGCATCAAGGATGGCATGCCGCCGCTGACGCGCGCTGATCAGCCGACACGCTTCATGGAGTATGCGGGCTTCGCGATGATTGGTGGCGCGGAGTGGCTGCTCACCTGGCTCTTTCTGATCGCGGTCGTGCTGGGACTCGCCCGTGTGGCGTTCGTGAGTGTGCTGGCGATTGTCCAACGCGTCGGCGAATGGCGTGCCGAGAAGCGCGAAGCGCGGGCCGTGTTGGCTGGGCATGCGGCACCGCTGTTCGAGCCATCAGTGTCAGTCATCGTGCCGTCGTACAACGAGGAAGCGGTGATCGTGCGTACGGTCGAAAGTCTGCTCGCCCAGCGCTACGGTGGTACGCTCGAAGTCATTGTCGTTGACGATGGATCGCCTGATGCGACGTACGCGGTCGCACGTGACGCCTTCGCTGGCGAGCCGCGCGTGACCGTGCTGACCAAGAGCAACGGCGGCAAGTCGTCAGCGCTCAATTTCGGGATCGCGCGTGCGCACGGCGAGGTCGTGATCGGCCTCGACGCCGATACGCTTTTTGAGCCGGACACTATCGCCGAACTCGTCAAACCGTTGGCGCGTGACGACGTCGCGGCCGTGGCGGGCAACGCGAAAGTCGGCAATCGTTTGAATCTCATCACCCGCTGGCAGGCGATCGAGTACGTCACCAGTCAGAACCTCGACCGGCGCGCGTTTTCGCTGCTGAATGGCATTACGGTGGTGCCGGGTGCGGTTGGTGCATGGCGGCGTGCCGCGGTGGCCGCGGTTGGCGGTTTCTCCAACGACACGCTGGCCGAAGATCAGGACTTGACGCTGACGCTGTTGCGCGATGGTCACCATGTCGCCTACGCGCCAAACGCGATTGCCTGGACGGAAGCGCCGGATACGGTGAAAGGGCTGCTCAAGCAGCGGTTCCGCTGGAGCTTCGGCACGCTGCAGTGCATGTGGAAACACAAGGACGTGCTGCTGCGTCCGCGCTATGGCACGCTCGGCATGGTCGCGTTGCCCAACACGTGGGTCTTTCAACTGCTCGTCAACGCGATCGCACCACTCGCCGACCTGATGTTTGTTCTCAGTCTGGTGTCGGTGTGGCTGGTTGGCCTGCAGCACGGGAGCACCTACGCCGTTGCATCACTCGAACAGATTCTCACGCTCTACGCGATCTTCCTGTTGGTGGACTGGATCGCGGCAGTGATTGCGTTCCTGGCCGAACCCGAGGAGGAGTTCCGACTCACCTGGCTCGTGTTCCTGCAGCGCTTCGCGTATCGCCAGTTCATGTACGTCGTGGTTTTGCGCGCGTTCGTGGCCGCGGCCCGTGGTGGCTTGGTGGGCTGGGGCAAACTCGATCGCAAGGCGACCGTCGAGCTTCGTCCCACGTGATACAACGGTGAAGATCGTGGTAGCACGCAACGACGTCGGGGAGGCATCGACGCCGACCTTGCACGGAGAAACCGCGTGGTGGCGTCGCTGGCTCCTGCCGTTGCTGGCGCTCTTCGGTCTCGTTGTGGCGGGACTCGCCGTACGGGCCGAGCTTCGCAACACGTCCTACCGTGCGGTCATGCGCGCGGTCGAGTCGTTGCCGCATGTGACAGTGTTCGCGGCCATCGCTACAACGGTGGCGTGCTATTGCGTGCTGCCGATGTACGACCTGCTCGGGCTGAAATACGCGCGCAAGCGCATTCCGCTTTGGCAAGCGATTCGTGCGTCGCTGTTCGCGTACGCGTTCAGTCAAAGCCTGGGCTTTGCGGCGATCACTGGCGGCGCGTTTCGACTGCGCTTCTGGACGGCGAGCGGTCTCACGACCGGCGATGTGGCGCGCGCGGCCACGTTTTCGGCGATCGGTTTCTGGCTCGGTATTCTGACGGCCTGTGGTCTCGCGCTCACCTTCGAACCATTGCCGCCGGCGCTGCTGGCCTTTGGCTCGGCGTGGTGGCTGCGGCCAGTCGGGGTGGTGCTGCTCGCCGCTGTCGTCTTGTACTTCGTGCTCGCGAGCCAACGCGGTCGTTCGCTCACGATCGCTGGCCTTGAATTCGAGGCACCCGGATTTCGTCTGGTTGCGCTGCAGTTCGTGGTGGCCGTCAGCGATTGGGCGCTCGCAGGTCTCGTTGCGTGGACGCTGCTCCCGGCGACTCCAGGCCTTTCGTTCCTGGGCTTCCTCGGCTTCTTCGCGCTAGCGCAGGCCGTCGGGCTGATTAGCCACGTGCCGGGTGGTCTCGGTGTGTTCGATTCGGTGATGGTGCTGCTGCTTGCGCCCCACGTCGGCGCCGGACCCGCGGTCGCGTCGTTGGTCGCCTATCGCGCGATCTACTATCTGCTGCCGTTTGTGCTGGCGTCGGTCGCGCTCGCTGGGCTGGTCGTGCAGAAACGGAGCCGTATCATCGCCGATGCCGCGAAGCGCACGGCACGCGTAGCAGGACGATGGGGACCGACGGTGCTCCCGACGACGTTGAGCGCCGCAGTCTTTCTCGCCGGACTGGTGCTGCTCATGTCCGGCGCGACACCCGAGGAACGGCCGCGCGTTGCAATGCTCACGCACTGGCTGCCGATCAGCGTGATCGAACTGTCGCACCTGACAGGCAGTCTGCTGGGCGCTGCACTGGTCGTGCTGGCGTGGGCTTTACAACGGCGCCTCGACGCAGCCTGGGCCTTAGCGGTCGCCGCGCTCGCCGCCGGCATTGTGTCTGCGCTACTCAAAGGACTCGACTACGAAGAAGCGATCATCCTTGGCAGCATTCTGTTGGTCCTGGTGCCCAGCCGTCGAGCGTTTCATCGGCGCGCTGCGCTGCTGGCTGAGCCACTCGAGCCGGCGTGGATCGTGGCGATCGTCGCCGCGATCGGTGCGAGCGTTGCATTCGGTTTGTTTGCCTATCGGCATGTGGAGTACAGCGACGAACTGTGGTGGCGTTTTGGCCGCAATGCCGACGCACCGCGATTCCTGCGCGCCACCTTCGCCGTGCTTGGCAGCGTCGTGGTCCTCGCGCTCTTTCGCTTGCTACGACATGCGCCCGGCGAACCGGCGCTGCCGACCGAGTCGGAGCTGACGCGCGCTGAATTGGTGATCGCGTCAAGTGTAGATACGCGATCGCATTTGGCGCTGTTGGGCGACAAAGCCTTGCTGCTCGACGACGCCAACAGCGCGATGCTGATGTACGGCGTGGAAGGGCGAAGCTGGGTCGCGCTTGGTGATCCCGTCGGTGACGAAGACGCAGGCGAAGAGCTAGCGTGGCGCTTTCGTGAACTCGCCGATCGACACGGCGGATGGACGGTCTTCTACGAAGTCGGAACCGATCGACTGCCGCTCTACATCGACCTGGGGTTGTCGCTGCTCAAGCTCGGTGAGGAAGCCATCGTACCACTGACGACATTTTCGCTCGACGGCAATCACCGCAAAGGGTTGCGTCGCTCGTTGCGCGATGCCGACAAACGTGGCGTGTCATTCGAGATGCTGGACGCGCACGACGTTGCTACGCATCTGCCGGCGTTGCGCGAAATCTCCGACGCGTGGTTGGATGACAAGCGCGCGCGAGAGAAAGGCTTTTCGCTCGGACGTTTCGACGAGACGTACTTGCTGCGGCATCCGCTCGCGATCGTTCGGCATCGTGGAGCCATTGTAGCCTTCGCCAACGTCTGGACATCGGCGCATCGCGCGGAGCTCAGCGTGGACCTTATGCGCTGGGCGGCCGGCGCTCCGCCCGGGATGATGGACTATCTATTCATTCAGCTCATGCTCTGGGGGCATGCGCAGGGGTACGAGCGCTTCAACCTTGGCATGGCTCCGCTCTCCGGCCTTGAGAATCGCGCGCTCGCGCCGCTCTGGGCGCGGGCCGGTGCACTCGTGTTTCGGTTCGGTGAGAACTTCTACAACTTCCGCGGCTTGCGGCAGTACAAAGAAAAATTCGATCCGATTTGGGAACCGCGATACCTCGCGTCGCCAGGCGGGCTCGCGCTTCCGCGCATCCTTACGAACGTGGCGGCGCTGATCTCGGGCGGGATCGGCGGTATCGTGCGCAAATAGGTGCTGCACCGTCGTCGTACCCGAGCTACGGCGTCGAGTCGGGTACCGTCACGCTCGGCACGCGCAGTCGCTGTCCCGCGTCGATATCGCCTGCCGTAAGTTGGTTGAGCTGCATCAACACCGCTGGCGTCGTGCGAAAGCGTCGTGCAAGCCCGGTCAGTGTTTCGCCGCGTTGAACGACGTACGTCTCATAAACGGTGGCGCGCGGTGCACTGGGTCGGTTGGCTGCTTCGAGCGCTTCGACGTCGCGGGTGACTGCACTGCGCGCACGTGCGGCGGCCGCCGACACCGCCAGCGCGGACTTCCAGTTGGCGTCATCGACGATGAAGTCCACCTCACGGAGCGGGGCGCGCAGCACGAGGCCGCGCACGTAGCCACGAAAGAGTGTGCGTGGGTCGAGCGTGAACGCGGCATCGTACGGATAGCTCTCGACGAGCAACTCGTTCGGGCCTTCCTCGATCGGACGCAGCAGCGGAGTCGGCGGTGCGCCGACGTAGAGCAGGCGACGGTCGGTCGCGACCACGATGCCAAACGACTCGCGCCACATGTCGGTCCATCGTCGCTGCGACGCGAACGCCGATTCGACTACACGCTCGCCGTTTGCAAGCTGAAGGTCGACTTCGCGCTGCGCAGCGTCGCGCGCATTGCGACGGGCACCGATCGGTGGGACAATGGCTGCCGCGCCAACCAGTGCTGCGACAGCCAGCAACGCGGTGCTGCTCGTCAGCGAAATGAGCACGCGCACGAACAGGCGGCGTCGAGGTCTCAGCGGTGGGGCAGGCGCACGAAGCCAGCGGCGCCGCTCGCTTCGCGGTTCCGTCGAAGAACTCGCGGCGCTCTCCGGCGTTACTGCGCCGCGCGTCGCCACTGTCTCGCCGGCGCCGTCGCTGGGCACAGTCGTCACAGATTCGAGAGTCGGATCGGCCATGCTGTATTATGTACGCGTGCGTCGGCATGGCGTGGTGACCAGGGCCACGCCACCCGGCACCGGTACCACCGCGGCAGCGTGCACTGATGGCCGTTCGACGTCCTGCGTATCATTCGTATAACCATGACCTCACCTTCCGTCGATCGATTCCTTGCGCTCACCGTCGGTCAGCGCGCCTCCGCAACGCATACCGTGACTGACTGTGACGTGGTCATGTTCGCGGCGGTGACTGGCGATCTCAATCCGGTTCACGTCGACGCTGAGCAAGCGGCCGCGTCTCGGTTTGGTGGTCGCATCGCGCACGGCATGTTTGCGGGTGGACTCATCTCATCGCTGATGGCCTCGAAGCTGCCGGGACCCGGTGCGATTTATCTAACGCAGTCGTTGCGTTTCGTCCGTCCCGTCTTGATTGGTGACGTGATTACGGTGAGCGCCGAAGTGCTCGAGCTGTTCGAGAGCCGGCGTCGTCTGCGTGTGGCAACGGTCTGTCGCAATCAGCGTGAGGAGACGGTTGTCGACGGAGAAGCGATGCTGATGATCCCCAAGGATGCCTGACGTGCGTACTGGTGCAATCGTCTCCCGCAATGCGTAAAGGCCCATCGGCAGGTAGCGGCTCGCAGTTCGATCTCTTCCCGATCAAGCCGATTGTCGACGTGCTCGATCCGCGGGTTGTCGTAGGCGCGGCCACGACGGTCGCGCACCTCGTACGCGTGCGACTCTCGCCGACCGACGCGCCGCATCTGGTTTTTCATGATCGTCACGGCTGGTACTGTGAGACGCATGGTGCCGAATGCCGCGCGGTGAAGCTGGCGCAGGATGCCGCGGTTTGACGTGCCTCATGGTACGTGAGTCCTCCGTCGCTCACGCCGCGCGCGCGCAACAGCAGTGAGCGCAACGCCGTTTGATGTCACACCATTGAGCGCGATGCCGATCTGGTCGCCGAGTGCGGAGCAGGTCGAACGTGCCAGGTTGACGCACTTTTTGCGAGACCTCCAGGGCCGCGGCAAAGTGCCGCACGAGGTGGTCGATGCGCACACGCTACAGCACTGGTCCGTGCAGCATCCCGAGGCGTTTTGGGCGGAACTCTGGCGTGCCGCACAGATCATCGCAGACGGCGCGGGTCCGTCCGACGCCCCGTGGGATCGTATTCTCGTCGGTGGCGATCGAGTGGCGCCACCCGATCCCGTTCTCGGGCCACGCTGGTTCACTGGCACGCGGCTCAACTTCGCAGAACATCTACTGCGCAAACGCGACGATACAACGGCGATTGTCTCGTGGAACGAGCAGGGGCCGCAGCAACGACTCTCCTTCGGCACGTTGGCCACGCGTGTCGCGCAGACAGCCCTCGCGCTGGCGGCATGCGGTGTGACCGTCGGTGACCGCGTCGCCGGCTACATCCCCAATATCCCCGAAGCGGTCATCTGCATGTTGGCCGCCGCGTCGCTGGGCGCCGTCTGGTCGTCCTGTTCGCCCGACTTCGGTACCAAGGGCGTGCTCGACCGCTTCGGGCAGATCGCGCCCACCGTATTCATCGCGGCGGACGGGTATCAGTACGCCGGTAAGCGCATCGACTGTCTGCCGCGCATTCGCGAAATCGCCGAGTCCATCCCGTCGCTGCGCGCCGTGTGGGTCGTCCCGTATCTCGACGCTGATCCTGATCTCTCTGGAATCACCAACGCCTCGCGGTTTGATGACGTGCTTGCCGTGCACGAACAGGCGCAGACGCCGACCTTCACGCGGCTGCCGTTCGATCATCCGCTGTATGTGCTGTACTCGTCGGGGACAACGGGGCTACCCAAGTGCATGGTGCACGGCGCGGGCGGTACGCTGTTGCAGCATTGGAAAGAATTGGCGTTACACACCGATCTCGCGGCGGGCGATACGCTCTTCTACTTCACCACCTGCGGCTGGATGATGTGGAATTGGTTGGTCTCCGGATTGGCCGTCGGCGCAACGATCGTGCTGTACGACGGCGCACCGCTCTCCCCAGACCCGACCATTCTCTGGCGCATGGCAGAGGCCGAGCGCATCACGACGTTTGGCACGAGCGCGAAGTATTTGAGCGTGCTCGAAAAAGAGCATGTCGTGCCGATGCATGCGTTCGACCTCTCGTCGTTACGCGCGATTCTTTCTACCGGGAGTCCGCTCGCAGCCAACAGCTACGACTACGTCTATCGTGCTATCAAAGCAGACGTGCGGCTGGCCAGCATCTCCGGCGGAACCGACATCGTCAGTTGCTTCGCACTCGGCGATCCGACTGGTCCCGTCTTTCGCGGCGCGCTGCAGATGCGTGGGCTTGGAATGGCCGTTGACGTGGTCGACGATGCCGCTCGGCCGCTTCGTGGCGCTCCGGGCGAATTGGTGTGCACGAAACCGTTCCCGAGCATGCCGGTCGCGTTCTGGAACGATCCGACGGGTGCGCTCTACCGCGCGGCGTACTTCGAGCATTTTCCCGGTATCTGGCGTCACGGGGATTGGGCGGAAATTACCGCCGACGATGGCCTGGTGATTCTTGGTCGCAGCGACGCGACGCTCAATCCCGGTGGCGTGCGGATCGGGACCGCCGAGCTCTATCGGCAGGTCGAGCAGTTCGACGAGGTCCTTGAGTCCGTCGTCGTGGAGCACACGCTGGCCGACGGTGCTGATTCGCGCATCGTGCTCTTTGTCCGACTTCGCGATGGGGTACCGCTTGACGATGCGCTGCGCGACCAGATCCGGCGGCGGGTGCGCGCACACGCCAGCCCGCATCATGTCCCGAAGCTGATTCTCGCGGTGGGCGACATTCCGCGCACACTGAGCGGCAAGATCTCCGAGCTCGCCGTACGCGAAGTCATCCACGACCGTCCGGTACGCAACAAGGATGCGCTGGCCAATCCCGAATCGTTGGCCCTCTTTCGCGACTTTCCCGAGCATTTCGGGTAGAAATCGCCTAGACTTACCGCACCCGCCCCATTCCTCCGCTGGAGTAGACCGTTATGCGCGCATTCCTTCGTACGCTCTCGTTGGCCGCGACCCTGGCCATCGCGCCGGCGCTGATGGCGCAGCCGAAGCCCGCCAAGCCCGCCGCTAAGGCTGCTGCTGCCGCACCGGCTGCCGCCCAGGCCACGATCGACATCAACACCGCGACTGTTGCCGAACTGGAAGCGTTCCCGGGCATCGGCAAGGCCACCTCGGCCAAGATCATCAAGGGCCGTCCGTACGCGAACAAGGCGCAGCTCGTCAGCAAGAAGGTCATGACGCAGGCTGTGTACGACAAGATCAAGGACAAGCTGATCGCCAAGCAGTAAGCGGCGCGTCGCGGAGCGGACAACTTTGCCTGACAACGCGCACAGCGCGCGAGGGTCACATGGACGACACAGCGTGATGAAGACGTTGCAGCCGGGAGATGAGCGAGGGCGCGCTTGGATTGGCGCGCTCCCGCGTTCGCACATCTGAGCGTCGTGAGGTGATCTGGTTCACATCCCCATTTCTTCTCACTGATCTCCTGGAGGTCGCATGGCCACGTTGTCCGCTCCCGAAGCCGGCATCGCGCACGATGCTTTTCCGATCAATGGCACCGACTATGTCGAGTTTTATGTCGGTAACGCCAAACAAGCCAGTCACTACTATCGTTCGGCGTTTGGTTACTCGCTCGTCGGGTACCGCGGTCCCGAAACAGGCGTACGCGATCGTGCCAGCTATCTGTTGCAGCAAGGCAAGATCCGACTGGTCCTGACGACGGCGCTGCACAGCAGCTCGCCCATCGCCGACCATGTACATCGCCACGGTGACGGCATTCGTGACTACGCGCTCTGGGTCGACGACGCACGTAGTGCGTACGAGACGGCGATCGCGCGCGGCGCCATCTCCATTCACGAACCGATCACCACACGCGATGTGCATGGTGAAGTGACGATCGCCGCCATCGGCACGTACGGCGACACGATTCACTCGCTCGTCGAACGTCGCGAGTACGGGGGGTTCTTTCTTCCCGGGTTTCGAGAGATCACGTCGCGCTACGCACCGGCAGACGTGGGGCTCAAATACGTCGATCACTGTGTCGGAAATGTGGAACTGGGGCAGATGAATCGCTGGGTGCAGTACTACGGCGATGTCATGGGCTTCCGGAACCTCATCACCTTCGACGACGATGACATCAGCACCGAGTATTCGTCGTTGATGTCCAAGGTGATGAGCAATGGCGACGACAAGATCAAGTTCCCGATCAACGAACCCGCGTCTGGCAAGAAGAAGTCGCAGATCGAAGAATATCTCGATTTTTACGGTGGCCCCGGCGCCCAGCATCTCGCGTTGGCCACCGACGACATCCTCGCGACGGTGACGGCGTTGCGTGATCGCGGCGTGGAATTTCTCTCGGTGCCCACGTCGTACTATCAGGAACTGCAGGAACGCGTCGGCACGATCGACGAACCGCTGGCCGATCTCGAAGCACTGGGCATTCTCGTGGATCGCGATCCGGACGGCTACCTGTTGCAGATCTTTACCAAGCCCGTAGAAGATCGGCCGACGCTGTTCTACGAGATCATCCAGCGTAAGGGCGCCAAGAGCTTCGGCAAAGGCAACTTCAAGGCACTGTTCGAAGCCATCGAGCGCGAGCAGGATCTGCGCGGCAATCTCTGAGACGACACCATGCCGATCTATCACACGCTGGGTTCGATCCCGCGCAAACGCCACACCGTCTTTCGTCGCCCGGACGGTGGCCTCTACGCCGAAGAGCTGATGGGGCACGAGGGTTTTGTTGGTACGTCATCGCTGCTCTATCACACGCATCCCCCAACAACCGTCATCTCGGCGCGGAAAGTGCAAGATGTGCTCTGGGAAGCCGACACGACCACGTCGCTTCGGCACCGGCACTTCCTTACGGCGCGAGCGCCGAAGGGTGGATCGCCGACGCTCGATCGCATGTTGCTGCTCTTCAACTCCGATATCGGCATGCTGTACGTCGAGCCAGATGTCACCGATACGCACTTTTACCGCAACTCGCAGGCGGACGAAGTCGTGTACGTGGTGGAAGGGAAGGGCGTCCTCGAGTCGGTCTTCGGTGAGCTACCGTATCAAAGCGGCGACTATGTGGTGATTCATCGCAACATCACGCATCGCTGGCGTCTCGATGTCGCGGCTGGGGCGACCAAGTTGCTGGTGATGGAAAGTCGCGGCCATGTGCGATTCCCCAAGCGCTACCAAAACAACGTCGGGCAGTTGCTCGAGGGTGCGCCCTACTGCGAGCGCGATATCCGTCGACCGAGCGTGCTCGAAGCGCGTGACGAGAAGGGCGAATTTCCAGTGCTGGTTAAGCAGTACAACGCGATCAACGAACTGGTGCTCGATCATCACCCGTTTGATGTCGTCGGCTGGGACGGCTACTTCTATCCGTGGGCGTTCAGCATTCACGATTTCGAACCGATCGTCGGGCGGATTCATCAGCCACCGCCAGTACATCAAACGTTTCAAGGCGATGGTTTCGTCATCTGCTCGTTCTGCCCTCGGCCGTACGACTTCGATCCGCTGGCGATTCCGGCGCCGTACAACCACAGCAACGTGGACTCCGACGAGGTGCTCTTCTATGCCTCAAGCGAATTCATGAGTCGCAAGGGCATCGAGTACGGCTCGATCACGCATCACCCCGATGGCCTGCCGCACGGGCCACATCCGGGGCGCACTGAAGCGTCGATCGGTGCCAAGTACACGAACGAACTCGCCGTGATGATGGACAGCTTCAAACCGCTGCACGTCGCGAAACGTGCCGGCAGCATCGAAGACCTGAACTATCACAAAAGTTGGATCGACGCGCAGCATGCTGCGTTCAATCCGCCGACGGCCTAACACTCTCTTCTCGCGCCATCGTTTACCCGCGTCAATCTGCGCCCCATCTGCATGCCACGTCTCTCTGCACGTTTCTCCGCGTTTCCCGCGTACCCGCTCGCGCATATCCCGGCGCGTAAAAAAGCACTCCTCGCCGCCGGCGTTGATGTCATCGATCTTGGCGCGGGCGACGCGGACCTCGCACCGCCACCTGCCGCGGTGGCGGCGCTTCAACGAGCGTCAACCGAGCCAGCGTTGCAGCGCTACGGCTTTGGTATGGGCTTCGTGCCGTATCGCGAAGCGGTCGCCGCGTGGATGCAGAAACGGTTCGGTATGGCGGTCGATCCGATTACCGAAGTCGTGCCTTTGCTTGGCAGCAAGGAAGGGTTAGCGCATGTCGCGTTCGCTTTTCTTGGCCCAGGCGATGTCGGTATCATCCCCGATCCCGCATACCAGGCGTATATCGGCGGTACGCTGCTGAGCGATGCCACGCCCTACGTGTATGCGCTGCGGCCACGCACAAACTTTCTGGTCGACCTCGACGAAATTCCGCGCGACGTCATGGACCGTACGCGCGTGCTGTATCTCAATTATCCCAACAATCCGACGGCCGCGATTGCGCCGCGCGACTATCTCGAACGCGTGGTGCAACTCTGTCACGAACGCGACATTCTGCTCGTGTACGACAATGCGTATTCGGAGATGGGCTTCGACGGATATGTGCCGCCGAGCATTTTCGAGATCGATGGTGCGCGCGATGTGGCGATTGAGTTTCACTCGCTGTCCAAGACGTACAACATGACTGGCTGGCGGTGTGGTTGGTCGGTGGCCAAGCCCGAGATCAGTGCGGCGCTCACGAAGGTGAAAGCGTTCACGGATACGGGGCAGTACATGGGCATTCAGGCCGCCGGGGTCGCTGCCATCGAGAGTTACGACGCCTTCGTGCCGCAGAATCTCGCGACGTTTCAAGCGCGCCGAGATGCGGCGGTGATGGCATTCGCCGCGAACGGTTTTTCGGTCGAGACGCCGCGTGCCACGATGTACCTCTGGATGCCGTTGCCCGACGGGATTGCCAGTGCAGCATTCGCCGATCGGGTTCGTGAGGAGATGGGTGTCATCGTGTTACCTGGCTCTGGGTTTGGTGCGGGCGGTGAAGGATTTTTTCGTATATCGTTCATTCAGTCGCCAGAGCGAATCGCCGAGGCGGCGCGTCGCGCCGGTAACGTGTTGAAGGCGATGCAGGGTGAGATCAGCGCTGCCGAACCGCTGATCGCCGCGCACGCGGGGCTCAACGCGTGAAGCGTGCATCGGCGCTGATCGGATTCGTGTCGCTGTCGCTGCTCGGTTCGTGTCGTCGTCCCGCTACGGCAACGCCCGAACCAACGCCGAGTCCGGGCGTGGTGACGCCACCGGTGGTGATGCCAAGCAACCCTGCGACGCCGAATCCGGCAGCGAAGAGCGTCCCGCCGTCGAAGCCCGCGATTCGCGTCATCAGCAACACGGCACCCATCATCTCGCGTGAATTTCGCGGTGTATGGGTGGCAACCGTTGCCAACATCGACTGGCCATCGTCGCGCCGTCTCAGCACCGACGAGCAGCAGCGTGAACTGATCGCATTGCTCGATCGCGTCGTCGCGCTCAAACTAAATGCGGTCATCTTTCAGGTGCGTCCGGCCGCCGATGCGCTGTATGCGTCCAAGATCGAGCCGTGGTCGGAGTATCTCACGGGTACGCAGGGACAGGCTCCAGAGCCGTTCTGGGATCCGTTGGCATTCGCGGTCAAAGAAGCGCACGCGCGCAACATCGAACTGCACGCGTGGTTCAATCCGTATCGCGCGCGCAACACGGATGCGAAGTCGCCGCTCGCCAAGTCGCATATTGCGCGCACCAATCCATCGTTAGTGAAAACGTACGGTGGGTATCTCTGGATGGATCCGGGCGAACCCGCCGTGCGTGCGCGGACGCTGCGTGTCGTGCTCGACGTCGTCAAACGCTACGACATCGATGGTGTGCACTTGGACGACTATTTCTATCCGTATCCCGAATCCAAGCACGGCAGCGTCATTCCATTTCCGGATGACAAAAGCTGGAAGCGCTATCGCAAAGCAGGTGGAACACTCGATCGTGGCGACTGGCGACGCGCGAACGTAGACTCGCTCATTCGCGAAATCGATGTTGGCGTGCACAAAACCAAACCGTGGGTCAAGTTCGGTATCAGTCCCTTCGGCATTTGGCGCCCCGGATTCCCCGCGCAAGTGAAGGGCTTCGATTCGTACGACAAACTCTATGCCGACGCGCGCAAATGGCTGCGCGAGGGATGGGTCGATTATTTCACGCCGCAGCTGTATTGGCCCACCACGAAAGTGGAGCAGGCCTATCCGGCGCTGCTCAGCTGGTGGGCAGGTGAAAACGCACAAGGACGCCATTTGTGGCCCGGCAACTTTACGTCGCGCGCGGGCGGTACTGGCGGAGGCGCATTCCCGGTCTCCGAATTAGTCGAGCAGATCCGCGTCACGCGACAGCAACCTGGCGCGACCGGCAACGTTCACTTTTCGATGAAGTCGTTTCTCATCAATCAAGCGAGCATGAACGACTCGCTGGTGGTCGGGCCGTACGCCGATCTCGCGCTCGTCCCCGCCACACCGTGGCTCCATGTGCCTGAGGCCCCACTACCTAAGCCGCGGTTCTCCGGCGCCGACAGCAGCGGTCCGCTGATGCTCGGCATGGTCGGCAAGACCGAACCGTGGCAGTGGCTGGTTCGCATGCGGACCGACACGGGGTGGATGAGCGTCGTCCTCCCTGGCGCCACCAAATCGCTCATGCTCCCCGCGAAACCCTCGGCGACGATAATTTCCGTTACGGCCATCAATCGCTCCGGCAGCGAAAGCCCGACGGTGACGCTGACGCCGCCGACTGCTGGTACGTCCACCCAAGCTCCCGCGAAACGAGGTCGCGTGTATGAGCACTGATCGTCCGCCGTTTTTCTACCGGCTTACCGCCGGCATTCGCATCACGGTGCGTCCGACGTATCTGCGCGAGCGATCCAACCCGATGCTCGAGCAGTACGTCTTCGCCTACAACATTCGCATAGAAAATATTGGCGAGCAAGCGGCGCAACTTCGGACGCGTCGCTGGCTCATTCACGATGAAGCTGTTGGCGATACGGTCGTCGAAGGTGAGGGTGTCGTCGGCGAACAGCCGCATCTTCTGCCGGGACAGGTGCACGAGTACCGCTCGTTTTGCGTACTCAAGGCTCCACACGGCTGGATGGAAGGCGCGTATCACTTCGTTCGCGAAGATGCCTCGGTGTTCGACGCGACCATTCCACGCTTCACGCTTGCCGCCGAACCTCGCGCGGACACGGTATCGTAGGCTCGCTCGCGTGAGCAGTATTTGTCCGCGTTGCGCTAACCGATGATGCTGTCGATCGGGATGTAGGGCTCGTACGGCGAATACAACGTCGCGAGCACATCACGCGGCAACAGATCGTAGACCAACAGCGACATCAACGCGGCGAGCGCAGACTCGGCGATCGGATCAAGCGCAATCTCGTCGTCGGGCGACAGTGTCGTGTCCGCGCGCTCGACAGGCGCATCTGGGTCCGCAACAGTCACCGCGATGGCCGTGGCATCATCTACTGCGAACTTCGCTTCGACGTCGCGCTCACGCATCAGTTGCAGAAACGGTCCGAACAGCGCGTCCCGAGCGTCCGTGCGTCCGCTGCGTGCAATGGCCTCGCTCAATTGCTGATCGGCGGAATCGAAGGGCACCGTCGTGCAGAGCGCTTGGTACGACGAAATGATCTCGTCGTGCGGCGCGTGATCGAGCGCCGCGAGCTGCACGAGAAACTTTCGGATGACGACCGTCGCTGGGCCGTAGGGTAAGGCACTCGAGGCAGCGGTCACATCGGGCTCCTCAAATGCGCGCTGCGTCTCGTGACGCTCGACCGCGCGTTCACGCGAACACCGCGGGGCGCGTTACGCGATGGCCGAGTTTTTCGAGGCCGTCGAGCACTGACAAGACGCGCGGAGACCAGCCAGTGGCCAACAGGCGCAGTATCGAAATGCGTTGATTCGATTTGCGTGCACGACCGCTGTTCGCGCCGATTTCTGGCGCACTGATCGCCGTCGCATCGCGTTGCGTGTCGGCGAGGACGCGCACTACCGCCTCTACGTCGACGCCAAGTGCACGCGCGATCGCCTTGGCCTGCATGGGATGTCCATCGGTGCAATTGAAGCAGTGAGCGCCAGTCTCGAAGGTGGGATCAGCGAGGAGGTGCAAAACGGCATCGACGACGTCATCACGCCAGGAGAAATTGGTCCATGTCTCGCCGCCATCGGCGATGGTCGCCGGATCCGCGAACCGTCGACCCGGATCGCGCCCAGGCCCGTACAAGCCCGCGAGGCGGAGTACGATCGAGCCTACGCCGTGCCGCGCGGCACCGTCCCAGAGCACACGTTCGGCGTCGACCAACGCTTGTTGTCGATCGTCGTCGGGGTAGAGCGCCGTCGCCTCGTCTACGAGTTCGCCGGCAGTTCGCCCGTACACGCCGGTACTCGAGGTGTAGAGCACCGAGCGGGCATGCAGGGCCGCGGCGAGGGCTACTGCGCCGCGCGCGGCCGTCGGATAGCTGCTGCCGTGTGTGTCACCACGACTACGCGTCGGCGCGATGCAAAGGACTACGTGATCGATCGTCTCAGGAAGCTCGGCGCGCACGGCCGCCGTGTCGACCGCGGTCGTGATATCGCCAGCGATGGCGACGATCGGCGGGCCCGAGCCGGCGACAGGGGTCGTCGCGTCCGCCTGCGGCATACGTGACACGCTGCGTTGCATCGTGAAGACGCGTGCGCCGACCTGCTCTAGCTGCTGCGCAATGGGCAAGCCGAGCCAGCCCGGCCCGACAACGAGTACCGTCCGATCGGCGAGGCGCGTCGTGTGCGACGGCGTCATCGTGTGGACCGGTCAACACCATCGCGCACTGTGATTCCGCGTCGCGATTGCTCGTAAGGCGTCTTCTCGCACGGCGACTGCTCGTGCAGCGACTGCTCGCACAGCGAGTGCTCGACGTTCAACATCAGGCTCCAGAAGGCTTGAGATGGTACACATTGCGTGTGCGCACGACGATCGCTCACCAACAGGGCGTGCTATGCCCCACAGCTGCTCGCCCAAGCGTCTCGGGTGGCCTGTGCGGTCGCCAGAGGCTTACATTTATATATATCGTGTCCGTACGACCCCCGTACGGGCCAATCCGAGTCGCAGTTTGAGGTACGGAAATACATGAGTAAGCAGGACGCAATCGAACTTGAAGGCACCGTCAGTGAATTGCTGCCCAACGCCACCTTTCGGGTCACCGTGCAGAGCGGCCATGAAGTGCTCACCACGCTGGCGGGTAATATGCGCCGCAACCGTATTCGCGTGCTGGCGGGAGATCGCGTGACGGTCGAAGTCTCGCCGTACGATCTCACCCGCGGACGGATCACCTTCCGTCACAAGAATTGACCTGAGGCTGCCAGCCCTCTGGCCCGTTGGCGTGAGTCACGCCAGACCGGCAGCGACGTTCTAGCGCTGCTGAGCAGCTAGTGGTTATTGCGCAGGAACGCCCACACGGCAGCCGCACCACCTGCCAGCGTTGACGATGCCGCGGGAGTCTGCCCCTCGGAGCTCTGCGGCGCCGCTGCGCGTCCGGAGCGAAGCGCACTGGCAAACGGTCGACGTGGTCGAGGTGTGGCCGAGTGCTGTCGTGCAGCGCCAGCATGCAGTTCGTCATTCGCCTCCTCTTTCGCTTCGTCCGGCTGACCCGACGCGATAGCGATCTCATCGTCGGACGTCATTGACGCGGACGCTGAGATCGATGGCTCATGTTCGCGCTCGGCCACCGTCGATGTCTCGGAGTGTTCGTCGTCCGCTGCGGCAGTCCCGACATCGTCGAGCAGCAGGAGCTCATCGGGCGCTTCGTACGCAACGTCGTTCGCGTCGCCAAGTGGCGAATCGACGATCGTACCTAGGTCGAGCGCCCGCGGCGAGTCATGCGGTTGGTAGCCGGCAAATCCGTACTCGACCGTGAAGCCGAGTGCTGGCGCCGCCTGCGGTGGTTCAAAGGAGTATGCCGCTGCGGGGACCGGAACGACGGGTTCGGTGAAGTCGAACGCGACGCCGCGAAACACATCAGTATCCGCAGCCGATGGCGCCAACAGTCCGCGTGCGAGTTGCGCGGCAAATGATGGTGCGACTGGCTCGATCGACGCGTGATTGTCTTCCGGCTGGAAGGGATCAAAGAGGTCGTCATTCGCAGCGTCGTCGTCCGCGTCGTCGTCGTTTGTCTGCTCGACGAGCGTCAGCGGAGTGAGCGCCGAGATGCGCGCCAGCAGCACATCTGCGCGAGTCGTTGGTACGCCATGGGACGCCAGTAGCGCATGCATGCGTAGCAGATATGGTGTCGCGGGCGCGGGTTCGCTCATCGCCATCGCCATGCGCGCACCGTTCTCGAGGAGCACAACGAGCCGCAAATCTTCCTCGCCGGCGTACTGCTCAACGCAGGAAATGGCCCGATCGATCAGCGCACGTGCCTGATCCGCGCGCCCAGCGGCACAGAGCATCACCGCCAGGTCTGATCGAGCACGCGCGACGGCGATCGCGTCTTCGCCAACGAGCGCGACACGTAACGCGCACGCGCGCTGGGCATGTCGAATGGCATCGTCGGGTCGTCCCGCGCGAAAACATGCGTTCGCCAGATTGCCCAGCACCAGTGCAAGCACGTCATGGGCGTCGGGCTCCATCGGCTCCGACGTCGCGATGATATCCGCCGCCGATGCAAATGACTCGGCCGCAAGTTCCCAATCGGCAAAGTCGGCGAAGTCGAGGCCGCGCGCGTTATCTTCGCGCCAGACGGCACGTACATCGCGCGGAAAGCGGGCCGGATCAGGAATATGATGCATTGCATTCCGTTGACGCATCGACTGCGTGATGGTCACCGCTGTTGGCCCGTGCTGTAACGGTGCTGTACGACGGTGATACGGTGTCGGTACCAGCCGCGTATTTCGTGTCATTCCGCACGCACCGTCACGTCGCGAACCGCATCTGCTTGTGACGTTTCGCCGCGCGTATCTGATGTCGCGGGAGCGGTGCCACGGGGACGATCTGCACGGCGCTGACGGCGACGCTTGCGAAATGTCACGGGCGACCTCGGGTGTGTATCGTCCGTGTTGACGCAAAGCGACCGCCGAGTAGAATTGCGTTTACCATGCCTTCTCGTCTGCGCTCCGTTCGTCGCGGTTGTACCCTGTTGGCACACGCGTGCCTTCGGTTGACGGCGCTGGTCGTCGTCGCCGCGTGCGCCGGCGGCGACTCCGGTGGCTCCGTGAGCATTCGCGGCGATGGACAGCGACTGGATCAACCGCCAACCGTTGACTCGATCCGCAGCGGATTGTCGGACAACAAGGCGATGCGCGATTCGATGCTTGCCGACATCGAAGTGAAACGGCAATCGCTCAATACCTCGCCGGAGTTAGCAGCAGCCGCTGTCGCTGCTCCAACCACCGGACCGAAAGCCGGTACCTCCTCGTCGAAGACCGCGCCCCGCACGAACAAGCGTAGCGACTCGCTGACATCCGTTGCACGCAACGGCGCGCAAAAGATTCTCGAAGTCGAGTCGAACGCAGCTCGGCGCGCAAAGGGCGATTCTGCACGCGGTGTCGTGGCGCTCATTGGCGGTAGTACCGCGCCGCAACTCGTGCTGCACACGAGTGGAAATGTCGACGTCGCCTTGAGCGGTATGGCGACTGCAGGGATGTCAAAGCTCGCCGGCGTTGAAGTGGTAGTCCGTGGCTTCAAAGTGTCCACGCGCGATGTCGTCGTGTCCGATTACATCGTGCGCGCCATGAACGGCGTACCCGCGTTCGACGGCATCTTGAATTCGGCTGGCGCGAGTTGGGAACTCACGCTCACCGACGGCAGCGGCAAGAAGCGTCTGTCGGTGGTCCCACCGACGCTGCGCACCGCGGTGGGCACGCGCGTCTGGGTCAGTCTGCGTCCGGGAAACAATACCCCGGACGCCTTCGGTCTCATTCGACGGCAGTAACGCGTGCGCGCCTGATCGAACACGGGTGAGTCATCACGCTTCGCGAATCGCCACCATCGGTGTGGTCTTGTAGACATCGCGACTGGTGAGCAAGCCGATCCCCATCGTCAGGATCAGCATCCCCGCCGCGATCGCCATCGCCGGAAGTACCGCCGGTTCGAACGGATCCTTGAAGACAAAGCGCGTCAGCCCCCAGGCGCCGGCGAACGCGAGGACCATGCCGGTCAAGGCACCGAGCGCGCCGAGCGCGGCGTACTCCGCGAGCAGGACACGGGCGACCTGCGCTCGTGACGCGCCGAGTGTGCGCAGTAGGACGCCTTCGCGAAGTCGCGCGCGTCGTGTCGCGGCTACGGCGCTGAAGAGCACCGGAATACCCATCGCGATCGAGAACAGGCCGAGGAAGCGAATGGCCAATGTCACCCGGTTGACGATGGCGCCGATCGTGCTGCGTACGAGCGACAGGTCGAGGCTCGAAATGTTCGGAAAGCGGCGGACGGCATCGCGTTGCACTTCGGCCAACATGTCACCCGCAGGCACGTTGGCCACGACGACGAACTGCTGTGGCGCATGCCGCAATGCTTCGGGCGCGAACACGAGAAAGAAATTCGCCTCGAAGCGCGCCCAATTCACCGTGCGCGTGTTGGCCACCACCGTGCGTACTGGCACGCCTTGCACGTTCCAGATAACCGTGTCACCCACCGCGACGCCTAAGTCTTTCGCGACGCCGCTTTCAAAAGACACGGGGAAGGGAGCATCCGGATTACTCGCGCGCGAGGTTACGCGTGCGGCACTGTCAGCAAACCATGTTCCCGTCACGAGCTTTTCGGATTCCTGCATTTTCTCGCGATACGTCGAGCGGAATTCGCGACGGAGTGCCCACCCCGCGCGGCGCACGGTGGTGTCGGCGATCAGCGCGGTCACACTGCGGCCGTTGATCGATTCCAGTCGCATCGTGACGATCGGTGTTTGTTGCACGATCGGCAATTTGCGCACGGAGAGAATCGAGTCGAGCGGTGCCGCCTGATCGTCCTGTACGTCAAAAAACAGCAAGTTTCCCGCCGACGCATCGGCGCTGGACTGCACGCGTCCGAGCAGGTTGGACTGCACCAAGTAGACGGTACTCAGCAGGAAGGCGCCGAAGCCGAGCGCCAGCGTGACCGCGCGCGTCTGATTCGCGGGACGATGCAGGTTGGCGATGCCCTGCCGCAGTTCGAACGGCCACGATGCGCTCGTGCTGCGACGCGCCAGTGCGATGAGTAGCGTGGCCGCAAGCCAGAGCACGGCGACGGCGCCCGTGATAGACGCACTGACAATCAAGCCATCGCGCAGGTCGCCCAATCGCGCCACGATGATCGCGACAATACTGCCCACCAGTAGACCATCCACCGAGAGGCGCGCGACGTCTTTCCATTCGCGCGGCAACGCCTGCGCATCCGCGTCACGACGGATTGCCTGCAACGGCGAGACGCGACGCAGTGCAAGCAGGGGTCGCATCGCAAACACCAGCGACACCCACACGCCCGTCGCGAGTCCAAGCAGGAGCGGGCGCGGCTCGAGCGCGATCGTCACATTGAGCGGCAGGAAGTCGGCGACCACACGTGGCAGCAGAAATTGCACGGCGACGCCAAGCGTCGCGCCCGCGGTTGCGCCCACGAGCCCCATGACGCCAGCCTGCACCATGTACAGCGTCAAAACCTGACGACTCGTCGCACCTAAGCATCGCAGTACGGCCACGGTGTCGATCTTGGAATTCACGAACGCATTCACACCGCTCGCGACGCCGATGCCGCCCAGCAACAGTGCGATGAGCCCAATGATACTCAGGAAATCCGCCAGCTGTGCCACGGCCGAGGTGAAATCCCGCTCCGTATCGGCCACGCTGCGTACTCGCACGCGCGACGGCGGCGCTGCGGCAAGTGTGGCGTTGGTGGACGTCGGTGACGCTGGCGCGGCAATAGCTTTGGCGCTGCTATCCGCGGTTAACCGTGCCGTCGTGTCGGTGGAGGCGGTGCTTGCTGATCCGCTATTTGCGGCGGTGCCCCTCGCTGCGGCGCTGTTTGGTGCGCGCGACGGTTCTTCCGGCGCTTCTGAGGGCGGCTGCGGCCCCCCACGTTGCCGACGGCCGCCCGCTGACTTTTCGAACGCTGCCGCCGCGACAGGGTCAATGCGTCGGAACAGCGCCATGCGCGTGACCTCGGCGATAGCCGGCGTGCTCACTTTCGCTGGCGGTAGCTGCAACACCGCCTTGTACTCGGCGCGGCTGCCGAATTTGAGCAGACCGGTCGCGTCGGCATACTTGGCCGAGAAGTACACACGCGGGCCAATCACGGATGCAATACTCGCGTCACCGGGCACATTGCCAAGCGTGCCAGCGATGCGAAACATCTGCGTGCCCAGTCGCAGCGAATCGCCGACGACTGCATTGAGCGAAATCAGTAGCGACGCGTCCACGAAGACGACAGGCGAATCGTGGACTGTGCTCCACAAACCGGCGGGGACCGTTTCAAGTGTGCCGTAAAACGGAAAGCCTGGCGTCACCGCGCGCACCTGCACAAGGCGAGTGCCGCCGGTGCGCGGCGTCAGCGCCATTGACGCAAACGTCGTCACCCGCGCCGACGTCGCGCCCTCGCGCGCGAGGGAATCGAGCAGCGTGTCGACAACGGCGGGAAAGGCGCGCCCCGCCTGCAACGACATGTCGCCGCCAAGCAAGGTGCGCGACTGATCGCGAATGGAGCGGGTGACGTTGCCGGCAAACGAGTCAATGGCGACGAGCGCAGCGACTCCGAACGCAATCGACGACATGTACAGGGCCAGACGGCGTCGTGCCGTGCGACTTTCGCGCCAGGCCAGGCGTAATAGCGCGGCAGTGGTCACGGGCGTGTCGCCATCAGCGCGGGTATTGTCGTTGGCATCGTGGACGTGTCGGACAGCTTGGCCATCGCCGCCTCGAATTCGGCATGCCGCACATCCTCCACCACGAGACCATCCTTGAGGCGGATCGTGCGCTGCGTGCGCGCCGCAAGGGCCGCGTCATGTGTGACCAGCACGATCGTGCAACCGCGCTCACGATTGAGCGACATCAGCAGCTCGACGATGCGTTCGCCAGTCGAACCATCGAGATTACCCGTCGGTTCGTCCGCGAAAAGAATGCGTGGCTCGTTGACGAACGCGCGCGCCAACGCCACGCGCTGCTGTTCGCCGCCCGAGAGTTGCTGCGGAAAATGGTGGGTTCGGTCGCCCAACCCGACGCGCGTCAGTAGATCGCGCGCGCGCGCCGACGAATCGCGCGACGAAATCTTCCCGGCCAGTTCGAGCGGCACTTGCACATTTTCCAGTGCCGTCAGCGTCGGGATCAATTGAAAGCTTTGGAACACGAACCCAACTTTCTCTCCGCGCAGTTTGGCGCGGGCGTCTTCGTCGAGGCCGCCGATGTCGATGCCGTCGAGCGTGACCGTGCCTCGGCTTGGTGTATCCAAGCCGGCCAGCAGTCCGAGCAGCGTCGTCTTGCCACTTCCCGACGGACCGACAATGGACACGAACGCCCCCTGCGCGATCTCAAACGAGACATCATTCAGCACGACAAGGCGTTGCGTGCCACTCTGGTATTCCTTGGTCAACCCGCGGGCGACAAGCATGCGATCGAAGCAGAAGGGTCATGAAGGGACGACACGCGTCATGCGCGGACTGCTCTTGGTACTCCACACGCTGGCCATCAGTACGCTGGCGGCCTGCGGTGGTGACAAAGCGGCAGGACGTCCCACGGGATCCCCGGAATCAACCGGAACGGCATCGGCTCCGGCAACAGCGGTTGCTACAACCGGCGTCGCGACAACTGGAATTACCCCAGCGGCCCCCGCGACGGCTACGGCGCCGGCGGTCGCGAGCCGGCGCGTCGTGCTGCTCGGCACCAGTCTCACCGCCGGACTCGGCCTCGACCCGGACAAGGCCTACCCCGCGCTCCTGCAGCGCAAGGCCGACTCCGCAGGGTTCAAGGTCACCATCGTCAACGCCGGACTGAGTGGCGAGACGTCGGCCGGTGCCTTGCGACGCGCGTCGTGGGTGTTGGATCAACCGGCAGCCGCGATTCTGCTAGAAGTTGGGGCAAATGATGGACTGCGGGGCGTCGACCCTGATTCGACGTACGCCAACATCGTGGCCTTGCTCGCGCTAGTCAAAAAGCAGCAGCCCGCCGCGAAGGTCGCGCTCGTGCAGATGGAAGCTCCGACCAACCTGGGTCGAGATTACACGACGCGCTTTCATGTGCTCTACGCCAAGGCGGCACAGGGCGCTGCGGTACCGTTGCTGCCGTTTCTGCTGCAAGGCGTGGCTGGCGATGCGCGACTCAATCAGGCGGACGGCATTCATCCGAACATCGACGGTTCAAAGATTGTAGCGACGACGATGTGGAGCGCGTTGCTACCCATCCTGACGTCGCTCCCGAATCTCGCTGCCACCTCAACGCCGACTGCGGCGAAGGCCCCGTGATGCACTCGATTTCCTTGTCAGAATTCGCGCTTTGCCGACTGGTCTCCGGAGGCACGCGTGCGATCGTTGCCACGCTGTGTCTCGCCGCGATTGCCAGCGCGCAGTCGGAGGTCGTGGCACGCGCCGCGCTGTCCGAGCCGAGCGTCTCTCCGGATGGGATGGAGATCGCGTTCATCGCTGGCGGCGATATTTGGACGGTGCCCGCTGCGGGTGGCGCGGCGCGCCTGCTGATCACGCATCCCGCTACCGAGTCGCGCCCGCTCTGGTCGCCCGATGGCAAGCAGCTCGCGTTCGTCAGCACGCGCAGCGGTGGTGGAGATATCTACGTCTACGACGTCACGTCGGGGCGCATCTCACGTCGCACATTCAGCGATGGTCGCGAGCAGCTCGATGCATGGTCGCGCGATGGTGCGTGGCTCTACTTCTCGAGCAGCAGCGGAGATATCTCCGGCATGAACGATGTGTGGCGCGTGCCCGCGCGCGGCGGACAGCCGACGCAAGTCGCCGCGGATCGGTATGCGAGTGAGTACTGGGCTGCCCCGTCGCCCGATGGGAAAACTCTCGCCATCACCGCGCGTGGCACCACGTCGGGGCAATGGTGGCGGCACGGCCACTCACATCTCGACGAAAGCGAGCTGTGGTTCGTGCGCGGCATCGATGCAGCCACGCCCACCTACGAGCGCTTTGGCGATGCAGGCAACGGTAAGGATACTTGGCCGATGTGGTCAATGGATGGCAAGACGATTTACTACATGAGCGATCGCAGCGGACAGGAAAATCTCTGGTCGCGCGCCGTGGCCGGCGGAGACGCGAAGCTGCTCACGCACTTCAGCAATGGGCGCGTGCTGTGGCCGCAGATCGCCGCCGATGCTAAGTCCATCGTCTTTGAACGCGACTTCGGCGTGTGGCGTTACGATGTTGCGAAAGGCACGGCGAATGAAGTGCCGATAACCCTGCGTGGCGCAGTGAGTGAATTGAACGCCGAGCGGCAGGTGCTCAGTCAAGGATTTTCGGCGTTGGCCGTCGCGCCGGATGCGCGTAAGGTGGCGTTCGTCGCGCGTGGTGATGTCTTTGTATCCGCTGCGCGCGATGCGGGCGAAGCGACGCGACTGACGTCAACGACGGCCGTGGAGGCCGATCCTGCGTGGCTGCCAGATGGTCGTCGTATCGTGTATGCGTCGAATCGCGCGAAAGCGTGGAATCTCTTCGTGCAGGACGCGGCGTCTCGAACCGAACGCGCGCTGACGACGGGGGCATCGCGCAGCTACGGCCCGCGTGTGTCACCCGACGGCAAATGGGTTGCGTATCAGCGCGATGGGCAGGAAGTGCGCGTCGTTGGTATCGATGGCACGGGCGACCGCCGCGTGGCGAGTGCACAGCTTGGTGAACCACCGTTTATGAATGCTGGCGCGATCACCTGGTCGCCCGACTCCAAGTGGATTGCCTACGCCGCGCGTGGTACCGACGGTTTTGGCAACGTGCACGTGGTTGCGCTCGACGGCACGCCTTCGAAGCAGGTGAGCTTTGGCGCTGACGCCAACGTCGGCGCGGTGCAGTGGTCCCCCGACGGCACGTTCCTACTCTATCGTTCGGCGATGCGCACGGAAACGCCGCACATCGTACGCGTCGATCTTGTGCCACACACGCCACGTTTTCGCGAAGATCAGTATCGCGAACTGTTTGGACCGACGCCGCGCGATAGCGTGCCACGCGATACCTCCGCTCGCACCACGACGCCACGCGACACGTCTGCGCGCACGACGACATCGCGCGATACGACTGGGCGCGTCGCTACTGCAACGGCGCGTAAACCGGTGACAATTGTCTTTGATGGCATTCGCATCCGTGCCACCGTGTTGCCTACCGCCGGTCTTGAAATCGGCGCGATGTCCATCAGCCCAGATGGTCGCACGTTGGCATTGTCGGCGACGGCCGGCGGACAGCAGCAGCTGTACACGTGGCCGCTCGATGAACTCGTGCGTGACCCGCAGCTGCGCGCGCTCACGACATCGCCAGGTGGGAAGGCGAACGTGCAGTGGTCCCCCGATTCACGTGAGCTCTGGTACCTCGAAGGCGGACGCATCACCGCGCTGATCGTCGAGTCGCGCGTGGCGCGCACGATTGCTACGAGCGCTGAAGTCGAGGTGAGCTTTGAAGGCGAAAAGCGCGCGATCTTCGAGCAGGCGTGGTCAACGCTGGCGAATAATTTCTTTGACGGCACGATGCATGGTGCCGACTGGCCTGGCCTCGCAACACGCATCGCGCCGTATGTCGAAGGGAGCCGCAACCCGGATGATTTACGTCGTGTGTTGTCGCTGATGGTTGGCGAATTGAACGCGTCACATTTGGGAGTCAGCGGTCCGACTACGGGCGGCGTTGTCGTGCCGTTGGGCCGTTTGGGCGTGCGCTTTGATCGCGGCGCGCTTGAGGCTCGGAGTGAGGCGCGAGGCGATGCGCGCGCGGTCGTGTATCGCGTGAGTGAGGTCATCGCGCAGGGGCCGGCCGCTGTCGCCGGCGTGCGGGTCGGCGACAGAATCACCGCGGTCGATGGCACTGTGTTGCGCGCGGACGTGCCGCTCGATTCGGTGCTGCTGGGCAAGGTTGGCCGACGGGTTACGCTGCGAGTTTCGGCGACCGCGGGCGCGAACGGCGCTGCACCAGTTGAGCGCGACGTGGTGCTCCAACCGATCCCGCTCAATCAGGAAAAGGATTTGCTCTATCGGCAGTGGGTCGAGGAGCGTCGAGCGTATGTGGCGAAGGCGAGCGGCGGACGACTCGGCTACGTGCACATGTTCGACATGGGGCAGGGCGCACTCGACCAGCTGTACCTCGACCTCGATGCGGAGAATCAGGGGCGTGAAGGGGTTGTCGTCGATGTGCGTAACAACAACGGCGGCTTCGTCAACACCTATGCGATCGACGTGCTGGCTCGGCGCAGTTACCTGCAATTCACGCCGCGTGGGTCGACCGTGACGCCGGCGCGTGCCAGTCTCGGCCAGCGTTCGCTCGAGCGTCCGTCGGTACTCGTGACCAACCAGCATACGCTGTCCGACGGGGAAGACTTCACCGAGGGTTACCGCGCGCTGTCGTTGGGGAAGGTGGTCGGTGAGCCGACGGCTGGGTGGATCATCTTCACGTCGAATGTGACGCTGTTGGACGGGACCACTTCCCTGCGGATTCCGTTCACGCGTGTCTCCGACACGAAGGGGCGTGACATGGAGCTCCACCCACGGCCAGTGGACGTGACTGTCGTGCGTCCGGTCGGGGAGTCGTATAGTGGGCGAGACAGCCAATTGGATGCGGCCGTGCAGGCGCTTCTCGCCACGTTGCCAAAGAAGTAGGGTCCGGGTCGGTTGACCGTTCACATCGGCACAGGTTACGTTAAGAGGCTGTGCTTGGCAGGTTTTCGTATCGGCGCGCGGGCTGTGAGCAGTGGTGCCGATGGTCCTTTGGCGAAGGTGTCGTTCGTATGGCCATTCCGGCTACCCAGATCCGTCGCGGTATGGTCCTCGTGTTCGAGGGCGATCCGTGCCGTATCATCGAGTTTCGTCATCACACGCCGGGTAACCTGCGCGCGATGGTGCAGGCGAAGATGAAGAACCTGCGCACCGGTTCCAACTTCGAGCATCGGTTCCGCGCTGCGGACGCGATCGAGAAGGCGTCGATGGAGACGCTGGAACTCGAGTTCATGTACCAGGGCGGCGACACGTTCCATTTCATGAACATCTCGAACTACGATCAGCTCGAGATGGACGAAGAAGCGTTGGGCGATTCTGCGCCGTGGATGCAGGCCGGGATGAAGATTATCTGCGAGTTTTACAACGGTCGACCGATCGGCGTCGAACTTCCGAATTCGATGGTGTTCGAGATTGTCGAGACTGCGCCGGTTGTGCGCGGGGCGACGAAGAACGCTTCATCGAAGCCGGCCAAGTTGGAAAACGGCGTGACGGTTAACGTGCCGGAGTTTGTCGAATCAGGTACGCGTATCCGCGTGAACCCGACGACGGGCGAGTATCTGGATCGCGCGAAGGACTAAGCGGTTTTTTTAGGGCAGTATCTGCGTTACATGGGTTGCAAACGTACGCAGGACTAGTTACGATTTCGTGCTCTGATTCAGGTGACTGACCGGAGTGAACGACCGGATGCGATGCAGAGGATCGCGGGCATTCGACCATGGTGGCCGTAGCTCAATTGGTTAGAGCACCGGATTGTGGTTCCGGGGGTTGCGGGTTCAATCCCCGTCGGTCACCCTGCAAGCGGCAGCCGAAACGTCGCCGCTTCGGAGGTCCGTAGCTCAATTGGTAGAGCACCGGTCTCCAAAACCGGCGGTTGGGGGTTCGATTCCCTCCGGGCCTGTGTTTTGTTCTTGAACGTCGTGTGTCCAGCGGGTGCGGTGCGGGAGGCTTGAGACGCCTTTCGCGTTCGCTCGGAGTTATCGCCTCGGCGATGACGACTGGAAATAGGAAGGTGGTGGCGATCGCTTTGCGATCACTACCACCCGATACCGCCGGAGGCTTTCCCGCCTTCAGCGGGAAAGCCTCCGGCGGTATCGTCTAGGGGACTAGGACACAGCCCTCTCAAGGCTGGAACACGGGTTCGAATCCCGTTACCGCTACTGGCAGGTGTTGGTCTGTTCCATGGCTGCGGCCCCATCGTCTATCGGTTAGGACGCGACCCTTTCAAGGTCGAGAGACGGGTTCGACTCCCGTTGGGGCTATGACTCCCCGCTGGAGTTGGGGAAGCGCTGGTGGTGCAAGTATTGGTGGTGTAGTTGTTGGTGCCGTTGAACGACGCGAGACCGACGTTGCCATAGCGATCGTGCTAGAGCCCCGCGGATTCGTTTGTGTTGGGGGCGTAGCTCAGTTTGGTTAGAGCACTCGACTGTCACTCGAGAGGTCGCGGGTTCGAGCCCCGTCGCTCCCGTAGGTTCGTAGGACGCAGGTTGGGATTGCAGCATGGGTACCGTTGGTCGAGCACCTCGCCTTCGTGGTGAAATTGGTAGACACGCTACTTTGAGGTGGTAGTGCCGCAAGGCGTCGCGGTTCGAGTCCGCGCGAAGGCATGCTCGACACGGTTGGGA